>NZ_CP101824.1:2400000-2700551 GCF_024498195.1 Halovivax cerinus
GCTCCTCCCCGGATCTGGATTTTCAGCCACATCGGACCGAACAGGGTGCGAGCCACGACGCGGCTGCCCGCCCGGCGACGCCACGAGGTGCCGGCTCCCCGGCAGTCGCCAGCCACGACAGCCTATCGGCGCGTGGCGGCATCCCCCAATCGAATCGAATCCGGGGACGTACCTCGCGACACGTCGCTATCGGCGGAGAATCGAGGGGCTGGTTTGCGAGACGTTTATGTCTCGTGGGCAGGTACGCAATCATGGCTTCAGCCTCTTCGGTGGAAGCCACGTCTCGGGTGCTCTGACACCCGGGGCATTTCAGCGCATCCCCCTGCGACAGTTCGGAGACGGTGACTTCCAGCGAGAGCTACTTCGCAGTGTGACTTATATCTACTGGTGAATATCGGAAATATTGGAAGGTGCAGTCTCTCGAATCGATTCTGGCGTCGACGATCACATCGTTCTATTCTACGGGAATCGGTCGTAAATCGAAGACCGGTGACCGACGGTACCGATCTTCATCACCCGTTCGTCGTGATCGAAGCGCACGATCGCGCGGTAGTCGCCAACACGAAGCGATTGCCACGGATCCATCCCGGTAAGCGGTTTCGCAAAGTCCGGTGGAGCTCGGAACTCGTCAGTGACGACATCGTCGAACTTGTCCAGAAGCCGTTGCTGTGTCGTCGCGTTCAGCCCACCCAGCGCCTCCGCAGCGCGCTCGGAGAGTTCCCACGTCCAACTCACTCTTCTCACTCGTCGCTGTCCGTCCCGAACCGTTCACGGGCTTGCTCGGCGTTCACTGTCTTCCCCTCCGCGAACTGTCGTTCGCTTTCCGCGAGATCTTCCAGCGCCCGTCGAGAGAGACGGGTTCCGTACACCGCATCGCGCAGTCCTTCTCGCATGAATTCCGATCGAGAGTCGTAGCCGTCTTCCTGCCATCGTTCATCCATGTCCGCGAGGAAGTCGGTGGGCAGTCGAAGGTTCACCTTCTCATTGTTGTCGCCACCGGTGGTGTTTGAGTGAGCCATATAGTGTAGTACGTGCGTACTACATAAGTCGCTTTCGCCACTGATGACGCTACTCGATACCGAGTAGTGTCGCCAGCTATCGCGCAGAGTCGACACGAGCAGGGCCGCCCCCTGTAGTGTCGACGCTCCTCCCCGGATCTGGATTTTCAGCCACATCGGACCGAACAGGGTGCGAGCCACGACGCGGCTGCCCGCCCGGCGACGCCACGAGGTGCCGGCTCCCCGGCAGTCGCCAGCCACGACAGCCTATCGGCGCGTGGCGGCATCCCCCAATCGAATCGAATCCGGGGACGTACCTCGCGACACGTCGCTATCGGCGGAGAATCGAGGGGCTGGTTTGCGAGACGTTTATGTCTCGTGGGCAGGTACGCAATCATGGCTTCAGCCTCTTCGGTGGAAGCCACGTCTCGGGTGTGTCAGCACCCGGGGCATTTCGGCGCATCCCCCTGCGGCGGATTGGAGACGGTGTCTTCCAGCGAGAGCTACTTCGCAGTGTGACTTATATCTACTGGTGAATATCGGAAAATATCGGAACCGGGAGTGACACTCCGGCCGGGGATTCGATGGGGGATATCGTCGCCAATACCGGATCTCGTTTGCGGACCCGGATGGTTCGACAGCCGATTCATCGGCTACGGTTGGTCCGTAGTACCTGAAGCGGGTATTTGAGTGATCCTCATTTATTTATGGCAGTCGACGGTACTTTAATTATGGTCTCCCGGGTTTCGGTGGTCGTCGTCCTGCTCACTGTCCTCGGCTCTGGATGTGTGACTGGCCCGGTATCGTCTACCGATACCGAACCAGCGGCTCCCCTCCCCGAGAAACCGGACACGCTCACCGAACGGACGGTCTCGAATTACACGACCACGTACGAGGCGACCACGATCTACAACCGGTACGTAGACGACAATCCGACGAACAATCAGCTATCCTGTCGAAGCGACGTCCGTGTCGCCCTCGAATCGGCGTTCGTCGTGCGCGTACAGTGTACGGGCGGTGTGCAACTGGCCGGCGGTATTATGGAGAGCGATTCACACGTCGACGTCGCTGCGTCAGTCCAGTACTACGTCAGCGACGATACCACCATTCGCATCGATACAGCCGACTTTCGAGCAGTTAGACATCAGGGGTACCAGCCGGACGGGTCCGATCGAACGGGTTTCACTCTGGTGAACCTCGCGAACGATTCGGCCGCTGTGCACGTCGAACTCGAACGTAACGGCTCAGCGTCGCCGCTGCACTTCGAATACGATGTCGATCCGTACGAGGGCGTCGCCCAACTCGGACTTCCGTTCGAGTACGGCACTACGAGGGAGATGCGAATCCAGACCGACGATTCGACGGCCACTGCAGAGTTCACCTCGGAACGGATCGAATTCGATGCGCCGACGGTCGGTTACATCCTCCCCGACGGGAACGTTCGCATCACAGCGGGCCCCTCCGAACTGTGACGATAACGGATCCGTCCGTCGCCATGCAGAGAACCAGGTCGCGACTCAGCGGGAGTAACCTCGAACTTCGTACGACTGCTCCCCGGAGATGGGGATTGGCGCTCGATTAGACCTGCCCGTGGACTCGTGTGCCGGCTACCGTCGCGTTTCGGAACGGCGCCCCGCCGGCCCGTACCAATCCTTTTGCCGTCAGCCGACGAATCGTCGCCCATTGCCATGCACTTTCGACACCTGTGCGTTCCGGTCGCCTCCGAGGCCGACGCGGACGTGACCTGCGCGGCGCTCGATCCGTACCTCGAAGGGGTCGACCGGGTCACGGCCGTCCACGTCATCGAGAAATCCGGCGGCGGGATCGACAAGGCGCCGCTGGGGAAGCGAGAGGAGGATTCGGCGGACATCCTGGACGCCATCGAGATGGCACTCGGCGATCGGGTTCGGGTCGACACGGACCGGTACTACGGCACCGACGTCGCGGAGACGATCTTCGAGGCTGCCGGCGACGTCGACGCGGACGCGGTCGCGTTCCGCGCCCGTGGCGGCAGTCGAATCGCCCGTCTGCTGTCGGGTGACGTCTCCACGCGGCTCGTGACTGATCCGGCGATCCCGGTCGTCTCGCTCCCCGAACCGGCCGAGTAGTCCTCCACGTCGAATCCGCCGGCTGCAGCCCATCGTTACGATCGGCCGAACAGCCGCTCGAAGAATGAACGCTTCGTCGGCCGTTCGGCCAGCAGGACCGAACACTCGACCTCGTCGACGACGTCGTAGACGAGCGAGTGATCGACGAGCCGGGAGAGCAGCCCGCGCTCGGTCGCCCCGATGAGCAGGAGCGTCCGATCGGCCGCCTCGCGTCGGATCGCCGCCTCGACGTCGCCCGTCGCGTCGATCGTGAGGGTGGCGTCGGCCAGATCGTGGTCGGCGGCCCACGCGGAGAGGAACGCCTCGCCTTCCTCCCGCTCGGACGGATCGTCGACGACGTACAGCAGTTCGACGTCCGCGCCGGTCGTCCGCTGTAAGGTGCGGGCGACGTCCGCGCTCAACTCCGAGTCCGGTCCGCCCGCGGTCGGCAGCAGGATGCGCGAGGTGTCGAAATCTCGCTCGTTCAGGACGAGGAAGTCACACGGCAGGTCGTGCGTGAGCTCGTCCAGCGGGCGCTCGGCCCGTCCGGCCGCCCACGGCCGGTCGTCACCCCATCCCATGACGACCGCGTCGGCGTCGTGTCGATGGGCGGCGTCGAAGATCGCCTCGAATGGCCGGTGCGAGACGACCGTGGTCGTCTCGATCTCGACGTCGGATCGGGAGACGCTCTCGCGAGCTTGATCGAGCAGTCGCTGTGACTCGGCGTCGATGCGATCGGTCATCGCCGCGCCACGATCGAGCGGCGTCTGGTCTGGCACCTTGACGATGTGGACGGCGTGGACGATGCCGTCACGGTCCGCAGCCAGTTCGCTCCCGAGTTCCATCAGCGCACCTTCGGTTCGGGGGTTCGAGAGCGGGACCATCACGCGGTCGGGGACCGCCTCGTCCGGAGCCGCGACTTCGGCCGCGGAGACGGCGGCGTCGGGCATCTCCTCCGACCGGTCGAGAATGTGTTCGCTGAGAACGCCCTGGACCGTCGTGTGTTTTCGCGCGTAGAACCAGTACCAGGCGACGGAGCCGACGACGAAGGCCATACTCAGCGCGATGACGATCCCGTCCATGAAGTAGATCAATCCGAAGGAAAAGAGCGCTCCCAGGATGGGCGTGACCGGGTAGAACGGGACCCGGAAGTCCGGATCGTACTCCGGCACGTCGGCCTCGCGAAACGCGATCAAGGCGACGTTCATCAGGGCGTAGACGACGAGGTGGAGGACGCTCGCGGCGTTCGAGAGGATCTTGAGATCCTGTCCGAGCGCCACGATGAAGAGGAGGATGAGACCACCAGTCAGAGCGATCGAGCGATACGGCGTCGCGTATCGCGGGTGAATCTCGTTGAGTTCGTCCGAAATGAGCTTGTCGCGCCCCATCGCGAAGTTGATACGCGCCGAGGCGAGGATGGAGGCGTTCGCCGAGGAGGCCGTCGCGAGCAGCGCCGCGACCGAGATGGCGCCGACGCCGACCAGTTCGAGGAGGGGGATGCCGGCGAAGCTGCGTTCGGCCACCTGTGAGACCGGCGTCTCCAGGTGCAGCTGGTCCCACGGGACGATGCCGACCATGATGCTGACAAGTATCGCGTAGAAGACCGTGACGATCGCGACGCTGCCGATCACGGCCAGGGGGAGATTGCGCCCAGGGTTCTTCAGTTCCTCCGCGACGGTCGCGATCTTCGCGTAACCGAGGAACGAGACGAAGACCAGCGCCGTGCCCGGGAGGATCGCCCCGTAGCCGAGGTCGGTCGGGGCGGGGCCGTCCTGGAGCAGGACCGCCCACTCGAACTCGAAGAATCCGGCGGCGGCGAAGACGGTCAAGATCAACAGCAGCGTGGAGACGATGATCGTCTGGATGCCGCCGGTTTCCTTCGCACCGATGTAGTTGACGCCGACGAACGCCACGCCGGCGAGCAGCGCCCCGATCTGAATGTCGGAGACGCCGATCGTCGTCGTTCCGCCGACCAGTGTCGTCCCGAGGAATTCGGCCTCGAAGAGCGATACTTCGGGGAGCGACACGGATGGGAGTGAGAACGTCCCCAGTGAGAGCGAGGGGAGTTCGGCGGCCGTTCCCTCGAGCATGCCGGTGAGGTAGCCGCCGAACCCGATGCAGTAAAACGCCGAGGCGAAGGCGAGCCCCATCCAGTCGCCCATGCCGGAGATCGACCCGAACATAGGGCCGAGGCCGCGATTGATGTAGTAGTACCCGCCTCCGGCTTTCGGCATCGCCGTCCCGAGTTCGCTCACGGCGAGGGCGTTGATCATGGCGATGGCGCCACCGATGACGAACGAGACGACGACGATCGGGCCCGCCTCCTGCGCCGCGATCCCCGGCAGGACGAAGATCCCGGCGCCCATCATCGTCCCGATCCCGATCATCATCGCCGAGACCAGCCCGAGGTCCTTGGCGAGTTCCTCGTCACTCATCGGTCAGGAGGCCTCGTCCGTAGCTGTGTCGCCACCGGTCGGTGGAGGACGGTGCGACTCGCGTTCGGTTTCGACAGTCGGGTTCATGCTCAAGGGCTACTAGCGACCCACCTTAAGCGTTCTGAGGACCGCTCGATCGACGGTGGGCGTCTCTCGGCCCGGTCGATTCGACGCAGTCGGTCGGTATCAGGCCGATCTTGTCTCCAACCGAGGCACCACCACCGCTTCGATTCGGTCGGCGTAGCCCATCAGCGTCGTTCCCAGCACACTCATCGCGAGGACGTAGCCGACGGCGAGGGCGTAGAGTTCGTCGGCGACGCTGCCGGGAAGCACTTCGTTCGCGCCGGCCGTGAGGGCGACGCTCGCGATGATCAGCGAGAACTCGCCGCGAGTGGTCATGCCGAGGGCGACGCGGAGGGATCGTTTCGCCGAGAGGTCGTAGACGCGTCCGCCCCAGTAAGCCGTGACGAGCTTCGTAACCGTCGTGACGACGACGGCGATCGCGATGAGGTCGACGACGGGCCCGAACGACCCTGGATCCGTACGCAGGCCGATCCAGAGGAAGAACAGGGCCGCGAACGCATCCCTGACGGGTTCGAGGAGCCGTTCTAAGTCGTGAACGTGGCCGGTCGAGGCGAAGCCCATGCCGACGAAGAACGCGGCGACGGCTTCGCTGACGCCGAGCGAGAGCGCCACACCCGCGATCAACACCGTCAGCCCGAGCGTCCGGATCACTGTGAACTCGTGGGAGGCACCGGCGAGCAGTCGCTCGAAGAACGGCTCACCGACGGAGACGAACGCGACCAGTGCGCCGATGAAGCCGAGGCCGATCGCGACCGATCCGAGTGCCTCGGAGACGCCCCCGCTCCCCGTCGCGATCGCGGTCGCGATTGCGAGGTAGACCGCGATGAAGAGGTCCTCGTAGACCAGGATGCCGAGGATCGGGTCCGCCTCGTCGTTCGCGATCCAGCCCAGGTCGATGAGCGACTTGGTGATGATCGCCGACGAGGAGATGTAGACGATCCCGGCCACGAAGAAGGCGGCCAGTGCGCCGCCGAACAGGAGCCAGCCGAGGCCGAACCCGACGACGAAGGTGCCCAGATCGATCGTCCCGGCCGTGCCGATCTTCCGCCGGGAGGCAAGCAGTCGTTCCAGATTGAACTCGAGCCCGAGGAAGAACAGCAGGAGGACGATCCCGAGCTCGGCCCCGAGGGTAACGAACTCCCCGGTTCCGTCGACGGCGACGGCGCTCGCCCCGGCGACGAGGTCGACGCCGGCGACCTCGAATGGAGGGGCCACGTCCGGCAGGCGCCCGAGGACGAACGGCCCGAGGACGATCCCGACGAGGATGTACAGCGGGATGACGGACTGGCCGGCCCTGTCCGCGACGAGACCGGCGAGGGCAGCCGCGGCAAACAGGATGCCGACCTGAAAGAGCGTCACCTCGGCCACGGTCGCACCCCCACGTGATACCGTTTCGACGGGTACCTCGCCGTTGGCGCGCGCTTCGGCGGTCGCGCCATCCGGTCGTGCGCCGCACTGAGTCGGGCCATCGTCACTGGTTCAGGCCTCGTCACCGGATACCATCGATTCGAACGTCTGACAATTCTCGCGTTCGCCGACGACGACGACCGTGTCGCCCGCCTCGATGACGGTGTCCGGCTCCGGCGGTGACAGGACGTCGTCGTCGCGCTGGATCGCCACGACGGAGACTCCCGTCCGTTCACGGACCCGGGACTCTGCGAGCGATTGTCCGACGAGTTCGGCGTCGTCGTCGACGTTGTACCACTCGATGAGGGTCTCGTCGGAGAGCAGCGTCTCGACCTGTTTCGTCTCGACCGGCTGGAAGTACGCCCCCTCGAGTATCGTCCCGACCGTCCGCGCGAGACGATCCGAGAGTTCTGCGACCTTCTCGCCGTCGGCGTCCGCCGACTCCTTCCGGTAGAGTTCGCGTTTTCCGGTGTTGTGCGTGATTATCACGAGGCGAGCGTCGCCTTCGAGTTCGACCTCGTGTTTCTTGCCCACCCCGGGCAGGTCGCTCTCGTAGATGTCCATACCCAGACAGGGGGATCGAACCGCCTTAAATCGGTTGTCGGAGACCGCGTTCGAACCGGTGTGGAAGAATCCCTGGAACCGCCGAGTTGGATCGCCGGTTGGACTGGACCCCGTGAGTTCGACCGTACTGGTCTCTTCGAGTCCGACCGTACTGGCCTCGTCGAGTCCGACCGTACTGTTCACCGACCCGGATCGACTCACTCGTCGGGCGCTACCTCGATCGTGGGCGAGTGGCGCGTCGACTCGATGGTCGTCCAGACGAGTTCGCGGTACTCGGCGGTCGTGTATCGTCCCGTCGTGTACGCGTTCGCCCAGTCGGTGTAGACGACCACACTTCCGATCGGTTCGTCGGGTGATTCGAGGATCGTCGTCCCGAGTGCGTACGCGTCGTATCCGGCATCGACGAGTGCCGCGTACGCACCGGCGAGTGCGGCCACGTGGTTGCCGATTCCCTCGCTCCGATCGACGTCCGTGACGTAGTCGACCGCCAGCACGTCGCGTTTCTCACGAACGGATTCGACGCGTGGTACCCGAATCGTCACGGCCTCTGTGAACGTCTCTACGTCGCTGACATCCGCCCCGGCGGCCGCCTCGACGCTCGCGTCGAACCGGTCGGCTCTGGTCTCGATGGGCAGCGACGGGATCAGTTCTGCGACCGGCCACTTCGTGTTCGGCGGCAACTCCGACCCGACGTCCTCGGTACAGCCGGCCAGTCCGGCGAGCCCCGCAACTGCGCCGATACGGAGTACGCGCCGGCGAGTCAGCCAACCGGTTGGCGACGTCGAGCGCGCATCGCTCCTACCGTCGGCCTGCGATCGCTTCTCACCGCCGGTGGCGCTGTTCGCTTTCACCGGCACGACCCGGTGTCCGGTCATAGTCGTTGCTGGGGGTCGCTGCCGAACTACGGTGGGCTTGCGTACGTCGGGCGGCGGGACACCCACGAACGACGGTAGCACCGTCTCGATGCCGCAGCGGACTGCGATCCGTGGACAGTGGTAGGTGACCGCTCTCCGTGGACAGTGGTAGGTGACCGCTCTCCGTGGACAGTGGTTTTTGTCCGTTGTCGTGGGAGGGAGGGCACGTGGCGTTCGAACTGTACGATCTGCTGGTGATCGTCGCCGGCATTCTCCTGTTCGGTATCGCTATCTTGCCGCGCTTCGTCGCTCGGCGAGCCATCTCGCTTCCGATCCTCTTCGTGGCGTTCGGTGCCGCCGTCTTTTCGCTGCCGATCGGGCTCCCAGCGCTCGATCCGTTAGAACAGCCCGCGGCGACCGAACGACTGGCCGAGTTTGGGGTGATCATCGCGCTGATGGGCGTCGGGCTGAAACTCGATCGGCCGCCAGGACTGCGATCCTGGGCATCGACGTGGCGCTTGCTCGCCGTCGCGATGCCGGTGTCCATCGCTGGCGCGGCGGTAGTGGGGTGGTGGGTCGTCGGCTTCGTCGCGCCCACGGCCATCCTGCTCGGGGCGGTCGTCGCCCCGACCGATCCCGTCCTCGCCGCCGAGGTGCAGGTGGACGAACCCCAGACGGGAGCCGAGTACGAGGACAGACCCGTCGGTGACGACGACGTCTCGTTCGCCCTCTCCTCGGAGGCGGGGCTCAACGACGGGCTAGCGTTCCCGTTTACCAATCTCGCGATCGCGATCGCCCTGATCGGGCTGGCGCCGGGCAACTGGGCCGTCGAGTGGCTCCTCGTCGACGTGGGCTACCGCATCGTCGTCGGCACCGTCCTCGGCGTCGCGTTGGGGTGGCTCGTCTCACGGCTCATCTTCCTCACCGCTCCGGACACCAAGATCGCCCAATCGGTCCAGGGACTCGAAGCCGTCGCCGGGACCCTGCTCGTCTACGGACTCACGGAGGCGGTCGGTGGCTACGGCTTCATCGCCGTGTTCGTCGCCGCCGTGACGATCCGCAGTTCGGAGCGCTCTCACGAGTACAACGACGCGCTCCACCAGATTGCCGAGCTTGCCGAACAGCTCGCGATGGGCGTCATCATGATCTTCTTCGGCGGCGCGATCGCGAGCGGCTTGCTCGCCCCGCTGACCGTCGAGGCGACCGTCGCAGCGGTGGCGATCGTCTTCGTGGTCCGGCCGCTCGCTGGCGTCGTCGCACTTCTGGGCTTCGACCGGCCGTGGACGGAACGCGCCACGATCGCGTTCTTCGGAATCCGCGGCATCGGCTCGTTTTACTACCTCGCTCACGGACTCAACGAGGCCGTCTTCGCGGACGTCGAGTTGCTCTGGGCGCTCGTCGGAGCGGTCGTCCTCGTCTCGATCGTCGTCCACGGTATCACGGCGACGCCGATCGTTTCTCGGGTGACGAACGCGTAACGCGAGATCGCGGGTGGACGGGTGTCGTCCTCACGAGGACGTGTCGTCGACGGGTGGCCAGGCCCACGCGTCGGCTTGCACGACGCCCAGAAGTTTCCGTCGACGCTCCCGTCGATCGGCGAGTACGTCGGCGAACGCCTCGTCGGAGACCGTCTCGATGCCGGCGATGCGGAGTCGGTCGATCTCCGGCGGTGGCGGGAGCGCCTCGGCGGGGTCGATGAACGATCGGTCGAGCGTGTGGAGGTACCGATCCACGCTCGACCGGGCGCTCCTGAGGAGGGTCGCGTTCGGCTGTGCGTCGGGTTCGACGCCGTGTCGGAGGAGTGTCAGTGCGTCGTCGAAGAGGGCGACGGCGACGGCCGAGGAGTTTTCTGAGCGCTCGCTGTGGTAGTAGTGCAGGATCGGGTAGGCCTGATGTTTGTCGGAGAGCAGATCGAGCTGATCCGAGAGCGAGTTCAGTCGCTGCTCGAGTCCGTCGAAGCCATCACGGTCGGTGTGTCCGTTTCGGACGAACGCTTCGCTACGCTCACCGAGGCCAGTGACGGCACTGGCGAACGCCCGTTTCTCGGAGACGGCGGAGAGTACCGTGAGAACGTACGAGACGCCGAGCGTGACGAGGGCCATGCCGCTTGCGGTGGTGGCGGCGCTGGCGAGTTGCCAGCCGTCGGTCGTCGGGACGTAATCGCCGTTGCCGGCGGTAAACATCATGTACGAGACGTAGTAGAGTCGGCCGGCCCAGTCCGCCGGCGCACCGCTGCTCGAACTGATAACCGCGAACCGATCCCCGGCGAAGAAGAAGCTCCAGCCGAGCCAGAGACCGACGATCCAGAGCGTCAGCGTGGCGGTGAGGATGAGCGGACCGGCCAGGCTCAGCGCCCGTTCACTCCCGCTTACTCGCCGGAGTCCCCGCCAGAAACCGGTCGTCAGCGGACCGGAGAGCGGGCCCGATCCGCCGTCCACCCACAGCGTCGTCCAGAGGATGTCGACGATCGTCGCGACGAGCACGACGCTCCCAACGCCGAGGTAGAGGGGGCGCATCGTACCCAGGTACGTCGCCTGCGCCCGTCAATGTCGGGCACGCACATCGTGAGCCGACGAACCAGATACACTCCACTACGGGGGTGACGACGTCACTGTCAGAGCTCTGCGACCATCACGTACTGTACCGGTGTGCCGTCGGATTCGACTACGGCAGACTCGTATTGTCCAAAAAAGTAAGCGTCGATCGGCCGTCGATCGGCCGTGACTGTGGTCGTTACTCGTCTCCCATTCCGGCGTCCTCGGATCCCATCATGTCCTCGTGGGCGTAGACGTAGATCGTCGCACGTTCGACGGTCCAGCTCGTGTCGACCTCGGACGTCGTCGAGTCGTCTTCGGAATCGTCCATGCCGACGCCGCCGTCGGTTTCGTTGTCGTCCATGCCGACGCCGTCGTCGGTCTCGTTGTCGTCCATGCCGACGCCGTCGTCGGTCGTGTCAGTACCCATCTCTCCGGTCAGATCGGAGAGCGAGCCCTGAGTGTAGACGAATATGGTCGCCGTATCGATACTCACCTCGCCACCGTCATCCATTCCGGTATCGGTAGCGTCCTCGGTTTCGTCGTCGTCCGTGCCGACGCCGTCGTCGGTCTCGTTGTCGTCCGTGCCGACGCCGTTGTCAGTCTCGTTGTCGTCCGTGCCGACGCCGTCGTCCCCCATCGTCGAATCGTCGGTCTCGTCACCGACGATGATGAAGATCGAGGCGGCGTCTAACTCCGAGTCGGTGAGGCTCGTGTCACCGTCCGCGCCGGTGTACTCGTCGTCGTCGATGACGACGAACACGGTGGCCTGCTCGATCGTCAGGTCCCCACTGGGGGCTCCGTCCATGGAGCCAGTGTCACCGGCCTCGGATTCGGTGTCGTTCGCGTCGCTCTCGTCGGTTCCAGCGTCATCGCCGGTCGCGTCGGCCGCTCCGCTCGCGTCCATGCCGGTCTCCTGGAGGTCGACGACGTTCGGTGCCTCCACGGTTACCTGCATGTGGACGTTGTCGAACCGATCGACGCTATCGGCACTGGTCTGGTGATCCCCGGCGTCGTCCGTTCCAACGCCGGTGTCGTCGGACTCGTTGTCGTCGGTGCCGACGCCGTCGTCGGTCTCGTTGTCGTCCGTTCCGACGCCGGTGTCGGTCTCGTTGTCGTCGGTCGTGTCTCCGGCCATATCGCCCGCATCACTGACCGGAACGTTCGATTCGTCGGGGACGACGAACACGGTGGCGTTCTCCACCGTTACCTGTAGCTCGTCGTCGTCCGTTGTTTGTTCGTGCTGGTCGGTCCACGCGCCCGTGCTTGCCACCCCTACCGCAGCAATGCCCGAGAGGAGCATCGCCACTGTGAGGGTGACGGCTATCAGTTGTTGTCTGCTCATGCCTCGCGAATCGACCGACGAGGGCCTACGGGTTAAAGTAGAAGAACGATTTCATCCGGTAAGTGCCTCTTTCGCGGCGAAATTCACGAGTAGGTTGATCTTCATCAACTTCTATAGCGTTCTATCTACTATTCGTGACATTCTGATCTGTCCGTCGTCCGTGTTCGACTTCGATCGTGGGCATACGGGCCAGAAGAATCCACTTTGTCTCTTCTCGTTTCTACCGGTCTCCGCCTCCCCGGGCCACGAGGACGGAAACCGGGGAGCGCCGGACGACCGTTTCTGCGACACTGCCGAGCAAGACGCGCGAGAGGCCTTCCTGTCCGTGGCTGCCGATGACGATCAGGTCCATCGATTCCGTTTCTGCGTAGTCGACGATCCGAGTGTCCGGTTCGCCGGTCACGTGCGTCGTCTCCAGGTCCCGTCCGTACTCCGCCGCGACGTCGCTCGCCGACTGGAGGATTTCTTCTGCGTGTTCTTCGACCTGCTCACTGACGGGGAGCTGAAGTTCGGGGCCGACGAGCTGGGCCCAGTAGCCCTGCGGGATCTCGATGACGTACAGCGCCGTCACGTCGCTATCGGGGAATTCGTCGAAGACCAGTTCGAGCGCCGCTCGCGACTGTGGCGATCCGTCGTAGGGAACGAGAATCCGGTCGGCCATGCGCCTCCTTTTCGCTCAACCGATATAATACTGTCCAGAACGGCGACAAATGATCGGTTCGCCCGCCAGTTTTCGAACGCAGTTCTCTCTCTCTCTCTCTCTCTCTCTCTCGCGTATATCCTCGCTATCTCGTCCACGAGTGCCAGAACGGAGTGGGGGAACCGACCACAGTCACGGGACCGACCGGCTCGATGCCGCTCACGAGGCCGTCCGGTTATCCATACCTGTTCCAGCCATCGTCTTGAGGCGCTCGATCCGGCGGGTCGTTTCGGGGTGCGTCCGGACGAACCGGGTTCTCGAGCGCTCGGCTGGCGGGAGGATGTCGAGCGCGCTCGTCGAGCGCGCGTACTCGCGCTTGTCCTGTGTCGGAGGCCCGCGACTGTCGTCGAGCGTCTCGAGCGCGCTTGCCAGTGCACTGGGTGACCCGGTCAACTCCGCCGCGGCGCGATCGGCCGCGAACTCGCGCCCGCGTGAGAAGAGTCCGATGCCGAGTTCACACAGCCGTTCCTGTGCCGTCGGTACCGCGGTCAGGACTCCCCACGCGAGGAGGCGACCGCCGTGGGTGAACGGGCTCATGGCGTGAACCCGATTCAGGGTCGGTCGCTCGTCGGCCTCGAGCCGTTCGGCGACGAGCAGCGGGACGAGCAATCGTCGCATGAATCGACTGTCGTCGTTTGCCAGGTGTGCGACTTCGTGGGCGAGCACGGCGAGCCGCTCAGCGTCGTCGAGTTCGCGTATCAGGCCGCGGGTGAGCACGATCGTCCCGCTGGCTCGGCCGCCGATCGCGTACGACTCGGGGCGTCGTCGGTTGACGATGCGGAGGTCGGGTTCCGGAACCGCCGCCTGAGCGGCCAGTTTCCGGCTCGCCGCGGCGAGTTCGGGGTGGCGGTCGTCCGCCGGCGTCCCGGGCTCGGCGATCGCCCGCTCGAACGCCCGAATCTCGGCTCGCACCGGCCGCAGATAGACGAGGGGGAGCGCGACGAATCCGATTCCGATCGCCGCCGCGACGAGCGTCGTCGGTGGAATGTCCCAGACAGTCACGATCCAGGTTTCCTCCAGAACGGGGAAGAACAGGGCAGATAGCAGCGCCACTACCGTTCCGACGACGAGGAGGGCGGTGGCGCCGAGGACGCCCGCCGCGATCACGGCGATCGTGAGCGAGACACCGGTGACGATCACCAGTGCGCCGAGCCCGCGCCCGACCAGGGACAGATGGTGCCGTGTGAGTGACATGGCTGAGATTCGTTGGTTATCGGTTCTCCCAGTGACGCATGAATATTGTGGTCGTTGACACGAACGCAGTGGTGCTGGAATCTCCCCTGTCGGGATGAGCGGACAAACGGGCGCCGTCGACAGTTGTCCACCCTGCGTTGGCCGGGACCTGCGTTTTCACGAGCGGAGTGGTCGACCGAACGGGTGTGACCAGTGCTCGGTACGACGACGTGGGCCATTCCGGAAGGCTACATTCCCGTGGGAAGCACCGGTTCAGAGCCGGAACTGGAGAGTCACGAGACGGTGTGTCTCTTGAACGCGGGTGACGAGGCCGCAGTCGTCGAGATAACGATCTACTTCGCCGATCGAGAACCGGTAGGCCCGTACACCGTCACGGTTCCGGCGAGACGGACCCGTCACGTCAGGTTCGACCAGCTCGAGGAACCGGAGCCGATCCCGCGCGGGACCGACTACGCTAGCGTCATCGAAGCCGACGTCCCCATCGTCTGTCAGCACACGCGACTGGACTCGCGACAGGCCGAGAACGCGCTCCTCTCGACGATGGCGGCGCCGATCGAGTGAGGAAATTCGAACGAGGCGAGAGTGAACAAACTCGGACGAGTTGGAACCCGGACGAGTTGGGTACGACCGCGCGCGGACCACGCGGCTGCGTCGATAGCAACGTTTTCGACCCTCGTCGCGAAACGCGGGATATGAACTTCTTCGATCGGCTGCACGACCGGATCGTCACGGTCGACAGCGTCGTCTCCGTCGGGCTCGACCCCGACCCGTCTCGCATCCCGGCTCACCTGCAGGATCACGACCTTCCGCGGTGGGCGTTCAACCGGCGAATCATCGACGCGACGCACGAACACGCGGCCGTCTTCAAACCGAACGCTGCCTTTTACGAGGATCCGGACGGGTTCCGGGCCTTGGCAGAGACGATCGCGTACGCCCACGGCAAGAACGTCCCCGTCTTGCTCGACGCCAAGCGGGCGGACATCGGCAACACGACGCGACAGTACGCCGAACTCGTCGATCCCGATTCCCCCGGGCCGTCGGCGGATGCGATCACCGTCAATCCGTACATGGGTAGGGACTCGTTACAGCCCTTCCTCGCGAACGAGGAGGCCGGCGTCTTCGTCCTCTGTCGCACCTCGAACCCCGGCGGGGCGGATCTCCAGGACCTCGAACTCGAGACCGGCGAAGCGCTGTACGAACGCGTGGCTGCACTGGCCGACCTCTGGAACGAGAACGACAACGTGGGCCTCGTCGTCGGCGCGACGAAACCCGAGGAACTCGCGGACCTCCGGGAGCAGGTGCCGGATTTGCCATTCCTCGTCCCCGGCGTCGGGGCCCAGGGTGGCGACGCGGAGGCCGCCGTCGAGTACGGCCTCGCGAACGGCGTCGGACTGGTCAACTCCTCGCGCGGGATCATCTTCGCTGGCGAGGATGCCGGCGCGGACTTCGACACGGCGGCAGGGAGGGCCGCGAAACGCCTCAAGAAACGACTGAATCAGTACCGCGACGAGTGAGTTTCTCTCTCTCTCTCTCTCTGCCTGCTCCCGCCACGTAGGCCCTCCCTAGAACCGGTGAATCTCCGTGTCGTCGGTATCTCCTGGTTGTGCCTGTGCCGCACAATCCGCACAGAGGCCAAGTCCTCCCTCGAAGTGGACGTCACAGACGAGTGCCCCGCAGTTCTCACACCGATGCTCCGCGGGCCGTGACTCGCAGATCTGACAGAGGCCTTCGACGCTCATAGCTTTCCCACGACGCCGAAGGGCTTGAAAGCACGGTGGTCGGGGTTCGGTGCGGTCGACAACTGCGTCCGAACCCGAGTGTACCCGAGAACGATCGATCGATTCTCGCGACGGCGTTACGTCGAATCGAGGCTGAACACCTCTATCTCGTTCCCCTCACTGTCGACGAAATGGAACGTCCGGTAGTCGCCGATTTCGAGTATGGTCTCGTGGACCATCTCCGGTGCGATCGATTCGATTCGTTCGTATGCATCGTCGACGTCGTCGACCTCGAAATTCGGCACGCAGTTGTTCCCGAATCTGATCTCGTGGCCGTCGTACGCAGCGTTGTACAGGCCGAAATCGATCGTACCGAACGTAAAGATCGAAAATCGTTGCTCTTCCTGTTCGGGTTCTCTGTCGAATAGCTCACGGTAGAAGTCGACCGCTCGATCCATGTCCTCGACCCCGACGTAGACGGAACTCAGTTCCACGCTGATCGCACCCTCTGGTCCGTTTCAGTCATGATGTTTTCGAACACTTTCTGCCGATCGTTCATAAAAACACTCCGGATACTGAAACTGAAACCTATCAAGCGCGCTATACAGAATCTGCACGGATAGGGCGCTATCGACAGTACGCAGTGACGGCTACTCACTAGCTGTGACGGACGATGGAGAGCGAACTCGCGACGACGGCTCCCACACCGACGTAGTACAGGAGATGCACGACGGCGAGGCCGACCCACGGAGTACCGTGTTCGAGCCCGCCCCAGCCGCCGAGGAATATCGCCCCAGCGATGCTGTCGGCGATCGTCCGTGGATCGGCGAGTGCCGTCACCGCCAGCTCGTCGACGAGAGTCGCGGTGATGATCCCTGGGAGTATCAACGCCAGCCCGAGCGCCAGATCCGATCGGCTAGTGGTGTGCATGTCTTGCCATTCGGTCTGGCCTGAACGTGATTTGTATTCAGCAATGGACGTGGGAACTCTTTGTCACCACCTCTACCGGGGCGATTCGAGTCCTGTCGAGCCCATCGTCCGTAGACGGTGCCTGGATGCGGTCGCTGTCTCATCGGAGCAGACCGGGGTGGACGCCGGTCTGTCGTGGAATGCTAGCACGGATCACTGGCGAAGATTTTTCCTGTGTGAGTGGGTACCGAACTGTATGTCCCGTGACCGGGCCCTGTTGCAGCGGGCCCTGGACCGTGGCGAGGAGGACGGTGGCAACGTCGAATTCAAAGAGCGTCTCTCCCGACACATCCACCTGGCCGAGGGACGTCGCGAGAGTCTCGCTGCGCAATTGCGCCATCGGGTTCTTTCGGGCGACGGAGAGGCGACCTACGTCGTTGGCGTCACCGACGACGGCGGCCTCGCCGGCATCTCGCCGGACGCGTTCTCCGAGTCGATGGACGTCCTCTCTCTGCTCGCCGAGGAAGCCGACGCCCACATCGAGGACGTCCAGACGTGGGGCGTGGATCGATCCGACGCGGATGCGGACTCGTCCGTCGGGGACGGGAAGGCAGGCGCGTCGGAGGGTGCCAGCGAGACCGAGTCCACGGGCGGGCTCGTCGGCGTCGCGACTATCTGTGACGGCGCGGTTCTCGAGACGGACACCGAACACGTCGTCGTCGGGACGGCCGGCCACGTCGACCACGGCAAGTCCACCCTCGTCGGTTCGCTGGTGACCGGCCGGGCCGACGACGGCGAGGGCAACACGCGAAGCTTTCTCGACGTCAAGCCTCACGAGGTCGAACGCGGCCTCTCGGCGGACCTCTCCTACGCGGTTTACGGGTTCGACGACGATGGCCCGGTTCACGTTCGGAATCCGAACCGGAAGGGCGACCGCGCGGCTGTCGTCGAGGAAGCCGACCGACTCGTCTCGTTCGTCGACACCGTCGGGCACGAACCCTGGCTGCGGACGACGATCCGTGGCCTCGTCGGGCAGAAACTCGACTACGGGTTGCTCACCGTCGCGGCCGACGACGGGCCCACCCGTGTCACGCGCGAACACCTCGGGGTCCTCCTCGCGACGGATCTGCCGACCATGGTCGCCATCACGAAGACGGACCTCGTCGAGGACGAGCGCGTCGAGGAAGTCGAACGCGAGGTCGAACGCCTGCTGCGCGACGTCGAGAAGTCGCCGCTGTCGGTCGAGCGCCACGGCGTCGACGCCGCCGTCGAGGAGATCGACGAGACGGTCGTTCCGATCGCCCGCACGAGCGCGGTCACGATGACGGGCCTCGACACCCTCGACGAATTGTTCGACCGGTTGCCCAAGACCGCGGGCGAGGACGGCGAGTTCCGGATGTACGTCGATCGCTCCTACTCGGTGACCGGCGTCGGGGCGGTCGCATCGGGGACGATCAAGTCGGGTGCGGTCGAGGCCGGCGACGAATTACTCGTCGGTCCGATGGCCGACGGCGGGTTCCACGAAGTCGAGGTGCGCTCCATCGAGATGCACTACCACCGCGTCGACAGGGCTCGCTCCGGTCGGATCGTCGGTATCGCGCTGAAGGGGATCTCCGAATCGGCCCTGGAGCGAGGGATGGTCCTCCTGCCCGCCGACGCAGATCCCGAACCCGTCCGGGAGTTCGAGGCCGAGGTGATGGTGCTCAACCACCCGACCCGCATCGGGGATGGCTACGAACCCGTGGTACACCTGGAGACGATCGGCGAGGCCGCGGCGTTCTACCCCGAGGGTGGTCGTCTCCTGCCAGGCGACACGGGAAAGACACGCATTCGTTTCAAGTTCCGTCCGTATCTCGTCGAGGAGGGCCAGAAGTTCGTCTTCCGCGAGGGCCGCAGCAAGGGCGTCGGTACGGTGACGGACGTCACGCCCCGAGTCTGACTCGAGCCGGTTTACGCCAGGTGACGGACGGGGTTCTCAGTACCGAACCTGACAGAAACAGTTAGTATTCCCGCGGGTGAACTGTCGACTATGCACATCTTCGTCGCCGGCGCGACAGGCGTCCTCGGACGGCGACTCGTCGCGGAACTCGAAGATCGCGGCCACAACGTGGTCGGACTAGTACGGGACGACGCAGGCGCGGAAGCGGTCCGATCGCGTGGTGGGACGCCGGTCGTCGGTGACGTACTCGACCGCCCCTCTCTCGTCGAGGCTGTCGGGCCTGACATCGATGCCATTGTCCACGCGGCGACGGCGATTCCGACCGACGCGAAACCGTCCGCGGCGGACTGGAAACGCAACGACCGGATCCGGATCGACGGAACCGAACATTTGCTCGCGGCGGCCAGAGAGGCCGAGGTGGGGCAATTTGTCGCACAGAGCATCGTCTGGGTCGCTCGCCAGCCCGACGGGAGCGCGTTCGACGAGACGGCGACGCCGAACCCGGATCGAACGACGGCGTCGGCGCTCGAAGCCGAGGAGCTGGTGGAAGCGGCGACGGCCGGGACCGGGATGGATGGCTGCGTTCTACGCGGCGGCTGGTTTTACGCCCCCGATGCGGCACATACGCGCCAATTCGGCGAGCGTCTCCTCGCCGGCCGGATGCCTGTCGTCGGGAGCGGCCTCCTCGGTCGCCGGGACGCGACGCTCTCGGTGGTGCACGTCGACGACGCCGCGGCGGCCTACGCCAGCGCGATCGAACACCGCCTCTCTGGGGTGTATCACGTGGTCGACGAGGAACCGGTGACGCTGGCTGCGTTTCTGCGCACGCTGGCGGACGAACTCGGCGCGTCGGCGCCACGTCGAGTTCCCGGCTGGCTCGCACGGCTGGCCGTCGGGCGCGACACCGTCCGACTGCTGACGAACTCGATGCCGACGAATGCGGCGCGTTTTCGTGCGGAGACGGGCTGGAAACCTGTATACTCGACCTACGAGGCGGGGATCGAACGCGTCGTCGAACGGTGGCGGGAAACCGGTGCGATCGAACGGGTCGACGGTAGGTACGTCTGGCGGGGCGAGGTGTGACCGGACGACGATCTACACTTGCGCCACACCGTCCGCTCACTCCGCGAGCCGATACCCGCCTTCGACCCGTTCGACGAGGCCGAACGCCGCGGCCCACCCGAGCAGTCGGTCGATACGGTCCGTCCAGTGCTCCGTGAGGTCGTCCCCGTGGCGGCGCCGAGCCGTGCGCGGGATCCCGCCCCCTTCGTCGAGGTGGGCGAAGACGGCCGTCGGCGGGAGCGGCTCGTCCGCCGTCTCGATCGCGTCGAGGACTACGGCAGCGCCCACCACTCGCGATCTGAACGCGTTCGCGAGGCACTCCGGGTCGAGGGTACCGTCTATCGGGTTGCGCCGGTAGCCAGTCGATTCCTCGGCGGCGAGTTCGAGCGCGCGGCAGAACGTCAGCCAGTCCGCCGCGGCGTCACGCGTTTCGATCGTCGTTATCGCCATCACTCGGGCACAGCAATCGAGTTCGGGATCGGGCGTCGCCGGAAGCGCCGTCCGGACGGCGTCGAGCGTGACGAGCGGCTCGTCGGCCGGTGGAGCGGGGAGCGGTTTGAATTGCACGGGTGGTCTCGGGGATCGACTACAGGTCGAACGACTCGACGAGGACGTCCTCGTGCGTCTCGCCGAACGTGTGTGTCTCGCCGCCGAGTACGTCGACGGTGACCGTCGCGGGACCGAACAGTTCGGCTGGCGCGTCCTCGAAGTTCCAGTCCATCCCGTCGAAGATCTCCGCGAACGGACTGCCGTGCTCGTCGGCGGCCGACGACGCGATCGCGTCGAAGTCTTCGAACGGTTCGCGGACGACGAGGTGAGCGCGACCGCCGTAGGCGACCGCGTCGGTCGTACGGCCGATGGCCGTCCGCTCGTCCGCGGCGACGGGTGCGACCGGGGCACGACTGCTCGCGGAGACGATATCCCGGGGATCGTAGCCGAGTTCAGTGAGTCGGTACGTCGCAAGCTCGGCCACCCGCGCGGCGTTCGTCACGCTGCCGACGAGGCTCGCCGTCGGGTACGCGAGGAGGAAGACCCCGCTGGGCTGGACGTCGGCGAACGCGGCCACCTGGTCGGCCGCGGCGACCGTCGGTCGCTCGTCCGTCTCGACGGCCAGCGCCGTGAGGTCGAACTCTTCCGCGTAGCCGAGTCGCTGATAGACGTCCTCTTCGGCGACGAGTGCGCGAGCTGGACCGCTGCCGAGTCCCTCGAAGTCTTCGGTCACGAGCTCCCAGCCGGCCTTCTGGGCGCACAGTAGCGACAGGGCGGGCTGGTCCGTCGAGAGTTCGACGTACGGAATCGACGCGCCGGCGAGCGTGTCGAGCGCTCGGTGAGGGGTCGCGAGTCCGGCGGTCTGAATCTCCGTGAGTAATAGACCGGCCTCCATCCCGCCTGGGTGATCGATTCCGAAGTCGAGGACGGTCGATTCGTTCGCGAGTTCCGTGACGCCGAGGTTCAGTTCGTCGGCGTACTCGAGGGCTTCGTCGACGAGTTCGATCGCCATCCGGTTCAGTTGGTCCATGTACCGTCTTGTGGGTCACCCGTTAAGGGGTTTGTCAGATAGGGTTTGGTTCGTCTCCGGGTCGCGTCCGGATGAACGATTGTGGGGCCGATCCCACCGACCGGGCCCACCGGAGGTGACTCCTCGACGCTCCGTCGTCCGCGACCGGTCGTGCCCGAAGAAAAAGGCTTGTATACTGGAGGTGGCCTAGGCTCGAACGAATGACCCGTACGGTGGAGAAAGTGAACTCGCTCCTTCGGGAGGACGCGGAGATGGAATCCGCGCTCGAATCCATCCGCGATCAGGCGGACGACAACGGGGGTGAGGTCGCGTGGGGTGACGTCAGCGACGACCTCACGAGCGGCCAGTGGGGCCGGATCATCGAACAGGGCGTGCTGGTCGACGGGAACGACGGGTTCGAGATCGCCGACCGAGAGGCGCTCGACGAGGCCCTTGACGGTGACACGGACGGCGAGCCCCTCGGCGGCGTCGAGATCGATCCCGAGGAGTCGAAGTGGTCCCAGTGGGACAAACTCGCCGGCGCCACTGCGCTCCTGTTGATGTTCGGCTACTGGACGAACACCGTCCGCGACCTCGTCGGCAACACGATGAACGCGTTCCTCGGTCCGCTCGACGCGAACCTCCCGTTCTATGCGGTCATCCTCTCGATCTCGTTGCTCACCGGGCTCGCCTCGGCACTCGTCCAGTCGAACGTCATGGACCCCGAACGGATGGGCAAGTACCAAAAGCGCATGCAGGCCGTCCAGCAGAAGTCGAAGGACGCCCAGAAGGCACTGGAGGAAGCGAAGGACCGCGACGCGAGTGACGCGGAGATCGAACGTCTCCAGAACGAGGTCGATCGCGTCCAGCAAGAGCAGATGGAGTCGATGGGCGAGAACCTCGGCATGTTCAAAGAGCAGGGTCGGATGATGGTCTGGTCGATGCTCTTCATCATCCCGCTGTTCCTCTGGATGTACTGGAAGATTCGCGCGTCCGGACCGCAGGCGGTCGACGCCGTAGAGATGGAGATGATCATGCCCATCTTCGGGAAGACCCAGTTCAACTCGGGCGCAGTCGGTCCCATGCCGGCCTGGATCGTCTGGTACTTCGTCTGTTCGATGGGCTTCTCCCAGGTCATCCGGAAGGCTCTGGACATCAACATGAGTCCCACGACGGACTGAGTCGGCCGACGATCGAGCCGCGCGGTCGATCGGTAGCGTACGCCGGGGTCCCGACGGGACGGGCGGTGTGATTCAAAACCCATTTTACCTGCCCTCGCACACTTCGGGTATGTTACTGACCGTCTCCGGTCCGCCGGGCAGCGGGAAGAGTACCACGGCGGCGTTGCTCGCGGAGCACTTCGAACTCCAGCACGTGAGCGGCGGGGACATCTTTCGCGAACTCGCCGACGAACGAGACTACACGCCGCTCGAGTTCAACAAGTTAGCCGAGGAGAACGACTCGATCGACCGCGATCTCGACCGTCGACTTCGCGACGTCGCCGTCGAACGCGACGACCTGGTGCTCGAATCACGACTCGCCGGCTGGCTCGCCGGCGAGCACGCCGATTTCAAGTTCTGGCTCGACGCCCCGGCGTCGGTCCGCGGCGAACGCATCGCCGAGCGCGAGGAGAAGGACCCGGCGGCCGCCACGGAAGAGACGCGCGCTCGCGAGGCGAGTGAGGCTCAGCGCTACCGTGAGTACTACGGGATCGACATCGAGGATCTGAAGATCTACGACCTCTCCGTCAACACGGCGCGCTGGGATCCCGACGCGGTCCTCGACATGCTCACGACGGCCGTCGAGGAGTACGACGCGACGGGAGACGAGGGCAAAGCCCCCGTCGAACTCGCAATCGACGTCTGAGTCGATACCCGCTCACCAACACACCCGCTCATCCACATGTCTTTGCGCGACCCACCGACTGACCGCTCGCTCGTCGACAGCCTCCACTTCGGCGTCGTAAACCTCGATAAGCCACCCGGACCATCGTCCCATCAGGTAAGTGCCTGGATCCGGGACGCCGTCGACGACCGCCTGGCTGCGGTCGGTGCGGAGCCGATCGGACGGGCCGCGCACGCAGGGACGTTAGATCCCAAGGTGACTGGGTGCCTTCCCGTGATGCTCGGCGACGCAACCCGACTCGCCCAGGTGTTCCTCGAGGGGGAAAAGGAGTACGTGGCCGTTCTCGAGTGTCACGGTCCGGTTCCGACCGACGTCGAGTCGACGCTCGCCGCGTTCGAGGGCCCGATCTACCAGAAACCGCCGCGCAAGAGCGCGGTGTCGCGTCGACTTCGCGTGCGGGAGATCTACGACCTCGACGCGCTGGAGGTCCAGGAGCGCCGGCTCCTCCTGCGGATCCGCTGTGAGAGCGGGACGTACGTCCGGAAGCTCTGTCACGATCTGGGTCTCGCGCTCGGAACGGGCGCGCACATGGGCGACCTCCGGCGGACGGCGACCGATCCGTTCGACGATCGCGATCTCGTGAGTGCAACGGATCTGCTCGACGCGCTCGCCTTCTGGGTCGAAGACGACGACCCCGAGCCGCTTCGATCGATCGTCGACCCGGCCGAGCGCATTCTGACCGGACTCCCTGCGGTGACGATCGCCGAGACCGCGGCGCACGAGGTGGCCAACGGTGCACCGGTCTACGCACCCGGCGTTCTCGACGTGGAGGGCGTGCCGGACCGGACACCTGGTGACGATACGGAGGCGGGCGAGCCGCCACTCGTCGCGTGTTACACGCCGAACGGATCTGCCGTCTGTCTCGGCACGCTCGTCGGCGATCCGGACGCGGATTCGGGGACGGTCGTGGATCTCGAACGGGTGCTCGTCTGACGGTCGGTGCTGTCACGGCCTCGTCGATTGCCCAGGTCGTGACCGTTTAGCGTCCGCCCCCGAGTGAGCGAGTATGGAAATCGGAACGGCGACGGCGCGTCCCGGCGAGCGGACAACTGGGTATCTGGACGTCACCGGGTTACCGACCGGCGGCGCCGAACGACTCCCGGTCGTACTCGCGCGCGGAGAGACCGATGGACCGACGTTGTGGGTCACCGGTGGTGTCCACGGCAACGAACTGACGGGCGTCGCGGTCACGCAGGACGTCCTCGCGGACGGCGTGCCGGACGGATTGTCGGGAACGGTGGTTTGCGTGCCCATCTGTAATCCATCTGGCGTGCGGGGCGTGGAGCGAACGTCGTCCTATCACGGCGACGATCCGAACCGATTCTTTCCGGATGGGCCGACGAGCGACGCGGACGATTCGAGCGACGACCGGAGAGTCCAGGAACTGATCGACGAGCGCCTCTACCGGGCTATCGTCGACGGCGCGGACGCACATCTCGACGTCCACACCGCACAGGTCGGTTCCGTCCCCTTCGTGATCCGCGACCGAATTCTGTACGATCCGGCGGCGGACGAGGACACCGAATCCGGTGGTGGGGATGGCGAGCGCACCGAGCGCGAGGCCGCGGAACTGGCCGACCGACTCGACGCACTCGCGCGGGCGACGGGGATTCCGGTGGTGAACGAGTATCCCGCAGCGGAGTACGCCGATCGCAATCTCGACCGCTCGGCCGCCGGGGCGGTGCTCAATCGGGCCAGGATCCCGGCACTCACGCTGGAACTGGGGAGTTACGGCGTGGTCGAAGAGGCTCACCGCGCGACAGGCGTCGCGGCCGTCTATCGGACGATGGTCCACCTGGGTATGCTGGAGTCCGTACCGGATGCGGTGGCGAACGCCGCGCCGCCGGTCGCATCTCCGGTCGACTTTCCCGTCCGCCGGTACCGGGGTCCGAGAGCGCCGAGGGCGGGACTCTGTAGACACGTGCTCGAGGCCGGCGAAACCTTCGAATCCGGCGCGGAACTCGCGACCCTCGTGTCGCCACACGGCGACGAGATCGATTCGATACCCGTCGAAAACGACGGGTACGTCCTCGGTCGTGCGAATACGATCTGTTACGAGAACGACCCTGTGACGAGTCTCGCGGTCCGAGACGAGGGTCCGCTGGTCGCGCCGCGGGACTGAGCCACTTGTCGCCGACAGGGAGTCGCGTCGGTGATCACGTTCAAACGACACGCTTAAACGGCAACCGCACATCGATTCGGGTACGGGACCGTGGGGTAGTGGTATCCTCTGCGGATGGGGTCCGTAGGACCTGAGTTCGACTCTCAGCGGTCCCACTTTTCGCTTTACAACTGTCGCACAATAGGCGTTTCAGCGCCTCTAGCGGCAGTTTTGGGGTCTGGAAGCAGCCCAAAATCGGGGTGGTCTGGGTGAGCGCGGACCGTTCCGATATCGACCCCGAGATTTTCCGAAAGCGGGTGTTCGTTGCACCCTCTCCGACCACGGATCGAGAGTTTCGGTGTGGGGAGTGTGGTGCGCGCTGTACACTCCTGCTCGACGGTCACTCGGAGGCCGGGCATCACTACTACTGCTCGCGACGGATGGAACGGACGGGATCGTACCGTCGCCCGCCGGTCGCGACCGACGGGGGTGAGCGACGGTGACGGACGTGTTCGTTCCCGCGTCGGCGCTGTACGACGTCGAGACGCGATCGACGAAGGCCGTCACCTTCGACGTCGAGATGTCGGTGGCCACTCACACCGGGTGAGAGGTGCCAGTAGTCTTTTATCATAATACGTTATATTTCTCTCTGCGGGCATGTCCGTCTGTGGTTGCCACCCAGATCATACACCGAGGTGCCCGCGTTTCTCGCAAACCTTCCCCAACGGAGATTAGGTTTACCGATGCCCGATATCGGCCAGAACGCCTATTCGTTAGGGGTACACGGGTTATACTGGCGGGTAGCACCCCCGACATTGATCACCGTCAATAGCCTGGGACCCCCGCCAACGGAGACGTGGGATGTAGCGCGGTCGGTCGGTCCCCCCGCCGAGCGCGCCACTATCATTTTCGGTTACTGAACGTTGTATGGGCTATCCGCCCAACGCTATTCCAATCGGTTGCGTCGCTCCCCTCAGTGGCTGTGGCCGTGGTGGTGGCCGTGCCAGCCTGCGTCTTCCGTGTAGTGCAGGAAGTATTCGGAGTCCCCTCGTTTCAGGAAGAGGTGATCGATGGGCCCCTCCTCTTCCATCGCGCCGACGAAGTCGAACGCGTCGTGTTGCTGGAGCGCGACGACCTCCTCGGGTCGTAACGGACGGTCTGGGAGCGAGTTCTCGAGTGCCATGGGAACGAAAGTGAGTGGACCCACTTGAATTGCTCTGTCACGTCTCGGTCGACCGCCGAAACCGAATCTCGTCGGCCAGTAGAGCTAACAGGGCCACTCACTCACTCGTAGGTGGCGAGGGACACGGAGCTGTCGTTGCCGACAGGGGGCTCGACGAACCCGTTCCGACCCTCGCCAGACTCGTTGCCAACGGCTCGTGTCAGTTCGCCTCGGTCGTGTGATGCGTGGCCCGTCGTACCGTTTGGGTATCGATCGCCGCCAGACTGGCTACGGTTGCACCTTCGAACGGTGACTGTGTTCAGGAAATGTGCGATTTCTTCCGGACCGACCGATAAACGGTGAAAACAGTTTTGTAATCTACAGGGTTCGGATCGGATGCAACATGCGAGGTCTCAGCCAACTCAGCGACGAGTGTCGGACCCACCTGGAGCGTGCACTGGCGACTGACGATCCGGCCGAGAAGGACTTTCACATTCGGACCGTGATGCAGGCGGGTTGTGTCGAGGACGTTCCGGAGGACCTCCGCGACCGGTGAACCGTTCGATACTCGCGTTCGGAACGAACGGGCTGGTTCCAATTCGTTGTACCGAGGCACTACCGTTCTGGCGGACCCTCCCCCAGACTGACCGACGATTGGCGGGTAGTCGGACCGACCACGATCCCGGTCTCACTCACGGATTCCCCATCGTGGGGTTCGACTTCCCGGTTTTTGTCGCGAGTACAGATCGTCGTGGATAGCAGAAGACGGTGGGCGTTTTTGTACCCGACGTGGTAGCGGGCCCCGTGACGGAACTCGAAATACCACCTGGTTCCGATGCCGAGACTACGATATCGCTCGTTAGAGAATTCACCGATGTCGGCGCTATCGTTCGTGTTCAGACCCGTCCCTCGAGCGGGGACCGATCCGACGAGGGGACGGGTATCGAAGGGGAAGTGACGGGGTTCGAACCAGGGTATCTAGAACTCGACGGCGAGGGACCGCAGGGGAACGGAATTCGATGGGACGCCCTCTCGATACTCACCCGGATCGAATCCCAGTCGTGAGCGGTGGATTCGAGACGCTCGTCGCGAACGGCCGCCGACACGGTCGATGCGAGTGTGCCGATTTCACCTCCGACCATCGTGTTCCGCCGCGCCGGAGTGTGATCCGACCGGGTGTGTACGGTACCAACGAGGAGGTGTACCGTTCTCGACCGGGTGCGTCACCCGATCGTCCGTCGTATTCCGTCATCGTTCGGGATGGGTCTGTGCGTCGAACCCACCACGAACGAGCGGTTTCGCGACGTGGCGGCGGGCGCGAGGCGGCACTTCGTACCACCCCTCCTCGAGTGACCGCTCGATCGGGACCTGGTCGCGTCGCGCTCGGGTGGTTCCGCAGTCGCGACAGCGATATCCCTGATCGCTCCCGGCGCTTTCCATCGTTCGATCGCACGACGGACACGTCGGTGTGGCGCGTTCCGTTCGACGGAGGGTTCTGACGGCGAACTTCTCGAGTTTGAGGGTTCCGCGACCGACCTCGCCGCACGCGGTGATCCGATCGCCCGGCCTGAGTGCCCGTACACGATCTCGAAACCGTTTCGTCGGCTCGAACGCGACACACTCCTGACGATTGCCACCGACGGCTGCCCCGGGATCCGGTTCGCTTCGGTCGTCCGTGGTCTCTTCGCCGTCGACCGGTTCGTCGGCGATGGTGACGAAGACGTGTCCCCCGCGTCGTGTCTCCGGTTCGGTCGCGACGATCCCGTCGACGGCGTACGCGCGGCCGTCGCGTAGGTCGCCGAGCGACCCGTCCTGGAGGTGGACGTCGGTCCCCTGGTTCGTCAGGAATCGCTGGCTCGTGGCGATCGGTTCGCCGTCGAGCTGGTCGATCACTGCATCGACGGCGTCTGCGTCGTCACCTCTGATCCCGACGAGGACGGGACCGGGCGTCCGCGGAACGGCGACGAGTTCGTCGGTTCCGCGATCGATCGTATCCCAGACGTCCGGGTAGGCCCCGTCGGCGGCCGTCCGGAGCGATGCCGGGTCGACGTCGCGGACGGTTCCCCACCGGTCGGGCGTTCGATAGGCGATGTGTTCGACGGTCCACTCGTCGAGGGCATCCCAGGCGCCGATCGCGGCGAGCGCACCGATCAGCCCTCGCCCGTTCCCCCACGCGCTGTAGTCGTAACCCGGCGCATCGAGTCGACGCCTGACGTCGTCGATGGTGAGTCGCTCGCGGATCGCCCGGCGCGTAAACGACGCGACTGCCGGGTCGATCGACGACGCGTCTGTCGGGGCACCCGGGACGGGCCGATCGGTGACGACGAGCCCAGGGTTGGTTCGATCGTCGTCGACGATTGCCAGGTCGTCGAGGACGTCGCTGGCGACGTCGAAGGCGTCACCGGGATCGACGTCGGTGTGGATCGCGATCGAGGCGTTGCCGCGGGTCTTGTGTTCGATTGCGGGATTGAGACGAATCAGGAGGAGCCGTTCGACCCTGCCACGATCGCGAAGGTGCGCGGCGATCCGACTCGCCACGTAGGTGGTACACATCCCTCGCTCCCGGGAGTCCGTATCGTCGAGCCCGACGAGGGTCATACCCCTCGTTGACGGTGCGACGTGGTACGCGTTTCGGACGTCGGCGACGGTCGGGCTGGTGGCCCGATGATCGACGCGAGTGCCGTCTGATTCCTCGACGGTTTCGAAACTGCCGTGAACGGCCAATCTCGCTGAACGAAATGGAAATCGTCCGGGGTTTAGCACAAAAAACGCAAGCAGGCGCGCCGAGATACGGGAAAAGCATTTATACGATGAATAGCTAGTCACCACCATGTCCCGGTCCGCACTGGTCGGAAACGTCACCGCGATGTTGACTGACGCGGGGTTCGTGGTGAGCGACCGGTGTGCCATTCGCCCAAAGAGTTTCGACGTCGCGGCACGCCGGGGAGACGAACTCGTACTCGTGAAGATCCTCGGAAACGTCGACGCGTTCAACGAGGAAACCGGCATGGAGATGCGCCGGCTCGGAACCCACCTGGGTGCAACCCCGTTCGTGATCGGTCTACGAAGTCGAGACGAGGACCTGAAACCCGACGTCGTCTACTTCCGACACGGGGTCCCGGTGTTCAGCCCCGACACCGCGTACAACCTCTTCATCGAAGGGGTCCCCCCGCTGATCTACGCCGCTCCGGGTGGCCTCTACGTGAACATCGACGGCGACCTGCTCGCCGACGAGCGAAAACGCCGCGACTGGAGCCTCGGTCGCCTCGCCACCGAACTCGGTGTATCGCGACGGACTGTCTCGAAGTACGAAGATGGGATGAACGCTTCCGTGGAGATCGCGATGGCGCTAGAGGAACTCTTCGAGGGGGAACTGACGAGCCCGGTCGACGTTCTCGAGGGGACGGACGAGATCCACGAGACCGATCCGACTCCCGAGGACCCGGCGGCCGATCCAAACGACGAGGAACTCGTGGCCACGCTCGTTCGAACTGGCTTTACCGTCCACCCGACGAATCGGTCTCCGTTCAACGCCGTCAGCACGGAAGAAGACCGGGACGAAGGGCCGGTCCTGACCGGCCACTCGACGTTTACGCGAGCTGCGAAGAAGCGTGCGAAGATAATGTCCTCTATCGGGCACGTCACGCGGACGCGCTCGGTCTACGTCGTCGACGAAACCTCGCGCGAATCGGTAGACGGAACGGCGCTCGTCGAACGCGAGGAACTCGAAGCGCTGGACGACGCGGACGAACTCCGCGCCATGATCCGTGAACGCGCCGAACCGGAAGAGGCGCTGTAACGCGAAATCTCCCCGTTCGTCCGATTTTGGCTCGGAGTGCGTTCGAGCGCGCCTCGAGACGAGCCGTCGAAGCCGTTCGTCGGGAGACGCCGGACGCGTTCGGATCCGTTCCAGAGACTCGTCGTTCGAAATATAGTATCAATCGATTTACCTTCGTTCGACTCCGTCGCTCGCGTAGCGCCATCGACTCGCCGATGGCGGTTCGAACGTACCATGACTCACGAACCCGGAACAGCAGGCGCGCTGGACGATGCGTTCACGGACACGACGCTCGACGCGATCGGCGGGACACCGATGGTGGCGTTGCCGTCGATCCGGCCGAACGGTGGGGCTTCGATCGCCGTCAAGTGGGAAGGTGCCAACCCGACGGGGAGTCTCAAAGATCGCATGGCGCTCGCGATGGTCCGACACGCCAGAGAGCGCGGCGAGCTGATGCCGGGTGACCGCGTCGTCGAGTTCACCGGCGGATCGACCGGGTCGAGCCTGGCGTTCGTCTGCGCCGTTCTGGGCCACCCGCTCTCGATCGTGACTGCCGATTGCGTCGCCGAGGAGAAGATCGACTCGATGCGCGCGCTCGGTGCCGAGCTGACGATCGTCGAGACGCCAGACGGACGTCCGTACGACGGTCTTTTCGACGACCTCAGGGACGAAGCAGAGCAGATTTCGGACGAGGGCGCGTACTTCACCGACCAGTTCACGAACGAGGACCAACTGGCCGGCTACGAGGGACTCGGCCGCGAGATACTGGAGCAGCGGCCCGACGTCGACGAGTTCGTGATGATCGTCGGGACCGGGGGGTCGGCCATGGGGACCGCTCGCGCGCTCGATTCTGCGGGTGCCGACGTGACGATCACCGGCGTCGAACCCGCCGAGTCCCCCGTCCTGACCGAAGGGGAGGCCGGTACTCACAGCGTCCAGGGGACGGCGATCGTCGGTTCGCCGCCGCTCGTCGACGTCGACGTGTTCGACCGGATCGAGTCGGTGCCGACCGAGGAGGGCGTCGAGTGTGTCCAGCGAATCGCCGCCGAAGACGGCCTGCTCGTCGGGACGAGTACCGGAATGAACGTCGCGGCTGCCCGCCGCGTCGCGGCGGAGCGTGACCCGGACGAGACAGTCGTCACCGTCGCCTGCGACACCGGCCTGAAGTACCTCTCCGACGGGCTCTACGACGGACTGGACGAAACGCCCTTCTGTCTCTGCTGAGCGAGATCCGTGGTCGCGCACCGGTTGTCCCGGGAACTGGGACTCGAACGGGGTGCCTTAGATGTCGCCACCGTCGATCCAGGTGAACACTGCGGATTCGGGTGACGTTCCGATTGGGCCAACCCTGGCTGTCGGTTCGTGTCGAACTGGCCTCGATCGCCGTCGGATCGAGCCGAACTGGTCTCGGTCGCCGTCGGACCGTGTCGAACTTGCCTCGGTCGCCGTCGGACCGTGCCGATCGGTCTCGGTCGATCCGGATCGGTCCTATCGGGTTTCGATCCGCGACACGACCCGGCCCACATCGATGGACCCAACCCGACCGAGTGCGAGGGATCGCGTACCGACTACCGACTGGTGACGGCCCACATGACTGAAACACCCACCGGCTGGGACCGCTGGTCCCCGTTCACCGACTCGCGCCAGGAGGACACCGCTCGACCGATGACCGGCGGACCAGACGAGACGGACCGGACGCCGTCGCTCGAGGCGGTCCTCACGACGATCGAGGACGCCGACTGTCGGACACTCCTCGCCAGCCTCGATCGACCGAAGTCGGCGGCCGAACTGCGCCAGGAGTGTGGCCTGCCGCGCTCGACTGTGTATCGGAAACTGGACCGGCTCGCCGACGCGGCGCTGGTCTCCGAGTACACAGAGATCAGGCGCGACGGGCCGAACGCCACGCTGTACGAGCGCGACGTCACTGCCATCTCGATCGAGATAGACGACGAAGACGAGTTCGACCTGCAGATCGAGTGCCCGCCAGCGGACCCGACCGATCGTATGGCAGCCTTCTGGGCCGGGATGAAGGGGTCGTCCGACGGGGGCGAGGTCGACGGCGACGCGACGGGAGTTGCAGCCGGTGATGCGACGGGAGATGCAGCCGGCGAGGCCCCGATCGACGACGGGTCCGGGGCGGGTGAGCCATGACGATGTTGCAGACGCTGCTCGTCGTCGTGAAGATCGTCCTGCTCGTCCTCGGTAGTACGGTCGCGCTGCTCGCCTACCGGGCGTATCGCCAGACTGGAATGGATGGCCTCCAGTACTTCGCTGTCGGCCTGCTCGTCATCACGGTCGGGACGACGCTCGTCGGCTTCTTACACCACGTCGTCGGTGTGGGACTCACGGTCGGTCTGCTGGCCGAGAGTCTCCTCATCGGCGTCGGATTCGTCGTCTTGATCTACGCACTCTACTGCCGCTAAGGTGTCCCGGCCGACGGGTTCCTCTCGACCGCCCAGTCGACTCGGTTCGGCGACCCCGTCACTCGTCGCCGTAGGTTTTCTCCAGGTACTCGACGATGTCGCTGCTTTCGGGCATACCGCGGACGCCGTTCACCTCGTCGGTGATGACCGGGACGCCGGTCTGCCCGCTCACTTCTTTCACCCGTGTTCGCTCGTGGTGTGCGGCGGGAACGTCGACGGTCTCGTACTGGAGGTCCAGTTCCTCGAGTTTGCTCCGGACCATCGCACAGAACGGACAGCCAGGGAGTTCGTAGTACGTGATGTCGGTCATGGAAGCGGTTGGATACTCCGAAGCAAGAGACCGTCGGTACCGATCGCCAGGAGACCGTGGTCCAGTCGAACACCCAACCGGCGACAGATACGATCGGGTGTCGGCCGCGTTAATACGTAATAAGCCCGCCGTCGGCAGCGAAGTACATGACGAAGTACAGGACCAGTGCCCCGGCGAGCAGCCACTGACCGACGGAGACGTCGCTTCGGCGACCGACCGCCGACTTAACGAGCGGGTAGCTGATGATACCTGCCGCGAGGCCGTTCGAGACGGACGCCGTGAGTGGCATGAAGGTAACCGTGAGTCCGGCGGAGATGGCCCACGCAGGGTCGTTCCAGTCGACTTCCGTGACGCCCTGCAGCATGATGATCCCGACGACGACGAGCGCGATGTACGTCGCGTACGCAGGGATCATCTGGATGAGTGGGACGACGAGCAGCGAGACCCCGAAGAGGATCGCCACGACGAGGGCCGTGAAGCCGGTTCGACCGCCCTCCTCGATCCCGGTCGACGATTCGACGAAGGTCGTCACTGTCGACGTCCCTATCATCGCACCGACGGTGGTCCCGACGGCGTCGGCCATCAGCGGTTCGTCGGCGTTCGGGAGATCACCATCTTCGTCGAGGAATCCGCCGATCTGGGAGACACCGATGAGCGTGCCCGCCGTGTCGAAGAAGTCGACGAAGAAGAACGTAAACACGACGAGGACGAAGACGAGCGGATCCTCCGCGATCATGCCGAGCCCCTCTGTGAAACCCCAGAAGAGCGGTGTGAAGTCGTACTGGACGCTCGTTATCATGCTGATGGGCCCCTCGGTGGTGACCTGCGAGTAGGTGTCAGCAGGTGTGAGTGTTCCCGGGGAGACCAGGTCCGCGGCGGTTGCGACCCATCCGGCGATGGCAGTCGTCAGGATACCGATGACAATCGATCCGCTGATTCCTCGCGCGTAGAGGACGAGCGTGAAGATCAGCCCCAGCGTCCCAATTGCGGTGACCGGGTTGACGATTGCGTTCCCGACCTCTAGGAGCGGCGTTATTGGCTCGCCGGCGGCGTTCGTGTAGGCGACGACGAGATCGAGTTCCTGTAATCCAAGGAAGAGCAGGAAGACACCGATCCCGGCCCCAACGCTTCGTTTGACGGGCTCTGGGAACAGCGTGATCACGTACTCCCTCGCGCCGACGACAGTCAGCAGAATGAAGAGTAATCCCTCCACGAAGACGGCCGCGAGCGCGAGCTGCCACGGAACGCCGAGCAGGATGACGACGGTGTACGTGAAGAAGGCGTTGAGCCCCATTCCCGGAGCGAGACCGAACGGACGATTCGCGTACAGCGCCATCACGAGGATCGCGACGATCGACGCGAGTATCGTCGCGATGGCCAGCATCTGGAACACCTCGCCCGCGGTGTACTGGGCCCCATCGATCGTGACGGTGTCCTGGAACCCGCCGTTCTGCTGGTCCCAGGTGATCGCCTCGCTCAATATCGCGGGGTTCACGACGATGATGTACGCCATCGCGAGGAACGTCGTCAGCCCGGCCAGCGTCTCGGTCCGCAGGTCGGTTCCGTACTCCGCGAAGTCGAAGTACCCGGCGATTCCTCCCGTGTCGGCCTGCCCATCTGTCGACCCTGATGACATCGTAGTCAAGCGCGGCTACTCAGAGGGGAGAGTAAAGGTTTCCCATACGACCAGGGATGGTCTTTTGAAATAACATCACTACGCACAGATTGTAGCGATATTTTAACCTATTGGCGATAATTGTCTGCCTATCTAATGCAACCCTTCCGAGTAACCGAATTGTACTGAAGGCGACGCCGTCTCCATCCGCGCGAACGGCGCGGGAGCCGACACGTTCCAGAGCGACACTGAAGTGCCTGCTCGTCGTGGACCGACACAGTGGACGCGACAACGCTCGGACTGGATTCGATGTCCGCGGTCGCATCGGGCCTGAACCGGGGCGCTCTCGCCGCGCTCGACGTGGGTCTGGCGCAGGCCGATGGGTTCGGACTCGACCGCACAGCCGTGTGTCCGTTCGACGTCGACCCGTCAGCGGTCGTCACTGGTCGAGACGTCGGCGTGACGCGCTCGATCCGCGGGTCACTACCCTCGTGGATCGTCCCGCTCGCCGACGCGGTGACGCTGCTCGGCGACCTGGCGGTCGTGGTGGGCGGGCTCGTCCTGACGATCCTGCTCGACCTCCGTCGCGGGCGTCGCACGTCGCGCGACCGGCTCGTTTCCGACCGGACCGCGTTCGTCGTCGGGGTCGTCCTCGGTGGACTGGCGGTGACGCTGATTCTGAAGACGATAGCCGGTGCGCCGCGGCCGCCCGCCGAGTTACAGGCGGTAGAGCGAGGTGGACACGGCTTTCCGAGCGGGCACACGCTGGCCGCGACCTTCCTCTGGGGCGCGCTCGCGATCTGGGGCCGATGGGGGACGCGTCAGCGGCGCCTGCTCATCGCATCGGTCGCCGTCGGACTGGTCGCCGTCTCCCGACTCGTCCTCGGCGTCCATTACCTGCCGGACGTCGTCGCTTCCATCACGGTCGGCGTGGCTTTCCTGGTTACCGCCGGCGTCCTCTTCGACGAGAACCCGCGGCGCGCGCTTGGTGTGGCCGCCGTTCTGGGCGTCGTCGCGCTCCTCGTGACGGGGGCGACGACGGACGGTCTCCTCGCGTTCCTCGGCTGCGTCGGCGGTGCGGTGGGGTGGCTACTGGCCGGACGGACGGTGCCGTGGTCGCTGCCGACCGGGCGGTCGGCGGAGTGACGCCGTTATCCCTCGAATCGCATCACACCTCCAGAACCCACAGCTGATCCCGTCTCACCGGAACCCGTCACGGACGCGTGCGAGCAGTTCGACGCCGGTTACGAGCACCTCGACGCCGGCGAGCCCGAGTGCCGCCCCGACGGCGTTCACGCCGACGTCCGCGACGGTGCCGGCCCGATGTGATAGCCCGGCCTGGACGAGCTCGACGGCCGCGCCGAATCCGATCACGAGACAGACCACGAGTGCGAGGCGGCCCACGCCGCGGTCTGACGGCGCGGTTCCGGTGACGATCGGCGCCAGGACGACGGCGAGTCCGGCGTACGCGAGCAGGTGCCGCGTCTGGCTCGCCGTGAGGCCGAGCAGCGACGTGCCCGGTGGGACCGGGAGCGATGCGGCGGTGATGGAACCGAGCAGGACGACGCCGACGACGGCGAGAAGGGTGAGCCAGCGGACGACGAGCTGGTTGCGGGTGGTGCGTCGGTCGGCGTCGGTTCGTCCTTCGAGCGGAGGATCCGTCGAATCGCTCATCGTATCGTGAGTCGGGAGTAACCCGGCGTTATTGGACGGTGCCGTAGGCAGTCCTGCCGTATCCAGCGTCCGCGTATCCGTCGGGGACCGCGGTTTCTTTCGCACTGGCCGTCCCGGCGCAGGCCGCGGTCGATACCGCCGTCAACAGAGAACTAATCAGGAATTGTCGCCGCGGTAATCGCGATTTGTCGGACACGTACGGACGGCAGAATCCGGCGGGCCAAAGCGGGCGCCTTCAACTGTTCGCATTTTATATGGTGTGCCCGGGCGAGCGACACTAGATCGGATCGTTTCACTTGTCAGTGCGTCGCGGCGTCGGTACTGCCAGGCAACTCGACGCAACGATACGGAAATGAACGACTCGCCCCGAAAGCAGGCTTCGGGCAGCATTCCGCGCTCGATCCGTCGTGGGCGACTGTCTCGGTTCGGATACCTGATTTCAATGGCGAAGAAACCGACGGCGTCAGTCTGGAAACGGATATCAACTCGGCAAGGTACTCGTCGTCGATTCACGCAGCGCCGGTGCCGAGATGTACGCGAACGCGGCGCAGTAGATAGTACCCATCAGGAAGACTTTGAACAGGGACGTGGCCTGGCCGAGGAACAGTTGATTGCCCAGGTAAATCGCGAACACGCCGTACAGCGCGACGTACGAACTGTTGTGGTCCGTATTGGGATCGAAGTACTCGTACCCGAACCTGAGCACGATGCCGAACAGGAACGTCCCGACGAGGACACCGGGGAGCATGAAGTTGTAGTACAGTTCTCCCACGAGCGAGGGCGGGACGCCGCCGCCGGGCATGCCGACCCCTTGAGCGTAGATCGTCTCTCCGAAGAACTGTCCGATGTTTTTTGGTTTCGCTGGCCAGAGCCGTCGTGGAATCGGAAAGACGATCGGATGGAGTAACGACTGACCGTATGCCGGGTCGAGATCCGCCGGTACACGGTGGTAGATGTGGCTGACGATAGATATTCCGTTCGTCCGGGCGCCCACGATCGGATCGACAACGCGAGGCGAGAGGAGAAATGGCAGCAGGTCGGCGGATGTAACGTTCGAACTCCAGGCCAACCGGCGAAGCATTGCCATTAACCCCGCCAACAGCGAGAAGGCAATCACGAATCCGGATAGAAGTGTCGGCCCAATACGACGCCACGTGTAGTGAAAGATGACCACCAACAGGACGAAAAACCACAGCAGTCCGGATCGATTGCTCGCGTAGAAGGGCGTAAGGCTGGCGCCGACTATCATGATACCGGCGAGTCCATAGTGGTGGAGTTTGCGGGTTTCTACCGCTGCAGAGAGGTGGACGAGATAGATGATTGCGGCGACCTGAAGCAGCGTTGTCCCCCAGCGAATGTACTCCGTCGGTGGATACCGTTTTCGCGAGATGTCGCCGACTGAGGCTGGTATCCCACCGGTCGTGTAGACGAACACTGCGACCGAGGCGACGCCGAGAGCGGCGTAAACGGCGACGACTCGTCGTGCCCGTTCGCCGTGCCAGTCGAGGCTGGGTCGCCACGCTCGATCCGCTATCGACTGACCGACGGGGAGCGAGTAGCCGACGACGGCGAATCCCACGGCGAGGACGCTCAACGCCATCGGAGCGACGAGGTACTCGATCCCGTGCCCGAGGAGGAGGCCGTCGGGGTCGCCAGCGATGGCGTAGTCGATCGCCGGTCCGAACCAGCCCATCAGGAACGCGAGCCCGAGAAACCCCATCGGCGAAAAGATGTCGCGGTCTCGCAGGTACGCGATGGAGATGACGAGGAGTCCGATCGTCGCGAGTGCGACGAGCTGGACGCGTGGCGACGTCACCGCGTCGCCGACGAGGAGGGGTGAAACGCTACCAGTCATTTAGCGGTACCCAAGTGTTTCGAGGTGCGACTCGACCGCGGCTCGGTGATCGTCGGTCGCACCCAGACGGTGATCGAACTCGGGGCACGCCTCACGGAGGGTCGAAACGAGTGCTGGTTCGGTCCGACCGGGTTCTGTGATTTCTCTCCCGTCCCGCTCGAAATCGGGGCCGTCGCCGGCGGCGTAGAGTCGTTCGGTTCCGTCGTCCGCGACGACGAGTTTGTGCGACTCCGTTCGGGCGGCCGCGTATCGACGATCGTACGCGCTTCCCTCGAATGTGAAGTCGTCTCTGGTCGTCTCGGGGGCGTAGTCGGTCGACAGGTATTCGGTCACGATCGGTCCGGGCGAAGGCATCGTCGTGGGATCGGCTCCGTCGATGGAGGCGTCTAGCAGCCAGTTGTGAAGGTCGACCAGATCGACCGGATCGGAGACGCGTTCGCCACGGCCCGAATCGGGGTGGCGAACGACGAGCGGGACGTGTAACAGGGTGTCGTGCACCGAGAACCGGTGGGCCAGTAGTCCGTGGTCGCCGATGTTTTCGCCGTGGTCGCCGACGATCGCGACGATCGTCTCCGACAGCAGGTCGTGCGCTGCCAGCGCGTCGAACACGTGGCGCAACCGGGCGTCGAGGTACCGGAGCTCGCCGTCGTAGAGCGATTCCATCATCGAGAACTCCTCGTCGCCGAGCGCGAGCGCGCCGGCGTGGTAGTCGACGCTGCGCCCGCTCAGCTCGGTGTACCGCGAAGCGTCGTCGAGATCGGTCGGCAGATACGCTCTCGAATGCGGGTGTTCCTGGTACGGCGCGTGGCCTTCCATGTAGTTGACGAACGCGAAGAACGGCTCCCGAACGTCTTCCAGGACCGATCCGAGGTGGTTCGTGGTCCGCTTCGCACCGAAGTCGGACCGTCGATACCAGTACTTTCCGTAGAGCCCGTTGAGCGCGTTTTCGATGGGGTTCCCGCTCGCGAACGCTCGAAGGAGGGCTAGCCGTGATCGATCGCCGGTTTTCAACGCGTGTCCGAGTTCCTGTGCCTCCCGGAAGAGTTGCCACTCCTTGTAGAACGAGTCGAAGCCGCGGTCGAAGCCGAAGTGGTCGCTGATCCAGACGTTGTTGCTGAGTGCCAGGGTTCGATATTCCTGGGCCGACAGCGTTTCGGCGAGACTCGGGCCGCCAGGATCGAATTCGAGCGACCCGCCGTGACACCCGTGTTCGGACGGGAGCGTTCCCGTAAAGAGTGATGCGTGGGCGGGGACGGTCCACGGCGCGTTCGTGTACGCGCTATTGAATACTGTGGCATCCTCGGCGAACTCCGTGAGGGCGGGCATCGGGTCACGATCTCGGCCGTACAGGCCGAGTTGCCTGGCCCTGACCGTATCGAGGACGACGAGGACGACGTTGTATCGTCGAGTGCCAGTTGGATCAGTCATGACAGGTACCCCAACTCTTCGAGTCGCGTTCGCTGTTCGTCGGTGAGTGAGACCGCCCGTCCGCGGGTCGCCTCTGCGCGCAGCGCGTCCAGTGCATTGCGCGCTCCCGACCGCGAAACGGTTGGACTTCCGAAGCGCCGATCTCCCGCGGCGTAAGACCGGATCGCGGCGCCGAGGTTTGCCCGCAGAAAATCGCGCGTCGGACTCTTGAGCAGCTTTCCGCCGAGCGCGGCGAGCCGTTCGTGCGCGGGGGAGGCGGCGAAGACGCGACCGCCACCCCTGTCCCAGACGCCCTCGTAGCGGATCGATTCGACGCGCGACGTGACGGGCACCGGGAGCGACGATTCGTAGAACGACGATCCGTACCTCGGAAGCCGCTCGCCGATGCGGCTCACTCCGTCGCCCGCGGCCGCCTCGGCCGTTCGGTCCGACGTCGGTTGCCCTTCACTCACTCCGGCGGCCGTCGGTTGCCGCCCACTCGTATCCGACACACGGTTCAGCGCGTCGACGATCGTCGGACGGAGATCGACGTGTCTGAAGACCCCCGACGTCAGGCGGGTCGCTGGCAGATCCGGATGGACGAACACCGTCGGGACCCGAACCAGGGCGGGGTGCATGGGTGCGTTGTGTCCGAGCACGCCACCCTCTCCGAGCAGTTCGCCGTGGTCCGACGTGTAGACGACCAGCGTCTCCTCACGGAGTCCACGGTCGTCGAGTTCGTCGAGCCGACGTTCGAATCGATCGGCGTCGTCCGCGACGGCCGTGGCGTACTCACGTTCGTACTCGCTCGCGGGTTGACTCCCGCGCGCTTCGAAGTACTCCCACGCGGTCCCCTCGAACGTCCCGTAGGGGGCGTGACCACCGGGCCCGCGCTCCATCACGGCGAATGGTTCGTCGATCCCGTCGAACGGGTGATCGGTCGGTGGCGGCTCGACGTCGAGCACCGAGTAGATCGGGTCCACGTCCGACGGCTGGTCCCGAACCGAGTTCACGAACCGGGTGTCGAACCCCGGGAGGTCGAAGAACGTGGGCGCGTCGGCAGGGAGCCGGTCGGTGAAGTCTCGGACGCCGTGCCGTGGCGGTGCCCACCCGGTAGCGAGCGACGCGAATGACGTCGGGCTGTGTGTCGACGCGGCGATCGTCTCGCACGAAACGCCCCGATCGAGGAGTCGATTCGGCGTGTGGTCCCACCTGACGGCGTCGCCGACGTAGACGAAGACGTTCGTCGCGTCGAATGACGCGGCTGATTCGGGCCACTGCGTCAGCATAGGCTGCTCTGTCACCGACCGCACGGATAACGCTAGTCGGATCGTACGGTGACACTCACGAGGTTCGAGAGAGTTCGATCGCCGACTGGACCGGTCGTTGACGGCACGACTGCCAGTCGTTCGATCTGTAGAAGCAGCGATCGGGACCGTGTCATGCTCCCGACTGCTCACTGTTTCGGCGGGAGCGACGATGGCACTCGTGCGTGTGGATCCTCGCCGATCGTTCGTTCGAGCGCCGGCGCGTGCGATCGAATGTACCGGAGGCGGTCGATCCAGTCGATGTCGAGTCGCCAGTTGATGCCCTTGGCGATCGGTGGCCGTCGGGCATAGGCCTCCGGAAAGCAGGCGAGAAACGCATCACGCGACAGACCGACGCCGTCGCAGTACCGGCCGACGAGCGACGAGACGACGGCGCGGTAACGGCGATCGTCGACGAACATCGTTCGAAACCCATCGCAGAACGTCTCGCCGACGTAGTCGGCGTACTGAAGGAGAAAGAACGCCGGATCGATGATCGGGTTTCCGTCGAGCTCGCCGCGTTCCCAGTCTATGACCCGGGTTACGCGCTCCGATTCGACGTAGACGTTGGAGCCGAAGAAATCGCCGTGTACGGGTGCCGGGAACAGATCCAGATGGTCCGGAGGTGAATCGGGAGAAGAGAGGAGGCGATCACCGCTGCTCGATCGCGCGGCGAGTTCGGCGTGGCTTAGTCGGACGCGCTTCCCTCTGCAGGCTTTCTGGAGTCCGACGAGCCAGTCGATCGCGATCGATCCGGTCCGATGGAGGGCTTCCGGGGTCGGTTCCATCCGATGTTTGAGCGTCGTCCCGTTGATCGGCTCCTCCACGAGCTGGGGGCCGAAGGGGGACGGTTCGAGCCGCGTTTGCGAGATCCCGGTGACCGAATCGTCTCGAAGCCGAGCGGTGATCACGGCCTCGTTGGCGTTAAACACGGACTGGCGGGTGCTGTTCGGGAGTTTCACCGCCTCGGTGATCGTGCCCTCCTCGATCGCGAGCAGCGTCGATCGGTTCCGGCCGGACATGAGCAGCCCATCTCGGGTGACGGGGGTACCGCTCCGTTTGGCGACGAAGAGGTACTCCGGGTAGCACTGGTCGAGGAGCCCAAGCCCCGCCGACAGCCTCGCGAGCGCCTTTCCGAGCCGGAGCGGGCCAGTGATGCCAGCCTTGTCGTTCGCGCCGAACACCCACTCGACGACGTCTCGGTCGGAAACGTCGAACACCCACTCGTTCTTTCGACGCGCCGAGGACAGTCGTGCGAACGTTTCGCATTCGTCGAATCCCGACCGGGCGAACAGTTGGCGGAACGCACGTTTCGTCGAGCCGAGCGCACTCGTGAGCGTCTCGTCTCTGGCGACGGGTTCGAGTTCGATGCCGAGCAGATCGGTCAGTTTTGCCTCCCGCGGTAAGCCGTTCGTCAGAACGACGAGCGTTCCGTCCCGATCGAGAACCGCGTCGAGCGCCTCGATTGCGGCGTTCAGTTCGCTCCTGGTCGCGGTAACGACGACCGTATTGAACGAGTTCGGCTCGACCGGGAGGGTGTCGAGCGACCCCCTAACCGTCTCGATCTGGGCGTGTTCGACCGAGGCAATCGCACGCGTCGCTCCGAGCTCCGGCTCGGATCCGCTCAGGACCGTCACGCTGTCGGCGATCGCCGACAGGAGGATGCCGGTCTGCCCGGGTCGAAAGCCACAGACGAGACACCGGCCCCGAAGTTCCTCCGGGAGCAACAGTCGCCAGCACGCCGTTCTGGTCTGTAGGAACCGTTTTAGGATTTCGTCACCACGGTCGCTCGTCCGGACGAACTCGTCGAAGGCGTCGGCGGGGTTCAGACGAGCGAGGAGGTCGGCTAATCGTCGATAGCGGGCCTCGTCCGAACGTGCGCTGCGCACTGGTCACACCCGTTCGAGCGGCGGATGGCGGTTCGATTCGCCCGCTTCGATTCGGTTGATCCGCGTCGACATTGTGAACGGAAGTGTCGCGTCGCGTCGCCTTAATTCGTATCCGCTCGTGCCGTGACAGTCGTCACCGGAGTAGCGAGTTGGCGCCGTTACGATTCTGGAGGTCGTCCGGAGAGGGACTGGTGTCGGCCGGGTGCTCGACTCGCGCGCCGTGGATTTATGACCGACGCCGTCGGGTTCCGCTCCATGCCCCGCGTTCTCTACTACGGGTCCTCGACGCAGGTCCACAGTGGAGCGTCGCAGTGGATGTTCCGGCTGGCAGATCGAATGCGCGAGCGGGGTCACCGGACCCTCGCTGCGCTGCCAGCCGACGGCGGTATCGCGGAGTGGTATCACGAAGCAGGCGTTCCGACGGTACGATGCTGGTCGAAGCCGCTCAGCCGCCGGCGATCACTTTTCGGTCAGCTTCGCTATCCGGCCGCACTTTTCGACGCCGTTGCGGACCTTCGGTCCGTAATTCGCGCCCACGACGTGGATATCGTTCACGTCAACGAGGTCACCTACCTCGCCGGCTTACTCGCCGGCCGGGTGAGCGACGTCGAGACCGTCTGTCACGTTCGAATCTGTCGGACGTCTTCCCCCATGCGGAACGTCCTCGGTTCGCTCGCCTACCGATTCTCCGATCGTGTCGTCTGTGTCTCCGACAGGGTTGCCGAGTGTCTGTTCAGGGACCTCGGGTTCGACGGACCGCGAGTGACGGTCGTTCGCGACGGCCTACCGTCGCCGGAACGCTTCGAGTCCCTCCCTGACGGCCGGCGATTTCGGGCGACGTTCGACATCGACGAGGACGCGTTTCTGGTGGTGAACGTATCCAAACTGATTCGGAACAAGGGCCAGGATCGCGTCCTCGACGCTGCCGGACGAACCTGGGACGAGGACATCGTGTACGCCATCGTCGGCGGCGACGTCGACGGCCACGAGGCGTACGCCGCTTCACTCCGTCGACGCGGGGCCGGCCTCGAAAACGTCGCCATGACGGGCTTTTACCCGGACCTCACCGAAGTCCTCGGTGCGGCCGATGCCCTGATCCACGTCCCGCGGCACGAGGATCCGTTCCCGGGTGTCGTCCTGGAGGGCATGGCGGCGGGGCTCCCGGTGATCGGATCGACGAGCGGCGGTATTCCCGAGCAGATCGACGACGGGGAGACCGGCTACCTGGTGGACCAGCGGGGCGATACGGAGACGATCGTCGGTCACATCCGGCGACTTGCGGCGGAGCCCACGCTCCGCTCGCGTCTCGGACGAACCGGGGCCGATCGTGCGTTCGATCGATTCGACCCGGACGCGTATTTCGACGAGATGGACGGACTGTACCGTCAGCTGTCCGACGAACCTCGGGTGCGAGCGTACTCATCGTAGGCCGAACGTAGTGACCGGGAAGCGTCGTCCCGCCCACATCACTCGCCGCGACTTCGTTTGCTGGTGGTGCGGATCCGTTTCGACGCGTGTCTGCTAGCTCCTGTCGACGGATCGACCCCGGAAAGTGCGCTTTAGTGGGTATCGACCGATACAATTTGTCCGCATACCGGATCCTTACTGGGCTTCGATCGGTTCGCGGTGTTGCTCGTACCAGTCGATGGTCTCGCGAAGCCCCGTGCGGAACGACGTGGTCGCCTCCCAGCCGAACCGTTCCCTCGCCCGTCGCGTATCCAGTTTCCGTCGGGGCTGCCCATCCGGCTTGGAGGTGTCCCACTCGATACGGCCGTCGAACCCGGTCGCGTCGGCGATGGTCTCGACCAACTCCCGGATGCTGATCTCCGACCCGCTCCCGAGGTTGACCGGCTCCGACGAGTCGTAGCGTTCGGTCGCGTCGAGAATTCCTTCGGCGGCATCTTTCACGTAGAGGAACTCGCGCGTGGGGTCGCCGGTGCCCCAGGCGGTGATCGATTCGTCACCGCGCTCGCGAGCTTCGATACACTTTCGAAGTATTGCAGGGATGACGTGGGAGGTCTCGGGATCGAAGTCGTCTCCGGGACCGTACAGGTTCACCGGGAGGAGGTAGATGCTGTTGAACCCCCACTGCTGGCGATAGGCTTTCGACTGCGTCAGGAGGGCTTTCTTCGCGATTCCGTACGGTGCGTTCGTCTCCTCGGGATAGCCATCGAAGAGGTCGTCCTCGCTGAACGGAACCGGGGTGTGCTTCGGGTACGCACAGATCGTTCCGAGAATCGTACACTTCTCGACGCCGTGGCGCCGTGCGGCATCGATCAACTCGATACCCATCACCGCATTGTCGTAGAAGTATCGCCCGGGATTGTCCATGTTGGCACCGATGCCGCCGACGCTGGCCGCGAGGTGGATGACGACGTCCGGCTCCGCCACGTCCAGTGCCCGCTCGATGGCCGGTTTCTCCCGCAGATCGTACTCGTCGCTTCGCGGCACGAAGATCTCGACACTGTCCGAGCGCGATCGAAGGTCCTCGACCAGGTGACCGCCGAGGAAGCCCGCGCCGCCGGTCACCATGACGGTCGTGTCGTCCCAGTACGCTTCGTCGCGTCTCACCGGTCCCCCGTCAGCCACCGGCTCACCGTCGCTCGTCCTCCGTTCTTCGTCGCTCATCGCCAGTCGACCCTCCCGTACCACTTTTCGGGGTGATTCGCGTACCACTCGATCGTCCGGGCGATTCCCTCGCGCCAGGGCACGCTCGGCTTCCAGCCGGTCTCTTCGTGTAACTTCTCGTAGCCGACGAGCAACTCTTCGACGTCGCTGTCGCCGGGTCGGAACCGTTCCTCTCGCTGGACGATCTCCGGGAGCTCCCAGTACTCTGCTTCCGCCCCGACGTCGAGGATCGTCCGGGCCCAGTCTCGCATCGAGACGTTCTCGCCGTAGCCGTAGACGTACTGCTCGCCGGGATTGCCGGCGAGGGCGACGTGGAGGTGCCCACGGACGCCGTCTTCGACGAAGCACATGTCGCGCTTCGATTCGAGGTTGCCGAGTTCGACGATGTCGCGTTCGAGTGCCTGCGTGATGATCGTCCCGGTGATGTAGCGCGGGTTCTGCCGCGGGCCGTAGTTGTTGAACATTCGCGTGGTGAGCGTCGGGAGCCCGTAGGCGTCGTGGTAGTTCATCGTCAGGAAGTCGCCCGCGAGTTTCGACGTCGCGTAGACGCTCGTCGGATTGACGGGCGAACGCTCGCTCAACAGCACCCGATCGTTCCCGTCGTACTCGTACTTCTCGACCATCTCCTCGTTCGGGTTGCCGTACTCCTCGCTCGTACCGGCCATGTCGAACGCCGCGATGTCGAGGTCCAGATCCACGATGGACTGCAGGAGATTGAGCGTCCCGACGACGTTCGTGTCGATCGTTTCGTACGGCCGGTCCCATGACTCGCCGACGTGTGCCTGGGCGCCGAGGTGAAAGAGCAGCGAGTCGCTGTGCTCGGCCAGGGGACGGAGCGCGCGTTCGACGGAGTGCTTGTCACGCAAATCTCCTCGATGGATCGTCAGGGCCTCGCCGTGGCCACGGATGTTCTTCAGTTCGCCGCTCGACGTCGCGCGGACGAACGCGTGGACGTCCGCGTCCATCTCGACGAGCCGGTCAACCAGGTGGGAGCCGACGAACCCGTCCGCGCCGGTGACGAACGTGGGCCGTTCTGCGAGTTGGGTGTAGAGGTCCATCGATGCGGATGGCCATTCCGATCGGCAAGAACGTTACAGTACAGTCACGTGTAGGTGACGATTTCTCCGGCGCTCGGGCACAAACGGTTTACCTGGCTTCCCCGGGACATCGTCGGCATGACCACCGCGTCGTCCGAACCGCGCGTCGTTCTCCTGTCACAGTATTATCGCCCCGATACGTCCGCGAACGCGGGCGTGCTGACCGAACTCGCGTCCGGCCTCGCCGACCGCGGCGTCGACGTCTCCGTCGTCACTACCCAGCCGTCGTACACGGCGGACGACCGCGCGTCGAAACGGCCAGCCGACGAGGTCATCGACGGCGTACACGTTCGCCGGTTGCCCGCAACCCGGTTCGACCGAAACGACGGCGTCGCGAAGCGAATGCTCAACGAACTCACGTTCTTCCTCGTCGCGTCCGCGTTCCTCTTCGTTCGCCAGCGCGGCGACGTCGTGCTGTTGCCGACGGCCCCATCGTTTCTCCCCGTGGCAACTGTCCCTCTACGCTGGCGAGGGTATCGACCCGTCCCGATCGTGATGGACCTCTATCCGGAGATGGCCGTCGCCCTCGGCTATATCGACGCAGGAGGAATCGTACACCGGGCGTGGGAGTGGGCGAATCGGCGGGCGTATCGGCGGGCCGTCGTCACCGTGACCATCGGCGAGCGGATGGCCGAGCGGATCCAGGAACGCTACGGACCTGTCCCGGTGGCGGTTATTCACAACTGGGAGGACGGCGACGAGATCGAACCGATTCCGAAGGCCGAAAACGAGTTCGCCCGGAAACACGGGTTCGACGCGGACCTGACGGTCCTGTACTCCGGGAACCTCGGTCGCCACCACGAACTCGAAAGCGTCGTTCACGCGGCCCGGCTGCTGGAAGCCGACGGCGTCGACGGAGTCGAATTCGTCTTCATCGGTGACGGCGGCAAGAAAGAGCGGCTGCAGGCGCTCGCCCGGGAACACGACCTCGACTCCGTCTCCTTTCTCCCCTACCAGCCCACGTCCGTCCTCCCGCAGTCTCTCACGAGCGGTGACGTCGCCCTGGTGACGATGGACGAGGCCGTCGAGGGGCTTTGTGTGCCAAGCAAGTTCTACACCGCGCTCGCGAGCGGACAGACTATCCTCGCCGTGGCCCCAAAATCCGCCGAAATCGCCCGCATCGTCGATCGACACGACTGTGGCGTCACCGTCGAACCGGGCGAGTCGGGAGCGATCGCCGACGCCGTTCGCGAGTGGCTCGAGAATCGTGAGGACGTAGCCGATACGGGTGCCCGTTCGAGAACGGTCTTCGACGAGAGGTACACGAAAGAAGTCGCCATCCAGTCGTATCTCGCGCTAATTCGACGCGTCGTCCACCCTTCACCGCCGTCACCTACGGTGAAACCGTCGGAATCGCCCTCGAGGTAGCGCGACGAATGCCGACGTTACTTTTCACCGCCGACGGTGAAATAGCGTCTGTGAGATCGTACAGCTTTTACGACGACTTTCGGCTGGCCATTCGCGGGTCCGGTGCGATCGCCGACCACCTCGATCTCGTCTATCGCCACTTCGCTGAGGACGAGGTACATGACCCCGACCTGCAGCTCACGGTGACAGACGTCGACGTCGATCCGGACGGCATTCTTGGTGGCCCATCGAAATTTTACACGACCTTCGACGATCGATTCGTCCTCTCGAACGAAGGTGGCGTCTGGACCGTGGACGAGGAGTGGACGTCGATCCACTGTACGCCAGGCGTCCACAACGCGTGGACGCGAGCGATCGTGGAGGCTGAGCTGCGGAGGGTGTTGGCAGAACGCGACTTTGCGATCATCCACGCCTCTGGCGTGACCGTCGACGGCGAGACGATCGTCTTCCCGGCGTGGCGCCACACGGGGAAGACCAACACGATGCTGACGATGCTCGCTGAGGGCGGCGAGTATCTCTCCGACGATCGAATGTGGGTCGGCGCCGACGGGACGATCCGGCCGTTCCCGATTCCGATCCACCTGCTCTCGTACAACTATAACGCGTTTCCCTCGCTCTCGCCGGACAGGCTGACAGATATTCTGGCGACGGCGAGTACAGCTCTCGATTCGATCGTTTATGATCGTACGGGGAAATTGGGCAAGGGCCTCGACCTGTTCAATCGGGGGTTCCTCACTCGATCCAACTGGGTCTGGCCCGACCAGTTGTTCCCGGACGTATCGGTCTCCGAGACGACGAGCGTCGATAAAGTCGTCCTCCTCCAGAGCACCGGATCGACGACGCCGTCGTTCGAACGCGTAGACCCCGACGAGTTGACGGCGATGCTCGAAGTGATAAACGAGTACGAATGGAACAGTCGCCTCAGGGAAATATACACCGTTCACGACACGATGCGAGACGCCGCTCCGCTCAAACGACCACAACTCGGCGATCTCGTCGATCGGGAGCGAGCGATTTTCCAGTCCTTCGTCGATACCGCGGACATCTATCGATTGCAACTCCCCCAGCAGGAAGGGTGGACGGACGAAACGAAGGCCCGGATCCGGTCGTTCCTGCGCTAACCGGCTCGTTCGCCGATGGATTCGAGCAGGCGTCGGTCCCCGTCTTCCAGTCCGAGCAGGGTGATCGTTGTGCCGAACGCGATCGTTCCGGTCACGGCAGCGACTCCAATCCACAGCGGACCGCCGAAGGCTTTCGAGAACGCGACGAACGTCGCAACGGCGGGAACGAGAGAGAGGCCGCCTTTCCAGTAGGACCGGTTGTAAGGGGTCGGTCCGACGAAGTATCGGACCTCCACCAGTCGAACCACGTTCAGGAGGGTTAACGAAAACGCCGTCGCGATTGCGGCCCCCAAGACACCGTACAACTGGATCAGCCAAACGTTCAACGCCGCGTTGACGAACAACATTCCTGCGGCGTTGTAGAGCTCTATCCGCTCGTAGTTGGTCATCTTCAGGACGTTCCCACCCGGCCCAGTGGCTGCTACGGTCGCCTGCCCGACGGCCAGGACGCTGAGCGCGACGGCGCCGGCACTGAAGGCTGGACCGAAGAGTCGCATAATCTCTTCGGCGAAGACGACCACGAACGCGGCGCCGAGGCAGGTCAGGTATGCCGTCCACTTCGTGATCGAGATGTAGAACGCGTCCAGCCGTTCCGTGTCACGCTGGTGGTAGGACTCGGCGATGATACTGGGAAAGATGACGTTGGTCGCGTTCAACACGATCGTGATTAGCATGGAGGTCTGAAACGCAATCTGGTAGACGCCGACCGCTCTGGGGCTGGCGAAGACGCCGAGAATGAGGATATCGACCCAGGAAGCGGCGTAGGAGGTGACGCCGGCGAACAGTAGCGGGAGCGAGAAGAGCAGAATTTCACGGGACTGAAAGTTCGGGTTCCCGATCGACTCGAACGCGCCGAGCCGATACAGATAATATCCGACTGCGACGACGCCAACGGCCAGCGAAAGGACGTACGCGTAGATCACCAGTTGCAGGCTCGTGAATACGAACGCGGCCACGGCAATACAACCCAGCGCGACACCACTCTGGATAAACTCTCGCGTGTACACGGAGTACTTGGTTTCTTTGAACCCTCTCGTGGCGTGCATGCCGATCTCCATCAACGCGAGGAGTGGTATCGCGAGGACGAACGATCGAATCACCGATCGATACGCGTCGAAGAAGCCGATGGACAGTTCTGTGAGTGCAACGAGTACGACGACGGTCACACCACCGAAGGCGATCGAATAGCCGACCGTCGTGAGAACCACGCCGGTAACCGTTCGACTCTCACCGTCCCCTTCGTGGATCGAGACGTACTTTTCGGCCGCTTTGTCCAGTCCAGCCTGCGCGAACCGCGATCCGATCTTCACGACGACCAGCCCCATCGCGAAGAACCCGACGGCCTCCGGCCCCAGCCCGCGGGCGATTACGAACTGGATGAGGTAGCGAATCCCCTTTCCAACGACGGCGCCCGCGAACGCGACGCCGACGAGGAACAGGACCGATCGCCGGAGCGGCTCGCCGCTCCCCATCATTTCTCGAAACGACACAACCGTACTCCGACGGCGAGGGTGGGAAAACACCTGGCCTGTAGCTCGTGCCTACTCTCTTCGGAGTCACCGCGGGCGGCACCGACCAGGGCGAGTAACCGACGGCTGTGAACGCAGCCGTCGGCGCGGTGGTGTCGAGAGACGGTCCGATCGCACACAGCTCTCAGATTCCTCGCCACCCGCGAGTTGTTCGAAACCGACCCGATCGATGTGGTCCCAGCGGCCCGTGTGGCGACGAGTTCAGTTCGGACCGCCGACGCGGTCGCGCTGTCAATCGACTGTTACTCTGCGACGGGTGCGGTGTCGGTGCGTTTCAGCTATCGAGCCACGAGTGCCCGGTCGGATGCCGTGTGGGTAGTTAAAGTATGTGACTGAAACGACGGTCCGTGGTTATCCGGCAGGCGGTCGACGGATGGGTTCATGCGCATGGTTCGGAGTCGCTCCCTGGCGAATCTAGCGAGCGTCTTCGCACTCTCCGCGGTCGTTGCCGGTAGTGCCTCCCTCGTCAGCGACGTGTCCAGCGAGCCGATTTCATCGGCCGGACCGGTCTCGGGCGTTCCGATGGTGTTCGCCTTCGCTGTCGTCACCGCTGTGGTAACAACGGTGTCGGTCGGACCGCTGGCCGTCTCCGGGCCGTGGGGGCCACGGACGGTCCTGCGCGGGACGGTAGGGCGAGTGGCTGTCGCCACGCTAGTGGTCGCGCTCATCTCGCTCGTCGTGCCGGCGTTCCCGGACGTTTCCACCGTCGTCGTAACGGGTGTCGTTCTGGCGACGTTGCTCACTGGCTGGTTCGTTCGCTTCGATCGGCCAAGCGGCGGTGGGACGCTCGTCGCGACGACCGATCCCGACCTGGCCAGCCGCGCCATCGAGACGTTACCTGTCCGCCCAGATGGATTCGTCTCTCCGCCGCTTCACGTCACACCAGACCCCCGGGTCGACGGCGTGGACACGACGCACGAACGGGGTACCGACGCGGACTCGACGGCCAATCGTTCGGGTCGTCGTCCGATGGATGGCGTCCCGGCACCCACCGAGGAGGACGACGGCCAGCACAGCCCGCGCAGCGACGGCGGCCGGCCGGCAAACGAGTCGGATGGCAACGAGGACAGGGATAGGGACGTAGATCACGACTTCGGGAATTCGGGTTCACCGCACAGGGTGACGATCGACGCGGAAACGGAGGCTGTCGTCGAGACGTCGACGCTCGACGGCGTCGCGGCGATCGACGGCGTTCCTCGTCTCGGCGGCTTGTCTCGGCTGGATGCGATCTTTTCGTCGCACGACGTCGATGCAGTCGCCCTGGCCATCGGCGAGGCTGACCGTTGTGAGTTCTTCGGGACGCTAGAGCTGTGTCGCGATCACACCATCGCGGCGCTCGTCCCGGCCTCTCTCGCCGAGCACGTTATCGTCACCGAGGAACTCGACGGTGGGTTCTATCGGGTCGACCTGAACCCGTGGTCGTGGTACAGCCGTCTCGGGAAACGCATCTTCGACCTCGCGTTCGCCGCGTTCGGCCTCGTCGTTCTGACCCCGCTCATCCTCCTCATCGCCGCGGCGATCACCCTCGACTCCGCTGGCCCGGTGTTCTACGAGCAACCTCGAACGACGACGTTCGGCCGGCAGTTTCGGCTCCTGAAGTTTCGGACGATGGTACCGGAGAGCGACGACGCGGCGCCGCTCGGCGACGAGCAGAACGAACGGATCACCCGGGTCGGTCGGCTCCTTCGGACGACCCACCTCGACGAGATCCCACAACTCGCCTCGATCCTCGTCGGAGATATGAGCGTCGTCGGCCCGAGAGCAGTCTGGACCGAGGAGGAACGCCTCCTCGAACGGGAGGTGCCCGGCTGGCGCAGCCGATGGCTCGTGAAACCCGGGCTAACTGGGCTGGCGCAGGTCCGGGGCGTCACCAGCACCGACGGGCACCGGAAACTGGAACACGACCTGGAGTACGTCCGTGACCGATCGTTCCTGCTGGACCTTCGGATCGTTCTCGCACAGATTCACACCGTCCTGACGGATACACACTCGCTGGCGACCGGCGACGACGGAGGGTCGTCCTGAATGCGGATCTGTCGCGTGGCACAGAAGGTCTATCCAGACGTTCCCGGCGGCGGACCGTATCACGTTCACGCGATGAGTCGCGACCAGGCGGCCCGCGGGCACGACGTGACCGTGTTGACCGTTCGTCACGACGCCTCGCTCCCGCGCGTCGAGGAACGAGACGGCTACACGATTCGCCGATTCGATCCGACGGCCTGCGTGCTCGGCAACGACTTCTCGCTCGGACTCGCGCGTCGACTCGCGGACTTAGACGACGTCGATGTCGTTCACGCTCACTCTCACCTGTACGCGTCCACGAACGTCGCCGCGATCAGGCGCTCGCTCGACGACATCCCGCTCGCGATCACGAACCACGGACTGTTCTCCCAGAACGCCCCGGCGTGGGCGATCGAGGGCTACCTGCGCTCGATCGGTCGGTGGACGCTCAACCGCGCGGATATCGTCTTCTGCTACAGCGAGGTCGACGAGCGACGGCTTCGATCGTACGGCGTCTCCACACCGGTGGCGGTCGTCCGGAACGGCATCGACGTAGACCGGTTCTCACCCGATGGCCCGACGAGTGACCTGATCGACGACGACGGTATCGTCGTCCTGTTCGTCGGACGCCTCGTCGAGGGAAAGCGGCCGAAGGATGCGGTTCGGACGCTGGAGTACCTCCGGCGGGACCTCAACGACGTCACCCTGTACGTCTGCGGCGACGGTCCGCTCCGAGACGATCTGGAGACGGCGATCGCCCGACGCGATCTGGTAGACCACGTCGAGTTCCTCGGCCACGTCTCGTACGACGAGATGCCGAGACTCTACCGGAGCAGCGACGTGCTACTCCTCCCGAGCCGGGCAGAGGGTATGCCGCGAACGATGTTAGAGGCCCAGGCGTCCGGTCTCCCGGTCGTCTCGTCCGATCTCGATCAGTTGCGAACGATCCGGACGTCGGCCGATCGGTTCGTCTCCGACGATGCGGGAAGCGCCTTCGCGGCGGGCGTCCAGTCGGTTATCGAGACGAACGGTCATCTGAAGACGACAGACGAACCGTCGAGCCGATTCTCGTGGGACCGAACGGTCGAGGAGACGACGACGGTGCTAGAGCGACTGGTGACCGACCGGCACGTATAACGGCCGTTCGGACGCCGACGGAGCGGTTCGCGCTCGTCGTTACCGTCGCCGTCGAGGACGCTTCGGTGACTCGATTCCGCCACTGCACGTCCGTATTCGCCGTTCGATCGTCTCCCGGTGATCCCACACGTTCCGAATCCGCGCGTCCCACTCGATATCCAGCCGACCGTTCAACTGACCCTCCGTTCGGACGCGTTCGACGTAGCCGATCGCGAGGTAGGTGGCCATCGCCCGTGCGTCGACGCCGATCGTCACGCCGTATTCGGCCAGGTCTTCGTAGACGACCGACGAGTAGGGGTTCCGATCCAGGAACAGCCGTGCGAACCCCGTTTCGAAACCGTCCCAGAGCGACGTCGCCGACTGGAGCGCAACGAATCCGGCATCGACGATCGGGATTCCCTCGACGCTGGCCCACTCCCAGTCGATGACGCCCGTCACCTCCCAGTCGTCCGTTTCGGTGTCCACGTAGATGTTCGAACCGAAGTAGTCACCGTGCGTGAGAACCTGCGGGAGTTCGATCGGCCGGTCGACTCCGGGTGGATCCGTCAACCCGAGCCGGTCGAGCGCGAGATCCGAGACGACGTCAGCCGGCTCTTTTCGGACTACTCCCGACTGCGTGCCGAGGTGCAGGCGCTGTAGCCAGTCGAACGCGACGTCCAGAATCCGTTCGAAACGTTCCGGGTCCCGAGAGAGTACCGAATCGAGCGGCCTCCCGTCGACGGGACGCTCGACTCGTTCCGGCCCGAACACCGTCGTCCTCGTCCGTGCATTCGGGATCGTTGCCGAAACGGAACTGACCGACGAGGCAGTGCGGGTCGCACGATCGGCCGCCTCGTTCGCCGCTGCGTGGCGCCGACTGTTCGGGATCTTTCGAACGGCGGCGAGGATCCCCTCGTCCAGTTCCAGCACGCTCGTTCGGTTCTTGCCGGCCACGCTGACCACGTCCGTGACCGGCGCATCGGGTCGGGTAGCCACAGGCGATCGCCCGCACACGAACAGGTACCGCGGAAACGTTTGCGCTACCGTACGCGTTCGTCGTCCAATCCGGACCAGCCGTCGTAACACGCCGAAACCGGTTCTGTCCGCCGTCGCGTCGAACTCTCCGAGGAGCCACGGCAGTACGTCGTCGCTCTCGGCGTCGAACGCGAGTTCGTTCTCGTGTCGACCCCGGGAGAGGAGGCCGTACGTGCGTTCGACGGCGAGCCCGTGTCGATCGAGCGCCCGGGTCACTCTGGCCGGTATCGCGTCGATCGACGCGGCGATCCGGGTACCGAGCCCGTCTCGCTGGGACGGGGCGAGTCCGAGGAGTGCTGTTAGTCCGAGCTCGCGGATCCAGCCGTCGACGACGAGGGCGAGTCGGCCGTCCGGCGCGAGGCGGTTCGACACTTCAGAGAGGTACTTCGGGAGTTCGCTCGCCGGACACTGTAGCACGACGAGATCGAAGGCGCCGTCGGGGAACGGAAGGTCTACAACCGTCGCGTGGAGCGGCTCGACGTCGGTTCCCTCGGCGCTCGCGACGGCCGCCGTCGCTTGGAGGGAGGCGACGGACGTATCCGCGACCCAGACAGAGTCCATCGCTTCTGCGACCGAGAGCGCCACCGACTCGTCGTGCGTCCCGACGACGAGCGCCCGCCCGGCACAGTACGGTTCGAGCAGGACTCGCCAGCCGACCGTTCGCCGCGTGAAGAACCGGTCGACTACCTCGTCGTCGAGGCGGCCCACCTGATGGGCCGCGAAGACGGGCGCTATCGTGTCGTCGATCTCGAGCCCGGCGAGTTCCCGGAGTTGCTCGGCGCGCGGATCGGGTTCCACGACCGTTGTCGTGCTCGGAACGCCGCCGCGCGACGAGACGTGGCGGCCGCACACGAGACACTCCTCGTCGTCCATCGCATCTCGAAGACAGTGCGGACACGTCGGTGACCGGGCCACGGGGGTTCGAGTGGCCGGACCACGCCGTCGGGGTTAAGCATTCGCGTCGGGGCCACCGGTGTCGGAGCCGATCGAGCGATTGGTCCATCCGACCCGCCGAGTAAGGGCGCCGTACAGCCGGTTCACCCTGCCAACCACTTTAGGGCTCTCCGCGGTACCTCCGGCGATGGACGTCGATTCCGCCCACCCGTCCGCCGCGGCGATCGCGACGAGGTACGCGACCGCCGGGGCCGACGACTGGACGGACGTGTTACGGCGCGCCGACGCGAACGGGGTCGCGACCGTGGTCCTTGAGACGCTGTTCGCCGGCGAGGAGGGACCGATCGGTGCGGATCGGACGGGCGAGCTGGACTGTCGGGCGCTCGACGCGTCCACCCCCGAGTACCTCTCGGCGGCCCTTCGACGCCGACGGTCGCGCGCGGAGCAGTTCGAACTCGACCTCGAGGCCGTCGGTGGCCACTTCGCAGATCGGGGAATTCCGTACGCGGTGATCAAGACGAACGTCGACCACGCGTACCACCCGTGGGACCTGAACGTCCTCGTCTCCCCGGCTGACTTGCCGGCCGCCGACGAGTTGCTCACCGCCAGCGGCTGGGAGCGGACGTCGCTCCGCGCGCACCCGCTCGCCCGGACCGAGCCGGGAAAGCGGCTGTACGAACACCCGGTCAGGCACCCGGTCCACCTCCACCGTGCGGTGTCGTGGAACGGGCTCACCTACCTCCGGCCGGAGACCGTCCTCGACTCGCGGTGTCGCATCGACGGCGTTGCCTACCCGGATCCGGTCGTCGACGCCGCGATTCACTGTGCGCACACCGTCTTCGAGGGATTCTCCCTCCGACTCGTCGAAGCGCTCGAGATCGTCCGTCTGCTCGGTGACGCGGCGGAATCGGATCAGGTGCGCGCTCGTCGACTCGCGGTGGACAACGGCTGGCCGGCCGGCTTCGACCTGGCGCTGACGACGGCGACGTCGGTCGTCGACGCGATCGAGCACGACCCCGCGTCGGTGTCTCTCCCGAGACGCTATCCGCGCCGCCAACTCGTCGGAGCCTGGCTGCAACACGCTCGTCGAACGGGCGGGTGGTACGAACCGCCGCTCAACGCCCTCCTGGGGGTTGTCAAATGACGAGCCGGTCGCTTCCAGCGCTCGTGGTGGTGTGCGGGATCGACGGCGCCGGGAAGACGACGCAGACGCGACTCCTCGTCGAGTCGCTCGCCGACCGCGGACTCGACGCCAGAGCGGCCCAGACGACCGGCCCGAACACCCGTGTCACCGGGGCGCTCAAACGCACGATCGCGCCGCGATTCCTCGATCGCGAGGACGACCTGGCCCGGGCCGGATCGACTGCGACCGGACCGGCGAGCGCTGGCGGCTGGATCTTCCTCGTACGCGGGCTCTGGGGGAGCTGGACGACCGTCCTCGCGAACGCCACCGCAGACGTGCTCGTCCTCGATCGCTACCTCTACGACGACCTCGTCCGCGTGGCCTGGCGCTACGGGTACGAGGAATCGCGACTCGTCGCCCTCTCGCGACTGGTTCCCGCGCCGGCCCTGATCGTCCGTCTGGTCGCGCCGACCGCGGTCGCCTGGGAGCGCGAGTCGGACGGACGGACGACGCTCGCCGAACACGAGGCGAAACGCGCCGCCTACGACCGGGTCTTCGCAGCACTCGATACCGATGGCGCGATACTCACCGTCGATACCGGCGAACACGGCGTCGAGGAGACGCGAGATCGACTCCGCCGCGCGTTCGACACCCGCCTCTCGACGGTCGCAGCCGACTCCCGTCGTGCGCAGCGGTGAACGCCGGCGTGGTCCCGTGTGGATCGGAACCGAGCTGAATACGAATCACGTTCGGAGACCGGACGGGTTGGTCCGTGTCAGTTCCGCCTCCGCCAGACACTCCTCGACGACGCGTACGAAGGTCGACACCAGTGCCGTCTGCGAGTAGGAGGTTTCGACGATCTCGCGGCCCCGTCGGCCGAACGCGCGCCGTCGATCCGGATCGGAGAACTGTTCCAGTGCGTCCGCGAACGCGGCCGGGTCGGGCTCGTCTAGCAGGTAGCCCGAGGCGCCGTCCTCGACGTAGTGTGCGAGCCCACCCACTCGTGTCGAGACGACCGGCAGGCCACACGCCATCGCCTCGAGCGCAGCGATACAGAGTCCCTCGTATGCGGAGGTGTGCAGGTAGACGTCGTGTCGTCGCAGGAACGACGCGACGTCGTCGACGAACCCGACGAACTCGACGGTATCGAGGCCCAACTCGTCGCGCTGGGAGCGCAATCGGTCAGCGAGTTCCCCGGTCCCCGCGATGGTGAACCGGACCGTCGGCGCTCCCGCACGCGCTTCGAGTTCTCTCGCCGTCTCGAGCACCCGAACGTGTTTCTTCGGCGGGACGAGCGAACCCACGGTCGCGACGCGAAGCGGACGGGCGGTCGAGTGCCGCCGCGGCGTGGGTGTCGACGCTTCGGCCGGACGGGGCCCACCGTCGGTGGTCCCTTCCGAATCGGTCTCTGCTGGCACGAATTCGTCCGTGTCCACGCCCGCGATCGGAACCGTCCGAACCAGGTCTGGGTCGACGCCGACGTCGTCGACGAGTGCCTCCGCGACCGCCGGTGAGTCGGCGAGGATCCGATCGGCGAGTCGATTCGTCGCGACCACCGCTCGCTCGCGGAGTCGCGAGGAAAAGCGCTCGCTGTGTATCCAGTTCACCACGACCGGAACCCGGTGTACGCGCCCGAGCACCCGGCCGACGAGGGTCGCGTGAAAGAGCGAGCAGACGAGGACGTCGGCCGAGGCGACGGTGCGCGAGAGGACGAGCGGTCGTCGCCACGGGGCGACCGACTCCAGTTCGCGGACCGTGACCCACCCGGGTATCGCCGCTCGGACGTCGTCCGTTCCCCGGTAGGCGCACACGACGGTGACGTCGTACAGATCGCGATCGAGTCCGGCGAACAACCTCGACATGCCGATCTGCGCGCCACCGGCGGACAGTGTCGAGACGAAGTAGACCAGCGAGTACCGTTTCGCCGACGTTCCGACCGACGGCCGATCCACGGACGAGCGCACGCGTGGCCGCTCCGGATCCGATCGCGTCGTCATACGCGAACGCGGACGCGCTCGTCCGCCATGGCAGTGGGGGTTCGTCACGCGAGCCGCCCTCACGTCGTCCGGGCGGCGGTCGGTAGAACGAGGACCGTACAGTTGGTAACCGGACGTTGTACGGTGTGCAAGGGATGTGACGCGACGGAGCGGGTCGCGTTCGGCACCGACCGGAGCCTGCAGGCAGGTCGCTTTCACCCGTCTGCCGTGCCTGACGCGGTAGCCGCGGGGATGCCTGCTGCGGTAGCCGCGGGGGATCACGATGGTACGCAAAACGCACAACCACGGACTGCACGTCTACGAACGGGGCGACACCGACTGGACGCACGCGCCCGATATGGAGACGATCGAGCGACGGCTCGTCGTCCGCGGCGAGCGCGCGGCACTCGATTCGTACGACCCGCACGACGGGGCGACCTTCGTCGCCACCGACACGGGCGCCGTCTTCGACGGCGACGGCGACTCGTGGTCGCGCGCTACGCGCCGCTACGCGGAAACGACGGTCGACGACCTCCGGACGCGGGAAACGCCGGTCGCGGACGTTCGCGCCTACGGAGCGACGGGCGACGGGGAATCGGACGACACCGAGGCGATTCGGTCCGCGATCGACACCGACGGTGCCGCCGTTGCGTACCTCCCGAAGGGGACGTACCGCGTGACCGACGAACTCTCGCTGGACTCGACGAACCTCCGCGGAGACGGAGCGGGTGCGACGACGATCGCGCTGGACGAGCGAGTCGATCGGGCCCTCGCGGTCGACGGGGCCGGTGGTGGCGTCGCCGATCTCACCGTCGAGTGCAACGGGATGGCGATGGAGGGCGTCCGTCTCGCCGCCGAGCACGCGCTCGCCGAACGGGTCGCCGTCGATCACGTCACGCAGTGGGGCGACCGGGACGAGTCGACGGCCTGTATCAACGTGATGTCCGCACCCCACGCGACGGTCGAATCATGCCGCGCGACCCGTGCCCGGGCACCGAACACGGGCGTCTCGAACGGGATCCACGTCGCGGGCGACGGCGGCGGCGTGACGATCCGAAACTGCGCCGTCGACGACGTGACGCCGAAGGCCGACGGCGACGGTATCGTCGTACAGGGACTGAACGACGGAACGCGGGTGATCGGCAACCACGTCACGAACGCGGCGAAGTCCGCCCTCAAACTGAATCGCCCGACTGAGCGGCCGATCTCCGTCCTCGCGACCGGCAATACACTGCAGGCCGGATCGAACTGTCTCTCGATCGCGCGCATCCAGGGAACCGAGACGACGTTCGCCGGGAACACCCTGGTACAAGACCGGGTCGCGGACGCGGCCCTTCGCGTATCGACCGACCCCGACCTGGACGCCGCGCCCGTGACGGTCACGGGAAACGTGATAGAGCTCACCGATCCCGCCGACGGCAACGATCTGATCCGGATCAGGGACTGGGACCGGGGCGTCGTCGTCAGCGGAAACACGTGCAAGCTCTACGGCGGCGGCAACTGCGGCATCCGGGCCGACAGCTCGGAGAACGTCGTGATCGAGGGGAACGCTCTCGACCAGGTGGGTGAGACCGCCATCTCGCTCGTCGGGACGTCGCTCGCGTCCGTGACGGGAAACGTCGTCGACGACGCCGGGACGGCCGGCATCTCGCTCGACGCCGAGGCGAGTCGCTGCGTCGTCACGGGCAACGTCGTCGACGCGCCCGATGGGATCACCGTCGCGGACGGCGCGGCGGACGTCGCGGTCGGGACGAACGTTGGGGGATAGGCGGTCACGGCGACGGTCCGGCTGCTTGCGTCGGCGGTCCGGAAACTGAAGCCATCGCTTCGACCGCACGGTTCGGGTCCGCGTCTCGTCGCCCGGGTTTTACCCGGCCGCGCGTGGTGGGTCACCTCCATGTGCTCCGTGCCTCGTGGGACGGGTCGCTCCGACCTCGTTGCCGTCGTGGGCCGGGCGACGGCCCGACGATCGTTCGTCAGGACCGGTCGCGGGTTGGCCGCCGGATCCAGCGGACCGGACCACGGTAGCGCTCCGAACCGATGAAATCGCGCCTCCTTCGCGGATTCGTCGCGGTCCTCGGGGGCAACGTCACCACCAAACTCGTCGGCGTCGCGTTCGTCCCGGTACTCGTCAGGTTCGTCGGGAGCGACGGCTACGGCGATTACGCGTTCGTCACCTCCTCGATGTGGCTGTTGTTGATCGTCGCGAACGCGGGCATCTTCACGAGTCTTCGCAAGTACATTCCGGAGGCGCGTGACTACCCGGACTGGGCGGATCGGGTGTTCGGCTTCTACGTCCGATGGGCGGTCGTCCTCGTCGGCGCCGCGGTCGCACTCGTCCTCGCCGGCGTGGCGACGGGTGCGGTCGGCGGCCTGTTCGGCGACCGGTTCGGCACGTACTTCCTCGTCATGTGCGGCATGCTCGTCACGACGCAGTTTCACTCGGTGACCAGAGCCGCACTGATGGCGTTCGGCCGCGAACCCGCCTCGGAGGGGTTACACGCCCTCCAGAAGGCCCTCTTCGCCGGATTCGCCGTCCTTGCTCTCGCCGTCGGATTCGGGGTGACGGCCGTCCTCGTCGCGTTCACGGTCGCGTCCGGTATCGTCGCCGTCGCCGGCGCGGTTGCGCTCAGGCACAACGTGGCACTGCGAGCGGTTCTGGAACGTCCGCCTCCGGACTTTCCTCGCCGCGAACTGTTCGCGTACAACGGCCTGACGATTCTCCTGATCGGCGGCACGTTCTCGCTCTATCACGTCGACGTCGTGCTCTTGCAGACGTTCTACGGCAGTCACGAGACCGGCCTCTACCGGGCGAGCCTCCAGATATCCGAGTTCCTCTGGTTCGTCCCGATCGTCGTCGGGACGGTGTTTATCCACTCGCTCTCGGAACTGTGGTCGCGAGATCGGACGGACCTCGTGGAGGAGATCGCCGCACGCTCGACGCGCTACACGATCGTCGTCACGCTCCTGTTCGCCCTCGGCGTTGCCGCCCTCGCCGAGCCGTTCGTCGCGCTCTACTTCGGCGAGGACTTTCTCCCGGCCGTCGGGCCGCTGCTCGTCCTCTTGCCCGGCGCGTTCGGGTTCGCGATCGCCAGACAGCTGTTCTCGGTCGGCCAGGCGAAGGGTGCACTTCGGGTACTCATCGCCGCGACGGGCTCCGCCGCCGCGCTCAACCTCGTCCTGAACCTCCTGCTGATTCCGCCGTACGGCATGTGGGGCGCCGCCGTCGCCACGTCGACGAGTTACGGCTCGATGGCCGTCTTCCACGTCCGGGCCGCCAGATCGATCGGCTTCGATCCGCTCGCGGACATCAGGGCCGGGCCCACGCTCGCGACGGCCCTGCTCGCCGCACCGGCGATCCTCGGGGCCGGGTACGCACTCGATGGCCTCGTCGCGCTCGTCGTCGTTCCGCCGACCGGGTTCGTCCTCTACGCGGCGCTGGCGTTGAAGACCGGGGCCGTCGATGCCGCCGAGGTGACCGATCTCGTCGGTCCGCTCCCCGAACCCGTCGCGCGAGCGCTCGCCTGGTTCTGAAAACGCGACGGACGGGAGGCCACTCAGCGCTCGTGACTACCGGCACACTACCCGATCGACCGTCCGTACGTCGTCACTGACTGACGTTTCGATTCGCCCGCGACGGCGGGAGGTAGCCGGCCGTCGTCGACTCGACGGGATCGGGTCGGACGCAGCGGATCGGCTCGCGATTGACGTGCCGGTACTGCTCTGGGGAGTTTGCGAGCGGATGTGCCGGGTTGTCGTCGCTGTCGATTCGCGCGGCGCGCACGTCACCGAATCCGGTCAGCCGGGCCCGGATGCCCCGCCAGTGGTTGGCACTCGCCGCCGGAACGGAGTACGGCCGTGGTGGACGCCTGTCGGGGTGTCTGGCGGCCAGGATGGCGGCGTTGACGTTACTCGCGAGGTCGTCGTGGTCGACGAGGATGCCGACGCGTGCGTCGGGTGGTGCCCTCGCCGCGAGAACGTCGAGCCCGAGGTGCAGCGCCCGGTACTCGGCGACGTTGTTGTTCGGCGGCGAATCCGGACGCGAGAGTCGGGCGACGTGGGCGCCGTCTCGCGTCTGGATTACCGCACCGAGCCCGCCGCCCGCGGTCCTGAACGAACCGTCCGTGGCGACGTAGAAGTCCCTGTGGTGGGTGCGAGGGTGGTGAGCGATGTGCGGTGTCGGCGACTCGTCGAAGAGATCCCGAAGGGCGGGACGGCCGTGCGCGGCCATATCTATCGGTCGGAACCGGACTGACTTAACTGTAGGGGCGAGTCGCATCCCACGAAGGTGTGGTCGGTTCGAGAGTCGATGCAGCCGATAGGACGGCCGACCGGCAGTCGACGACCGCTAGACGCCGAGTGCGATCGACGTAAGCGCCGCAGCGATCACCCACCCTGCGCCCGCCCACGAGAGGACGAAAAACGCCTCGCGAGCGCCGATCTCCGTCCATCCGTTCGATACGTCCACGAACGCTCCCACACCGCGTATGGTTTCGCCGAGTCCGACGGCCATCGACCAGGCGGTGACGCCGAATCCGAGGAGGAGTGCGCCGAGCGCGAACGCGGTGTCAGTTGCCCCTTTCGCCGTCGAGACGGTGAGCAAGCCGATCGAGAGGACGACCCCGATGATCGCGCCGACTGCCATCCAGCGGGCAGCGGCGGGGACGAGATATCGAAGCCGTTTCCAGTAGCTGATTCGATCAGTCGAACGCAACGCATCGGTCGATTGGTCGTCACGCATCAGTTCAGTTGGGAGTAGTAGAGTCGTCACGCGTCGCCGAATTCCCCGGCCGTCAGACCGTCTCCCGCATACGCGGATCCAGTGCGTCGCGCATGCCGTCGCCGAGGAGATTAAAGCCGAGGACGGTCAGCGCGAGGAACAGGCCGGGGAAGAACGACCACCACCACGCACCCATGAACATCCCCTTCTCGACGCCTTCGGAGAGCATCATTCCCCAGGAGGGATCGCCGGGATCGGCACCGAACCCGAGGAACGAGAGTGCTGCGATGTCGATGATCGCGAGGCCGTAGTTCAGGGTCGCCTGGACGGTGATCGGTGCGAGACAGTTCGGCAGGACGTGACGGACGAGGACGCGTAGATCGCTCGCCCCCAGCGCCTGCGTCGCGTCGATGTACTCGTCTTCGAGCACTTTTAGTGCTGCACCCCGGACGACGCGGGCGAATCGTGGCGTGTAGACGAGCGTGAGCGCGGCTACTGCTCGCCAGAGCCCCCACGATTCGGGGAAGATGGTGATGAGTGCGAGTGCAAGCAGTAGTGATGGAAACGATAGTAACACGTCCATCGACCGCATGATGATATTGTCGGTGATGGTCCCGTAGTAGGCTGCGAGGGTGCCGGCGGCGATTCCAAGCACCGTAGACGCGACGACGGCTGCGGTCCCGTACAGGAGTGCATACCACGCCCCGTAGAGGACGCGTGGATAGATGTCGCGTGCCTGCCCATCGGTACCGAACCAGTACTCCGTGCTCGGTGCACCCCTGTTCGGATTCTGTCCGTACATCGTTCGGGTGATCGCATCGATGTCGTAGGTGAGTTTGGCGTAGACGGCGATGACGAACATCGTGACGATGATCACGAGTCCGAACACGGCGAGTCGGTTCGAGAGCAGTTCCATGAGGAACTGGTTCGCTCTGAGCCGGTCGACGAAATTTCGGTTCGCCGCCGTTCGCTCGGTGGTGGTTGTCGTGCTCATTGGTTTATTCTGGGGTCGAGTACGGAGTAGGTAATGTCGACGAAGAGGTTCACCAGCGTGTACAGTAGCGCGAAGACGAGCACTGTCGCCTGAACGACAGGGTAGTCATTCTGTTCGATTGCTGATACTAGAAGCGTTCCGATCCCGTTGATCTCGAAGACGGTCTCCGTGAGTACCGACCCACCGAGCATCGATCCGAACTGAATGCCGATGATGGTGATGACGGGAATGAACGCGTTTCTGAGTCCGTGTTTCATCACCGTCGTCTTCGCGCCCTGGCCCTTTGCGCGGGCCGTTCGCATGTAGTCCTGCCTGATGACTTCGAGCATGGACGAGCGCATCATCCGTGAGATGAACGCCATCGAGTAGATGCCGAGAACCATCACCGGCATCGCGAGGTGGCGCACGGCGGAGACGAACGCGTCCAGCTCGCCGACGAGTACCGTATCGATCAGGATGAATCCGGTCCGTCGTTCGACGAAGTACGTCGAGCCGATTCGACCGCTCGTCGGGAAGACGTCGAGGAAGACAGCGAACAGCAGGATGAGCAGTGGACCACTCCAGTAGATCGGGACGCTGATCCCGGCGAGGGCACCGATACGGGAAAAATGATCGGTGAACGTGTCCTGTTTGACGCCGCTTACGATCCCGAGTGGCAGCCCGAACGCCAATCCGGCGATCAATCCGAGGACAGCGAGCTCGATCGTGATCGGGAGCCGCCCGGCGAGAATCTCCGTGACCGGTGTCCCACGCTGGATCTGGTAGGACTGGCCGAAATCGAGGCGGACCGTGTCCCAGAGGAATCGAAGATACTGTTGCCAGAGGGGGTCGTCCAGCCCGAGATCGGCTCTGATTTGTTCGACGAACTCCTGACTGGCCCGATTGCCTGCGATGGTGACCGCCGGGTCCCCCGGAGAAATTTGCAAAATCGCGAAGACGAACGTTGCGACGCCGAAGAGAACCGGCCCTAGCAACAGGATCCGCTTCGCGATGAAGCGTTTCGATATCATACGCCTGAACACTGGGGCGAATATCCTAAAATGTTACTGTAGAAAAACCAATTAGAACTCCCGTAAAATCGACACCGCTTCGCTACTCTAGCGTCACGAGGTGGAGGTGCGGACCGCTGATAGCCGAGACGGGGTACTCACTGACAGTCTCGTGAACGCCGCGGATCTCCTGTGCGTAGTCGATGTACACCCACGGTGCCTCGTCGTAGGCGATCTGTGCGGCTTCGTAGTAGAGTTCCTGACGCTCGTCCTGATCCGCGGTTTGCTGGCCCTGCTCTATGAGATCCATGAACTCCGTGTTGGCCCACGCGGATCGGTTCGACGTGTTGTAGTCGGTGACGTCGAAGCTGTCGATGTAATCCTGACCCTCCGGCGGTTCGACCTGTGGGTGCAACAGGGCGTAGTAGAAGTTGTCCGGATCGGCGTTGTCGGTGTACCAGCCTGCGAGCGATGCATCGTGGTTGCCGGCTCCCGTGTACTCGAGGTAGTCGCCGAACGGCCGGTCGTCGATCGTAACGTCGATTCCCACGTCACTCAGGTTCGTCCTGATCGTCTCGGCGGTCGACGTCGGCGCGGGGTTGTACCCCCGCGAGTTCTGGAACGTCGTCAGTGTGAACGAGAAACCGTCGCCGTAGCCGGCCTCCTCGAGCAGCGTCTGGGCCTGATCCGTGTCGTATTCGTACGGATCGAGATCGTCGTTGTGCCCGAAGCCGATAGTTGGGGGACACGGCTGGCTGGCCTGGTCGGCGATGCCGGAATAGACCTCGGTGACGATCGACTCGGTATCGATCGCGTGGCTGATGGCGCGCCGAACTCGGGCGTCGCGGAACGCCTCGACGCGGGACATGTTGAACGACATGTACCCGATGTTGATTCCCTGTACCTCCTCGATCGTGGCGGTATCGCTGTCTTCGACGATCGAGATGGCGCTTGGGTTGAGCGTGTCGACGATTTCGACTTCGTCTTCGGTGAGCGCCTGCGCACGCGAGTTGGGCTCTCCGTATTCGAGGAACAGTACTTCGTCGACCTCCGGGCCCTCCCCCCAGTAGTTCTCATTGGGGGTGAGGCGGATGCGACCGTTCGCGTTGTCGAGCGTCTCGAGCTGGAACGGGCCAGTTCCGTTGGCATCGCCGTTGAAGTCGAAATCGCTCTCGATGCCGTCCTTCGGCAAGACGGCGGTCGCGAACATACCGAGGTTGCGCAGGAACGGCGCGTACGTCTGCGTCAGCGTGATGTTCAGCGTATAGTCGCCGTCAGTCTCGATGGAGTCGATCCAGTTTCCGAGCATGAGTGGACCGTAGGCGGACGACTCCTCCAGGTAGTACTCGTAGTCCTCGTCGACGAACCGGCGATACGTCGCGATGAAGTCGTCGGCGGTGAAATCGGTTCCGTCGTCGAACTGGGCGTCCTCGCGGAGCGTGATGGTGACGGAGTCACCCTCCATCTCCCAGTCGGTGGCGAGACTCTCGACGAGCGCCGAGCCACCGGGCTCGAAGTCGAGCAACCCGTCGTAAATCTGGTTGGTTACTTTCGCGACTTCACCACTGGTCGAATTCTGTGGGTCGAGCGTCTGCGAGTGGGCGCCACGACCGTATCGTAGCGTTGCACTCCCTGTCTCACCCTCATCGTCGTCGGGATCGTTGTCGAGACAGCCAGCGAGCGATCCCATAGACGTGGCCGCCACGGTTGCAGTGCCTGTCGCCTTCAGGAAACTCCGTCTGGAAGCGTCGTCGTTAGTAGCACCTTCCATGTTGTGACAAGTTATGTGCGAAATAGATAAGGGTACCGGTGTACGAGATTATATAGTGGGAGTCCTAAATTGGCGATAGATGGCTATATTGGTTGATCGTTTTGTAGAGACGAGACCGAGTCGGGTGCTGGTGGTGACCGAAGATCGATACGCGGTTCCGACTACCGAACGACCGGGCAACTCCCTCGATCACGATTCGTCCGGAAAGAGGTGGCAGGCTACGGGGTGGGTTCCGTCCCCTGTGACGGGGTGTTCGCGTTCGCAGACGCTCTCGAACGTCTCGTGAAGCACTGCTTCGGCGCCCTCCCAGTCGTGCGCGTCGAGGCACTCGATCGATTCGGTGACCGCCCGATCGGCCGCTCCGGAGAGCGGTCCGGAGAAGAACTCCTCGCGGATCGCCGCCTGGAACGCGTCACCGCCGTCTGCGACGGCGCCTTGCTCGGCTTTCGGGACCGTTGCGTCCGCTCGGATAGCCTCGAGATCGATGTCTCGCGCTTCGACGCGCTGTCGGTAGAACATCACCTCGCGATAGCGTTTCTGTTCGATGTGGAGATCCTCTGGTGGGATCACGGCCGGACAGCGCGTCCGGAAGTGACAGCCGGACGGCGGGTCGATGGGTGACGGCACGTCACCCTCGAGGATCGTCCGATCGCTCGTGTCGGCCAGCGGATCGGGTTCCGGGATCGCCGACAGTAACGCCCGGGTGTAGGGATGTTTTGGCTCCTCGAACAGGAGATCCGTTTCGGCCACTTCGACGATTTCGCCCAGGTACATGACGGCGACCCGGTCGGAGATGTGCTGGACCACCGAGAGGTCGTGGGCGATGAAGAGATACGTGAGGCCAAACTGCTCCTGGAGGTCTTCCATCAGGTTTATGATCTGTGCCTGTACGGAGACGTCCAGGGCCGAGACGGGCTCGTCGGCGACGATGAAGTCGGGATCGACAGCGAGCGCTCGGGCGATTCCGACCCGCTGGCGCTGACCGCCGGAAAGCTCGTGGGGATAGCGGTCGTACTGGCTCCGGTCGAGTCCGACTTCTTCGAGGAGTGCGACGACCCTGTTTCGGCGCATTCGTCGGGTCGAACTCCCGGCTGTCACCGTGACGTGAACGTTCGTAATCCGTCCGCCCTCTCTGGTTACGTCGGTCGAAACGTCGAGTTCACCATCGACGCCGACGACTACCTCGTCGTCGGTGACCGAGACGTCGACCGAAACGACACACTCGCCGTCAGTGCTGCCGAGCAGGGCGTCGACGGTGTCGGCGACGTCGACGGTGACGGCCTCGGGCGTGAGTCCCGTGACCGAGAGGTCAGCGCGTGTCTCGACGTCCGGATCGCTCTCGGGGAGGCCGTGTATCTTCAGCGGCTCCATGACTGTCTGCCCGACTGTCATCCTGGGATCCAGACTCGACATTGGATCCTGGAAGACCATCTGCATGTTCTTTCGCATCTCGCGGAGGTCCGACTTCGAGAGGTCACCCAGGGTTTCCCCCGCGAAGACGACGGTTCCGTCGGTCGGTGGATCGAGATGCAACAGTGCACGCCCGGCCGTCGACTTTCCACAGCCGGATTCGCCGACGAGGCCGAGGGTTTCTCCCTCCCTGACCGTGAAGGTCACGTCGTCGACGGCTTTGACACTCGGTTGTTCGTCAAAGAACCGGTCGAGCAGTCCCTCTTCTTGTTCGTAGAATTTTCGTACGCTATCGACCGCTACGAGGGTGTCCCCGATCACGTGCTCGGACGCGGAGGCCACGCCTTGGGTGCCGTACTCGCTCGTATCGAAGTGTTCGAGGATGCACTTCGAACGGTGGTCGACGTCGTCAGGTCCGTGCTGGAGGTACGGAATCTCGCCCGTCCGGCACTCTGGTTGGGCCCACGGACATCGGTCGGCAAAGTGGCATCCATCTGGCATGTCGATGAGATCGGGAACGTTTCCTTCGATGGGTGTGAGGCGATCTTTCTCCTCGGTCGGGATCGACTCGAGCAAGGTGTAGGTGTAGGGATGACTCGGATTGTGGAAGATCTCTTCGACTGGTCCTTCCTCGACGATCTCGCCGGCGTACATCACGGCGACGCGGTCGCACGTCTCCGCGACGACGCCCAGATCGTGTGTAATCATCAGAACTGACATGCCAAACTCGTCCTGAAGCTCGTCGATGAGTTCGAGGATCTGCGCCTGAATCGTGACGTCGAGTGCGGTCGTCGGTTCGTCAGCGATCAGGAGGCTGGGGCGACACGCGAGTGCGATGGCGATGAGTACGCGCTGGCGCATGCCGCCGGAAAACTCGTGAGGGTACTCGTCTAGACGCGTCGTCGCCTCGGGGATACCGACCTCGGTCAGGATTTCGACGACGTCGTCGGTGATCTCCTCGTCGAACGCCCGGCCGCCGATCTTCGGCACAATTTCGCGGATCGCGTTCACCCAGGTATCGGGTTTTTGGCCCCCGTACTGGTGGAGTCGGAGCGACTCGGCGACCTGTTCGCCGACGGTAACCGCGGGGTTCAGCGACGTCATCGGGTCCTGGAAAATCATCCCCATCGAGCCGCCACGAGCAGTTCGCATCGCTTCTTCTGGTGCCGTGGTCAGATCGACGAGGGCGTCGTCGAGACGGATCCGTTCTTCGTCGACGGCTTCCGAACCGTCGTCTGGACCGATTCCATCGAGTCCGTCGGCCCGGGTCGCCCCGACGAGTGTCGCGTCGCCCCCGGTGTCACGGTATCGTTCGAGCGCGTTCGTATCGATGTAGACGAAGCCGTCCGTCGCCCGTGCGATAGCGTCGTCGACCGCGTCGGCGGCAGCCTCGTGGTTGTCTTCTGCGATCGAGGCAGCCTCTTCGAGCTCCGTCGCGAACTCGTCCCTGCCTCGGTCGCGCCCGTCCACGTCTCGAACCTCGGCGGCGATCCCGCGGAGTTCCTGTGGCGCTCTATCGGTTTCGGTTTCCCCCCTGAGTTCGTCGGTGATGCGCCACATCGCCTCGATACGCTCGATCGGATACGACGAGACGGCGTCGTCGTACTCGTCAGCCAACTCCGCCGCGAGCGCGGGTTCTCTGAAGGTCACACGACCGTCGACGATGTCGCCCGGTTCGTCGACCAGGTCCATCGCCGACAGGGCCGTTACGCTCTTGCCCGATCCTGACTCGCCCACGAGCCCTACCGTCTCACCTTCTTCGATCGTGAGATCGACGCCGTCGACAGCCTTTACGTCACCTCGATTCGTTCTGAACTGCGTTCGCAGGTTCGAAATGGAGAGGAGATCTGTCACTGGCAGCTACACGGGTGCCGGCGAAGAAATACCTTTTGGAGCCATATATATTCATTTGTCTGAAATGGGTGTGTCGTGTTATTCGACTTCACTTAAACCTTCGAGGAATGGAGGGCAACTTTTATATCCGAATGCACTACCGAAGAATGCATGGATACTCCGGGCTGCGTACCCCCCGATACGATCCGGACGACTGACAGCTGGCGATCCGTCCTGGACGACATGGAGTCGACAGCTGCGGCGTACCGCGATCGTGGATGGTCGACACTCGAACTCCACCCTGGAGACTGCGTACTCGTCGACTCCGAGCGGCGTACCGGGCTCGACGTGCTCCTCTCCGGTTCCGAGTACGAAGCGCTCGAATCGCTCACCGCGGCGCACACGTTCACCGACGTCGAAGTGTTTGCCGCCCCGACGGGAGAGATGCAGTACCTTCTGATCGTCGAAACCGATCCTGTAGCCGAGTCTGCAGCGTTCGTTCCCGCGTATTTCGAACTGGCCGGCGCTAGAGCGGTCATAGAAACAGCCTCCGAAGCGGGCACGTTCCGCGTCTTTTGTCGTCGATTGAACGACGACTTCGTCGTGTTCGACCACGATGCGGTCGACCTCTTCGTCCCGGATCGATTTCTGGACTAGGCGGATTCCCGTGGCGGGGTACCGCTGATCTCGACCCCGCTCTCGAAACTGCCACCACACGACTGCGGTCTCGAGCGACACCGACGTCGGTTCGAACACTTTACCCTGCGCCAGTGTTCCGATCTGGTTCGCACTGTTCTGACAGGCCGAACCCACCACTGAACCTGGCCGTTCGAACGGGGTGACGGACGGCGGATCCTTCGAATCGAAATCGATACGTTACCCCGATTCGGATAGTACGCCGTGAGTCAGTATCGAACCGCCACGCTGTTTCTCGTACTCGCGTTCGCCTGGGGATCGGCCTTCGTCGCCATCGACGCCGGACTAGCCTACCTCCCACCGGTTCTTTTCGCGGCCGTTCGCTACGACGTCGCTGGGATTATCATGCTCACGTACGCGGCGACCGTCGTCGCGGATCCGGTTCCGCGCAGTCGTGCGGAGTGGCTGACCGTGGCCGCCGGTGCCATCCTCATGATCGCGGTCTACCACGCGTTCCTCTTCGTGGGCCAGGTGAACACGACGGCGGCTGCCGCGGCCGTCCTCGTGAGTCTCTCACCGGTACTCACGACCGGATTCGCTCGCGCGCTCGTCCCGCAAGATGCTCTCTCGCCAGTCGGCGTGGTCGGTGTCGGCGTCGGCCTGGTGGGCGTGTTGGTCATCTCCCGGCCTGATCCCTCGAACGTGCTCGCACCCGGCACGGTCGCCAACCTGCTCGTATTCGGTGCTGCGGCGGCGTTCGCCCTCGGGAGCGTCCTTACGCGTCGGATCGAGGCGGACATGCCAATCGAAACGATGGAGGCCTGGTCGATGCTCGGCGGCGCGGCGATCATGCACCTCATGAGCGCCGGTATCGGCGAACGATTCGTCGTCGAGGACTGGTTGCAGGTGGAGGCCCTCGGGGCGCTCGCGTACCTCTCGATCGTCTCGAGCGCGATCGGTTTTCTGATCTACTTCGACCTGCTGGAACGACTCGGCGCCGTCGAGATCAACATGGTCTCGTACGTGGCTCCCATCGTCGCAGCGATCGTCGGCTGGCTCTACCTCGGGCAAGCGGTGGACGCCCCGACGATGGTCGGCTTCGGATTCATCTTCGTCGGGTTCCTCCTCGTAAAACGCGACGCGATTCGGCGGGAAATCGCCTCGTTATCGCGGTGAGCGGACTGCGCCTCTGGCCCCGCTGACGTGGCAGGATGCGACGAAGATGGAGCGCACACTTTCGCGGACAGGTGAAAATGGGTTTTGGTCGGGCACTCCGAGCGAATTTGGGAACCGATCGGCGCGTTATTGGAAGCCGATGCGACTGCCGCGGCGGCCGCCGGTCGGGGCGGTCGTGGTGCCGCCACGGAACTGGTCTTCGATGCCCTCGTAGTACTCCAGGATGTCCTCCGTGATCGTCGGACGGACGTTCTCGAGCGCCTGGCGGAAGTGACGCATCTCGACGACCTCGGCGCCGTCGTCCTCGCGGAGGGCCTCGATGGCTGCCTCGCGGCCGATCGATTCGAGGTCGGAGCCGACGTAGCCGTCCGTGATCTCGGCGATCTCGCGCAGACTGACGTCCGCGGCCAGCGGCGTGTCCTCGGTGTGGATCTCGAGGATGCGCTCGCGTCCGTCGGTGTCCGGTTCGCCGATCATGACGAGGCGGTCGAAGCGGCCGGATCGGAGCAGCGCGGGATCGATCATGTCGGGGCGGTTGGTCGCGCCGACGACCATCACGTCGCCCATGTCTTCCAGCCCGTCGAGTTCGGTTAGCAGCTGGTTGACGACGCGCTCGGAGACGTTCGAACCGACCTCGCCGCCCCGGCCCGGCGCCAGTGCGTCGAGCTCGTCGAAGAAGATCACGGTCGGCGACACCTGTCGTGCCTTGCGGAAGGTCTGGCGGATCGCCTTCTCCGACTCGCCGACCCACTTCGAGAGCAGTTGCGGACCGCGCACGGAGATGAAGTTTGCGTTAGTCTCGTTGGCGACGGCTTTCGCCATGAGCGTCTTGCCGGTCCCCGGCGGGCCGTACAGCAGGACGCCAGCCGGCGGGTCGATACCCAGGCGGCCGAACTTCTCGGGGCTGTTGAGGGGCCACTCGACCGACTCCTTCACCTTTTCTTTGGCCTCGTGGAGGCCCCCGACGTCGTCCCAGGAGACTTTCGGGAGCTCGACCAGCACTTCGCGCATCGCCGAGGGTTCGACCTCGTTCAACGCACCGGCGAAGTCGTCACGCTTGACGATCATCCGGTCGATGAGGCTCGGCGGGATGTCCTCTTCGTCCAGGTCGATCTCCGGCAGGTAGCGACGCAGTGCCTTCATCGCGGCTTCCTTGGTGAGGCTCTCGATGTCGGCGCCGACGAAGCCGTGCGTGTCGTCGGCCAATCGCGAGAGGTTGACGTCGTCGGAAAGCGGCATGCCGCGCGTGTGGATCTGGAGGATCTCCTCGCGGCCGGTCTCGTCGGGGACGCCGATCTCGATCTCGCGGTCGAACCGCCCCGGCCGTCTGAGGGCGGGGTCGACGCTGTCGACCCGGTTGGTCGCCGCGATGACGATGACCTGGCCGCGGGATTCGAGGCCGTCCATCATCGTCAGTAGCTGGGCGACGACGCGGCGTTCGACCTCGCCAGTGACGTCCTCGCGCTTGGGCGCGATGGAGTCGAGTTCGTCGATGAAGATGATCGCTGGCGACTCCTCACTCGCGTCCTCGAAGATCTCCCTGAGTTGCTGTTCGGATTCACCGTAGTACTTCGAGATGATCTCCGGGCCAGCGATCGAGAAGAACGAGGCCGACGTCTCGTTGGCGACGGCCTTCGCGAGTAGCGTCTTCCCGGTCCCTGGCGGTCCGTGTAAGAGCACACCCTGAGGCGGCTCGATGCCAAGCTTCTTGAAGATCTGTGGGTGCTTCATCGGGAGTTCCACCATCTCGCGGACCCGCTGAATCTCGTTTTGCAGGCCGCCGATGTCTTCGTACGTGATGCCGCCCCCGGTCTTCTCGAAGCCGGAGATGGGCTCTTCGCGGAGTTCGACGTCCGTGTCCTCTGTGATGAGGACGACGCCGTCGGGCTCGGTCTCGACCGAGATCAGTGGGATCGCCTGTCCGGGCGAGCGCATGAACGGGTGGTTCGTCGAGCTCATCACGGGGACGATGTCGCGCTCGACGACTGGCCGCTTCAAGATCTGTCGTTTGACCATCCCTGCGGCGTCGGAACCGAACTGTACCGACGCCTCTTCCGGGGGCGCGAGGACGAGCGAGTCCGCCTTCGTCGCCTCCGCCTTTCGGATCGTCACGCGCTCGCCGATGCCGACCTCGGCGTTCTGGCGCGTGAAACCGTCGATGCGGACGGTATCCGTGTTCCAGTCCTGTCGGTCGGCCCGCCAGACCTTGGCCGCGGTCGTGTTGGCCCCCTCGATCTCGATGATGTCTCCGGGACTCAGCTTCAGATGCAACAGCGTATCTGGATCGAGACGGGCGATTCCTCGACCCGAGTCGTTCGGATACGCTTTTGCGACCTCCAGTTGCACTTCGTTCATGGGTAGTGGTGGGCGACGTTGCCGATACTCCGGTTGCTCGCCGGATAGCTCTTTTGCTCACGATGCCACGGGTTGGCGTTCACACGTGGTACCTGGACTCGAACGCCCTTAGGGTTACTGCCATCACGCGTCGATCGGGATCGATCGGATCGTGGGGGGGAACGGGCGATCGATTGGCTGGTGATCGGGCGTGGTCGTGCGACGCGGGGGTAGCTGTCGGCGAGTTCGAACGAGGGAGCTGTCGGAAAACTGTCGTCCCGCCTCCGCACGCCACTATCGGACGAACGAGTCGATGCGATGGGGCTATCGAACCATCCACCAGGGTCCTTTATATGGTGTCGTGTTATTCTGTCACGTGAATCCTATGGCGCTATACAAAATATTGGCCTGGACGGTCACCCTGGTGGGTGTGCGAACGACACGGTAAACTGGATGTATCCTGCCGTCAGGGCCGTTTCCCGATAGTTCGGAACGAACCTCTGTTTCCAGACGGGTCGGACTCCTCGGAGTAATCGGCCCATTTCCATCGGATGGTATCCGGCTCTCTTCGAGCCGAATCGATAATCGGGCGAGAAATCGAGCCAGGTCCGTGAACGCGGACGGGCACCGGTTGGCGTCGCGTGCAGGCGACGGCGGCAGGACGTTCCCATGGGGCAGCGAGATGGATCCGTCCCTGGAGCCGGGTCGGTCTATCGCCCATCGAGGCGAGTGGCCGTCGTCGGTCGTTCGGCTACTCGCGTTCGTATTCGGGCGCAAGGAGACATTCGCGGACGTACCGTTCGAATTCGGTCCGCGCGTCGTCCAGTACTTCGTCGTCGCTCGTCACCCGCTGGGTCATCGTGCCGACGAAGGTGAGTTGAAAGAGCGCTGCCGTCTCCTGTGGATCGACGTCACGAAAGATACCCTGTTCGATGCCCGAACGAATCGTGTGGGCGACGTGTTTTCGGACGAACTGATCGCTTCGGGTGAAGTAGGATCGAAATTCGTCGTCGTGGGCTGCTTGGGTCCGGAGTTCGAGGATCGCGCGCACGAAGTCGTCCGGTGCGTGGCTGTCGCCGAACACGAACGTCTGGTCGACGATGTCCTGGATGTGGTCGTCTGCGCCACTGTCCCTGTACACCGGTAACTGCTCTTCGAGCTGGTTCAACATAAACTCGAGAAAGTCGAGTAGCAGGTCGTCTTTGCTGTCGTAGTGGTGGTACAGTAACGACTTGCTCTTGGAGAACTCGTCACCGATCCGCTGGATCGTCAGGTCCGAGTAGCCGTGCTTCCCGAGTGCGACGTACGTCGCCCGCATGATCGCCTCTCGGGTGTCGTCCGGATCGTCGAGAAACGACGACGTCTGGTTCATCGCACCACACGGCCGTTCGCGTGCCCGGGTCCTGACATCCCACAGTCCATGCTAGTGCCCGTACTCACGCCGGCTATAAAAATTGATTGAATAGTCAGTCACCGGGTCGAACCGGGTTGGAGGCGGGTGGGTCCGGTCGGACCGACGCGATCGACTACGGACGGTCTCCGAGACCGGATTATCCGAGGAGCGTGGCGCTGGGCGCCACATTCCGATTCGCTGCGGATCGGGTGAAGTGAGAAGGTTCTTAAGTCCTGATTGAATATTCAGTTACAAGATGATCGACGACGCGCGGCCGGTGATCGACGCGGCGACGAACGGGGGGCGGGGTCTTCCATGAGCTGGGTGGACCGTCTGACAGGGGCGATCATGGGCCACAGCAAGGCCGTGATCGGAATTATGCTGATTCTCACCGTCGTCATGGGCGCTGGGGCTGGGATGGTCGACCAGACGTCATCGCTCGACGCGTTCCAGAGCGATACGGAGCAATCGCAGGCGCTTACCTACGCCCAGAACAACTTCGGCGGTGCGGAGCAGAACGGCACGACGGCCCAGGTGATCGTCAGGGGCGACGACGTACTCACGAAGGAGTCGCTCGTCTCACAACTCGAACTCCAGCAGTCGTTCAGAGACGACGAGACGATCAATCGCACTCTCGCTGACGAGCAACCCTCGATCGGAGTGGCGAATCTCGTCGCGATCACAGCGATTTCCGGTGACCAACAGCGCGAGTTGCAGGAGGAGGCCGCCTCGGTCCAGCAGCGTCGGGACGAATTGAACGCGACCGCTGGGGCGCTCAGCACGTCGCTCGATTCCATTCGAGACGGCCAGTCGTCGTCGGCGCGAGACGCGTTCGAGACGGCGAACCAGAATTCGCCCGTCGAACTGAACGAATCGCACTACGAGACGTTCGAGCGGGCCGTCGGGATGCTGCAGAACGCACAGAACCAGACGCAGGTCGAGACGGCGTACCAGGTTGGTACGCAGGGCGTCCTCGAGACCGAGTACGACCAACTGAGCGAACGCAGCCAGCGGTTGCGGGACCGGCAGGAAGCCATGCAGAACGGCTCCACGCCGTCACTTGCCGACCAGATCGACGCGATCGAGTCGATGAACGGGTCGACGTACGAGCGCACTCTCGACACCGTTCTGAGTGAGGACGAAACGAGTCAGTTGAACGGGCTCGCGTTCATGCCGGTCGAGTACGACGTCGGCTCGACGAGCGCGAACGCGACGATGCTGCTCGTCACCCACCAGATGGAGGGTGGTGGGGGTGGTGCCCAGACGGGCTCGATGCCGCAGTCGATCGTCGACGCCCAGCTCGAGATGCGGTCGATAGCGAACGCGGACGACGCCCCCGGAACCGAGGTCATGATCTTCGGTGGCGGTGTCATGACCGAGGAGATCAACAACTCGATGGGTGACAGCCTGTCGATCGTCGGCCCACTGGCGCTGTTGTTCGTCGTCCTCGCCCTAATCGTCGCCTACCGAGACGTCCTCGATATACTCCTCGGGGTGTTCGGTATCGTCGCCGTCCTCGTCTGGACGTTCGGGTTCATGGGCTGGGCGGGGATCAGTTTCAACCAGATCTTCATCGCCGTTCCCGTCTTGCTGATCGGGCTCTCGATCGACTACGCGATCCACATCTTCATGCGTCACCGCGAACAGCGACACGACGGTGGCGAGTACGGCGAGGAGGACACTCGCGGATCGATGCGGATCGCCCTGGTCGGCGTCGGCATCGCCCTCGTCTGGGTGACGGCGACGACCGTCATCGGGTTCCTCTCGAACCTCACCAGCCCCGTTCCGCCGATCCAGGACTTCGGGGTAGTGAGCGCGGCCGGTATCACCGCCGCGTTGCTCATCTTCGGTTCGTTGATCCCGGCGATCAAGGTCGAACTCGACGAGTTCTTCGAGAACCGCGGGTTCGATCGCAAGAAACGAGCCTTCGGGACCGGAGGCGGCCGATTCAGTCAGGTACTCGGCGTCGGTTCGGCGGCGGCACGACGCGCACCGATCGCCGTCATCCTGATCGCGCTGCTCGTGAGTGCCGGCGGTGCCTACGGCGCCACGCAGGTCGACACGACCTTCGACCAGGAGGACTTCATCGCCGAGGACCCACCCGAGTGGACGAAAAACTTGCCGGAACCGTTCAAACCGGCCGAGTACACGATGAAGGAGAACCTGGACTTCGTCAACGAGAATTTCGTCCGCGAGGACGCACAGGCGCAGATCGTGGTTCAAGGTGACGGCGTCACGGATCCACAGACGTTACAACGGATTCACGAGGCCGAGCGCGAGGCCGCGAACAACAGCGTCGTTGCGACGCTCGGGAGCGGTGACGCCGATCTCGAGAGTCCGGTTCGAACGATGCAGGCGGTCGCCGCGGAGAACGAATCGTTCAACGCGACGCTCACCGCGGCAGACACCAACGGCGACATGGTCCCAGACCAGAACGTCGAGGGTGTCTACGATGCCCTGTTCGCGACTGCGCCCACCGAAGCGTCCAACGTGATCGACCGGACCGACGATGGCGAGTACCAGGGCGTCCGGATGGTTATCTCGACGCAGGGGACGGCGGCGATGAGCGACGTCACGGACGAGATGCAACAGATCGCCGACGATATCGACGGGACGGCTGGCGTCACCGCGATCGCGACCGGTCAGTCGATCCTCTTCGACATCATCTCGGACCAGTTGATGGACACGGTCATCGAGAGCCTGCTGATCACGCTCGTGGCCGTCTTCGCGTTCCTCATGCTCACCTACCGGATCACGGAAGGCAGCGCGACCCTCGGTGCGGTCACGCTGATGCCCGTCGTCTTCAGCGTCTCGTGGATTCTGGGGACGATGTACCTCACCGGAATCCCGTTCAACGTCATGACGGGGATGATCACGAGCCTCACGGTCGGTCTCGGCGTGGCCTACAGCATCCACGTCAGTGAACGCTACAACTTGGAACTCGAACGGACGGGCTCGGTCTGGGAGGCGATGTCCCGGACGATCACCGGGACAGGCGGCGCACTGCTCGGGAGCGCTGCAACGACCGTCGGCGGGTTCGGCGTCCTCGCGTTCGCCATCCTCCCGCCGCTCCAGCAGTTCGGCATCATCACCGGGATGACGATCATCTACGCGTTCCTCGCGAGCGTGCTCGTCCTGCCGAGCCTGCTCGTGCTCTGGACGAAGTACCTTGGTCCCGACGACGTCTCGTTCGACGCGGCGGGCACGAACGTTGCGGCCAGCGACGGCGGACAGGCCGGTTCGGCGGACGTGTCCACCGATGGGCTTCCGTCCGACGAAGACGACTGAGCGGCTCGGCATCGACGTCACAGCCGGCTCCAACCGGATCCGCTTCGATCTCTCTCTCTCTCTCTCTCTCTCGAGTACCCGTGTTGCGGAGTCGACTACTCCTCGTCACGGTCGCGACTCGCGTCGCGGTGTGCGGCGAGTGCTTCCTCGATCGTCAACTCGCCAGCGGCGACCTTGCGTGCGAACCGATCGTCTATCGCCCGGTCAGTCTCCCCCGACTCACGGGAGCGATCCTTGATCGCCTGCAGTTCGCCGGCCGTCGGTTCGATCTCGCGTTCCGTGACCGGCTCTCCCGCCATCCGGGCGATGTTCACGGCCGCGATGACGTCGCCCATTCCGCGCGCACCGGTCCCGAGGTACGGTGTCGTCCCGGTCTCGTCGACGAGTTCGACCCGAACGTCGTCGGAAAGGTCGTTCACCAGCGTACTCCCCTGCAAGCGAGCGCCGTCGCCTATTCTGACGATGGGATCGGTGGCGTCCGCCAGTTCCGCGTCGATCGTCTCGACGGCGTCCGCGAGCGGCACCTGAAAGGCGGCGACGACTGCGTCGCCGGCGAGGACGACGATCCCCGGTTTTCGGCCGGGATCGACGCCGACGATCGTCCGGCCCGTCGATCCGCGGACGATCGCGAGGGCTCGGTCGACGACACGGCGTGGTTCGGTCGGATCGCCGGTAACGACCCGGAGGTCCTCGGTGCCACGCGGAGCGGACCGCTCGTCGCTGATCACGACCGTCGCTTCGTCTGGGAGGTCGTCGCCGGGCTCGACGGTCGTGAACGTCACGTCCCGCTCTCGAAGGTCCGTGACGACCCCGTGGTACAGTTCGAAGTCCTCCGTGGCGACGACGATCACGTCGTCGTGTTCGGAACGGACCGGAATAAGTGTGCCTTCGGCCGCGGGAACCGGTCGGCTCGCACTTCAGGTGCAGGTACCGGTCGGCTCGCACGGACAACCGCGTCCCGTCGATGGCTGCAGACGTTGACGGTGCCGAAATCCCCTTGAGTCGACCGGGCTAACCCGCGGTATCGCGATGGTCACCGTCAGCGCTGGCGCCCGATTACACGTCGGGTTTCAGAACCTCTCGCTCGCGCACGAGCGCCTCTACGGTGGAATTGGTGTCGGCCTCGCCGAACCTCGGGTCCGGGTGTGCGCTGAGCGGGCCGACGACGTCACCGTCTCGGACGAGCGACCGACAGAGTCGGACGATACGGCGATCGAATCGACCGAATCGACTCGTCGCTACGCGGAACGAGCGGTCGACGTACTCGACGTCCCCGGCGTCGACGTCCGCGTCGAGACGTCGCTGCCACGCCACGTCGGGCTCGGAAGCGGCACGCAGCTCGCGCTGTCGATCTACGCCGCGACCGCGCTGGCCTACGACCTGGAGCCGGCAGTCAGGAGCCACGCCCCATCGGTGGGTCGCGGTGGTCGGAGCGCCGTCGGCGTAGCGACGTTCGAGGCCGGTGGATTCGTCGTCGACGCGGGTCACCCAACCTCCAGGTTCACCACGGCGCCGCCCGCGGTCGGTGAGTGGACGGTCCCGCCGGTCGTCGCGCGTCACGAACTGCCCTCGGACTGGCGGTTCGTCGTGGTTGTACCCGACGCCGAACCGGGGAGAAGCGGCGAGACGGAAGATTCGAGCATCAGGTCCGTCGTCGAGGACGCTTCGCCCGGCGCCGCCGACGAGATCGCCGGGGTACTCACCAGGCGACTCCTCCCCGCAGCTGCCGCCGGCCGGCTCGACGCGTTCGGCGACGCCGTCGAACGGATCGGACGTCTCAACGGCACCTGGTACGCCGACACGCAGGGTGGCGTCTTCCGTCCGCCGGCCGGTCGCCTCGTCGATCGCCTCGAGTCCGCGTCGGTCCTGACCGGTATCGGGCAGTCCTCGTGGGGGCCCGCCGTCTACGGGGTGACTGACGCTGCGCACGCGAACGAAGCCGTCGATGCGGCCCGTGACACCCTCGCCGGGCTCGATCTGGACGGTTCCGTGTACGTCTCTCCGCCGGCCGCGAACGGGTACGTCGTCGAGGACCGACGCGACTGATCGGTTCGTCCGCCGGACCGGGTCGCCGCGATTGGCCGTCCGACTCTGGCGGCCGACCGTCGACGATCGGGTGGGATCGGACACGGGCGACCGGCGGGTCGTGCCACAACAGCTAACCCGATCGTGTTCGATCACCGGCTATGGAGCGGATCCCCTTCGGCATCTCACGCCTCGACGCGATGATCGGGGGTGGCGCCCCGGCGGGCAGCGTGGTATTGCTCGCCGGCGAGTCGGGTGCCGGCGCCCGGGAGTTCTGTTACACCAGCGCGGCGATGAACGGACTCGCCACGGCGGACGAGGCGGGGTTCGAACTCTACTACGGCGACCTCGCGGCCGGCGCGTCGCTACCGGACGCCGTCCACTACGTCACGTTCACCGACGAGCCAGCGTCCGTCGTCGACGAGATGCGCTTTTCCCTGGAGGACGACCTCGTCGACGCCGCCGCGACGGACATCACGGTTGCGGACCTCTCCCAGGAGTACTTCCAGCTCTCGCCAGTCCCGACCGAGTGGTACGCCGAACGGACGCCGGACATCACCGCCCTCGGTTCGTCGAACGACCGTCGTGACGTCCTTGCAGCCGTCGCCGAGTACCTGACGGCCAACGCGCCTGGAAACCTGGTCGTGATCGACTCGGTGACGGATCTGCTGGCGGCGGCCACGGGTCGGTTCGACCCGGCCGATCTCACGTTTCTCCTCAAAGGGCTGGCGCGCGCCACGTACCGGTGGGGCGGACTGATATTACTCCTGGTCAACGTCGAACCGCTCGATCGGCGAACGCTCGGCCGTCTCAAGGAGGCGGCCGACGGCACCCTGCTGTTCGAGTGGGAGACGGGTGGCTCCGAACGGGCTCGGACGCTCGTCGTCGAGGAGTTCAGGGGCGTCCTCTCGCGGCTCGAAGACGAGAACATCGTTCAATTCGAAACGGAGATCGACGACGCCGGATTCGACGTCAGTAACGTACGAAAGATCCGGTAGCGTCTGGTCTCCTGTCGCCCGGACGACTGGTGCTGCAGGGGGAGCGTGGGGACGTCTCGCGTTCGAATCGAACACTGAGTTCGAACCAACGTTCAAGAGTCGTCAGGCCCTCCACCCGATATATATGGCCAGCGACGGGCGCGACGACGATACGCTCACCATCTCCGTGCCGCCCGACGTCGACGACTGGCTCGACGAAGAGGCGATACGGACGGGGACGTCGCGAGCCGACGTCTGTCGGCGACTCCTGGAAGCGGCCCGCGAGATCGCCGCTGAGGACGGCGCGAGGGCGGTCGCAGACGCCGAGGAACTGGATTCACTTCGAGCGCAACTCGACGCACAGCGCGAGGAGTTCATCGACCACGTCGAAGACGTCCGCGAGCGCGTCATCGAGGTCAAACGCGAGGTCGACGAACGAGCACCGGCAGCGCACGCCCACGACGACTACGCACCGCTCGAGCGGGTCGACGCCCTCTCGAACGAGATCGATTCGCTCGAGGCGAACGTCACCGCGCTCGTTTCAGCGCACGACGATCTCTCGGACCGCGTCGACGACCGATACGAGGCACACGAATCGATCCTCGCCGACGTGTCGGGAGACGTCGACAGGCTCTCCGATCGGTCGACGGTACTCGCGGGCGCAGTGCTCGAGTTGCGCGACGACCGGGAGACGCTCCTCGAACGGGAACGTGACCGTGCGGCCGTGGACGAACTGAGAGCGACGGCGAACCGACTCGACGTGAGGCGGGCGGCCTGCGACGAGTGCGGTTCGAGCGTCGATCTCGCACTGCTCGCGCGGCCCCGCTGTCCACACTGCGGCGCCTCGTTCGCGGACGTCGAGGGGTCGTCTTCGTTCTTCGGTTCCGATACGCTTGTCACCGGCGACCCACCACCGCTCCCGGGCCGTACCGGAACGGACGGACCGGATCGAGAGCAACTCGAAGCCGCGGCGAACGACGACTCGGCGATCGGTGGTGACGACCGATGACCGAGGACGAGTCGGAGTCCAGCGAAGCGGCAGTCGACCGGGATCAGTCCGACGCCGAGGCGCCTCGATCGAGCAGATCGGAGGGTGCCGACGGGGTTTCGACCGGTGCCACCGCCGGTGACGAGCGATCTCCCGGCGCCGCGACCGGTGAGCGTGGCGGTCCCGGCGACGACGCGTCGGTCGACGACCGCTCGCCCGAGCAGTCGGGCGCGGTGGCGTCCAACGGCGGGGGCCCGGGGTTCGAATTCGACGATGGGACCATCGCGACGGGTGTCACCGAGTCAGTTGACGACGATCGGGCATTCGAGGAACTCTTCGAAGCGGTGCCAGTGAACGAACTGGATAGCGACCGGCTCTGGGAACGGCTCGCGGACGACGAGGCCGGGCCAGCGGTTGACCTCGCCGACCGGGAGATCCGAGAGATCGACAAACACCGCTACTGTCACCAGTGCGAACACTTCACCGACCCGCCCACCCTCGGGTGCGAGCACGACGGCACGTCGATCCTCGAACTCGTCGATGTCGAGACGTTCAGGGTCGCGAACTGTCCGGTGGTCGTCGAAGAAGAGGCACTCGAAGAGGGGTAGCCGACCGGAACACGGCCGCTCGTCTGGCGGCGTGTCACTGGCGAGCGGGGCGTCCCGTCCGTGACGGTCGGTTGCGTGTGAGCGGATGCCGGCGACGGGGGACTTTTCACTCGGCGTCCCGTTTTTCGGTGCATGCAGTTTTGCGACGACTGCGGGTCGATGATGAAGCCCGACGGGGACCGACTGGTCTGTTCGACCTGCGGTTCGGCCGTCGAGCGTGATCGAGACCGGGAAGCCGCGTTCGTCACCACGGAGTCCCAGACGGACGACGACGTGATCGAGACGGACGCGAACGCCGACTTCGAGGGGAAACCGAAGGCGACCGACGTCCGCTGTGACGAGTGCGGAACCGAGGAGGCGTGGTACTACATCCAGCAGACCGCGAGTGCGGACGAGCCGCCAACGCGATTCTTCAAGTGTACCGAGTGCGGCCACAAGTGGCGCGGCTACAACTGATCGCGACCGCCACGCCACCAGGCCGGCGACGTTCGAGTGGTGCGCGGATCGAGCACCGCTGACGTCGCCGGAGTCGATTTCACCGTCTTTCGAGAAACTACCGCAGCGGTCGCTACGTCTCTAGGGTCCCGATTGATGAGAAGTCGGTGTGGTGATTTGGACCGTCCGGTGGTTCGATTCGTCGCGGACTGTCGCTGTGGTGCGGCCAATCGCGGACCTGTCGGACGATTACAACGCATGACCGAAGAAGATGCAACTGCGGACGAACCGAACGCGGCCGATCGATTCGCGAAGCTCGAACGAACGGTCGAGGCACTCGCGGATCGCGTGGGGGAACTGGAGACGAACGAGCGATGCGACGAAGGCGACGGCGAATCGGCCGGATCGATGACGCGTCGATCCGCGATGGGTACGCTCGGCCTCGCCGGCCTGCTGGGACTGGGTGCGACGACGGCGAGTGCGGACGCTCAAGGGCAGGTCGGGACGGAGAGCGACCCGCTTCGGGCAGTTCACACCGAGGCCATCATGTCACGATCGACCCTCGATATCGCCGTCGAAGCGAACAGTGGGCACGCCGGAAACATCGTTTCTGGACACTCGAGTAACGGCGTGGAGGGATCCGTTCGCGGAGTCACCATCGCTGGAGGATGATTCGACGATGGGACGGACGCGTTCCCGAACCGGGTGTCGGGCGAGTTCGGTACCATCGGCGGCGGGTTCGACAACGCCGCAGCCACGTACGGATCGACGGTCGCCGGCGGTGAAGCGAACGTCGCGGACGGATCGACTGCCACCATCTCGGGCGGCGTCCAGAACGAGGCGAGTGGGGCGACTGCGACAGTCGGCGGTGGAAACGAAAACGTGGCGAGCGGGGCGGATTCGACGGTCGCCGGTGGAACGCAGAACCAAGCGACCTATCAGTACACCACCGTCTGCGGTGGTCGCTTCGGTGTGGCGAGTTCGCGCGATGCGACGGTCGGCGGCGGTGCGAAGAACGAGGCCACCGCAACGGGCGCCACCGTATCGGGCGGTGACTCAAACGGTGCCAGTATGGACCTCGCCACCGTAGCGGGCGGCGATCAGAACGAGGCGAGCGGCGAGGCTGCGGCCGTGGGAGGCGGTGCGTCCAACGTAGCAAGTGGAGAGAGGGCGACAGTCGGCGGGGGGATCGACAACAAGGCGACCGATAGCGACTCGACCGTCGCGGGCGGCAATTCCAACGAGGCGACCGCTGTCACCTCGACGGTCGCTGGCGGATTATCCAATATCGCGGAATCGACTGATGCAACCGTGAGTGGGGGGTTTAGCTGAATTGAGGCGCTAAGCCCCCTTCCTCAGCGAGCGCCGACCGAACGGGAGGCGCGAGCAGGGAGGGGATACAGTGCCGCACGGTTCTCGAACACAATTCGGTGGCAATCCAATAGACCCACGCAATCGCAATGTTTTTGCAATAGAGTAACATAATATTTATTGAACCCAATGGAATACGACCTCGACTCGGGAGCGCACTCGACGTTTTCCCTGCACTACCACCTGATACTCACCACGAAGTATCGGCGCGGAGTGCTAACCGAGGAGCGAACCCAATTCATTCACGAGGTCATCAGCGGGTTCACGGACAACTACGGTGTCGAACTGACGAACCTCGACGGCGAGGACGACCATGTATACATCTTGTTCCGAGCGAAACCAACCACAGACCTCGTGAAGTTCATCAACACGGCCAAGGGCGCGACCGCCCGCCGTATCCGCAACGAGTACGCGGACGAACTCAAGACCGAACTGTGGGGCGACTCGTTCTGGAACGACTCGTACTGCCTCATCTCGACGGGGCAGGTGTCGCTTGATGTGCTGAAACAGTACGTCGAGGACCAACGCGAGTAGAATGTACTACGCCTACAAGTACCGTCTCACGCCGTCCGACGCCCACCGTGAGGAGTTGGACCGCCACCGAGACATCTGTAGGCAACTCTACAACCACACGCTCTACCGACTCAACGAGTACCAAGACGAACACGGTGAACTACCGTCCATGACCACACTACGGTCGGAACTACCCGACCTCAAGACGTGGTGGGACGGCCTCTCCGCCGTGTACTCGAAGGTTCTCCAAACCGTCGTGGAACGACTGTTCGACAACCTCAAAGGACTCTCGGCACTCAAGAAGAACGGCTACGGCGTCGGTCAACTCAAGTGGAAGCCGCCACGGGAGTTTCGCAGTTTCACGTACAGCCAGTCTGGCTTCAAGCTCGACAAGAAGGGCGGTCAGACTGTCCTGTCACTCTCGAAACTCGCGGATATACCGATTCGGCTCCACCGCGCCATCCCTGACGACGCCACCGTGAAACAGGTCACGGTCAAGAAGGAACCGACGGGCGAGTGGTTCGCCACCTTCGGCGTCCAAATGGACCGTGAAGTTCCTGAGCCACCTGAGAATCCCGAGAATTGCGTCGGTATCGACCTAGGGATTCTCAAGTACGCTCACGACACCGACGGCACAGCGGTCGGGTCGCTTGACCTCACCGACGAGCGCGAACGCTTGGAACGCGAGCACCGGAAGCTCTCTAGGAAACAATACGGGTCGAACAACTACGAGAAGCAACGGCGTCGAGTCGCGGAGTGTCACGCCGATCTCCGACGGAAGCGCCGCGACTTCCTGCACAAACTCTCGGCGTACTACGCTCGGGAGTACGACCTCGTGGCGGTCGAAGACCTGAACGTGAAGGGGATGATGGAATCGCCGTCGAACAGCCGTACCACCGCATCAGCGGCGTGGCGGACGTTCCTCTCGTTGCTCGAATACAAGTGTGAGCGCGAAGGGACGCACTTCGTGGCGGTCAACCCGAGAGGGACGACCAAGGAGTGCGCGTCATGTGGCGTCTCGACCGAGAAGCCGCTGTGGGTCCGTGAACACTCCTGTCCCGCCTGCGGGTTTGAGGCGGACAGGGACGCGAACGCGGCGTGGAACATCCTTTCTCGCGGCCTCGAAGACGTAGGAGTGGGATACTCCGAATCAACGCCTGTGGAGACTGCGCTCCCTGTGGATACACCTGTGTCTGCAAAGCGCGTCGTGGAAGCAGGAAGCCCTATCTGCTCACGGGCGCGAAGCGCCCGTTCGCATGGTCAGCGGGACCGAAGGTCCCGCGCTACCCTCAAGGAGCGACCGGTGTCAGCCGTGAGCGAGTAGGGTAGGGTAGTTCACTAACACCGCGAGTGGTACCGGCGCAACAATCGGCGGTGGTTCGTTAGGCGAAGCGTCTGGCTCCTATGCGACCGTCCCCGGCGGCTACTCGAACGAAGCGACGGGAGAGAGCAGCGTTGCAGTTGGTCACCAGGCGCAGGCATACCACGACCACACGTTCGTCTGGTCGGACGGCAACGGTGACTCCCTATCGGATCCGTTTTCGTCGGGGGACGGGATGAACGGGTCGGGCGTCACCGGCGCGGAGACGTTCCACGTCAAAGCGACCGGCGGAGTCCGATTCATCACCGGCGGCGGAACGACCTACATTTCGGGCGGCAGCACCGGCTGGTCGACCACGTCGACGCGGTCGGCCAAGACCAACGTGGAACCGGTCGAGCCGTCGGCCGTTCTCGAGGGGGTCGAGTCGATGCCGGTCGCGACCTGGGAGTACACGGGGGACGACGGGGACGGCGCCGGTACGACACACATCGGCCCGATGGCCGAGGACTTCCACGAGGCGTTCGACGTGGGGGACAGCGATCGACACATCAACTCGATCAACGCCGACGGCGTCGCGCTCGCCGCGATCAAGGGCCTCGCGGAGCGCCTCGACGAACGCGAGGAGCGTCTCGACGACCAGCGAGGTCGACTCGACGAGCTCGAAGCCGAGAACGAGGCACTACGGGAGCGCCTGGACGCGCTGGAAGCAAGACGGCTGGCGGCTGACGGGGGTGACGCTGATTCGGGCATCGACGGGGGTGACACTGATTCGGGCATCGATGAAGTCGACGACCCGGGAACCGAGGGAGACGACGGCGCGGCTGCGGGTGTGTCGAAGACGGTCGCGGGTTCCGAATCCGCCGGCGGTGAGGTGCGGTGACGGCTCGTCTCGCCTGTGCTTCCCTGGTCCTCGTCGCGGTGATCGCGCTGGCCGCTCTTGGGACGGGAGCGGTCGCGGCGGAGCCCGACCCGGCCTGCGCTGGATCGGGTGGCGGTGCGATGTTCGTCGCGGACTCCGGGTTCACCGTCGCGTACAACGACACCCAGCCGATGCCGGAGGACGGTCCGTTCCTGGGCCCGGAGACCATCCGATTTCGGAACGTGACCTTCTCGTCGAACGCCTCGACGGTTCTCGGTGTCGAGAACGGAACAGGTCCAACCACGTGCCTGTTCGATATCGACGCGACGAACGGGTCGGTTCTGATCGCCCCGGACGACGAGGCGAACGTGAGCGTCGACGGAACCGTCCCCGCGCTGTCGCTCTCTGCGGTGACGTACGGGAGCGGGAGTGGGGATATCGCGTACGACGCGGCCGCTTCGTGGAACCTGACGCTCCTCGAGACCGGTCTCGAGTCCGGGGCCGACGTCGACGCCGTGGCCGAGAACGGGTCGACGCTCGCCTCCGGAACCGTCACGGAGAACGGGACACTGCCCCTGGCGTTGCCGGGCGGGACGAACACCGTTGATTTGCAGGAGAATTCCGGTGGTGGCGGCGGATTCCTGCCGCCTCCGCCCCCGGACGACGACGGGTCCCCGCCGTTCGACGTCACCGCGTTGACACTCGACCACGGCGACGTCGGCGTCGGTGAGCAGGTTGCCGTGACCATCGAGGTCGAGAACGTCGGCGAGAGCGATGGCACCTTCACCGGGACGCTCACCGCCGACGGCGAACGGGTCGATTCGGGGTCGATCGCCGTCGAGTCGAACGGCGCGGGCACGCTCACCCTCACGACGACGTTCGACGAACCCGGCACCTACGAACTCGCCGTCGACGGCGAGCCGGCCGGATCGGTCACCGTCACGGACGAGTCTGCACTCTCGATACCGGACGCATCGATCGAGCCATCGGACGTCGATCCGGGTGAGACGGTTCGGATCACGGTCACCGTCGCTGCCGGAGAAACGGGTGTCGATCGGACCCTCGTTCTCTCGGTCGACGGGGACGAAGTCGATTCGGCGTCGGTGTCCCTCTCTCCGGACGAGTCGAGGACCGTTACCTTCGAACACCGGTTCGATTCGACGGGCTCGAAGACCGTGTCCGTCGACGGGGTAGACGTCGGTTCGGTGACGGTGGCCCACTCCGACGAGGGAGCCGGCGGTCCGCCGCTCGTGATCGTCGCATCGGTTCTCGGCGTCCTCCTCGCCGTCGGTATCGGTAGTCTCTACTGGTACGATCCCGAGAGATTCGCCGGCGTGTTGAATCGGTGATCCCGTCCGAGTTCGGACCCCCGTCGGAAATCGGAACCGGGACCGACAGCGTTTTTCTGATTCCGGCGTACTTCACTCGCGTGAAGGTACGTGGAACGGTCGTCGGCGAGGTGACGACGCGGACGGTCTCGACGAGTGCGGGCGAACGGGATCTCGCCGAGGTGGCGCTCCGGCTGCGTGAGGAGGGGGTCAGCGATTCCGCGACCGACAGCGGTGTTCTGGATTCGGCAGGCGACTCAGCGACCGACAGCGGGGTGACGAGTTCGACCGATGACTCGGCGACCGACGCTGGCCGGTCCGATTCGGCCGGCGCCACGCCGACCACGGTCACCCTCTGGGGCAAGTGGACCGAGTCGGCCGAGGTGCTCGAACCCGGCATGGAACTCGTCGTGACCGAGGCCGAACGCGACGAATACCGCGGCGAGACGGGGTACGCGACGACGCCGGCGTCCTACGTCGTGGTCGAACCCGCGTACCTCGTCGACGTGACCGACGTCCGCAACTGGGTGGAGTGTCCACGACTGTACTATCTCAACAAGCTCTCCGGCGTCCCACTCAACTACCCCGTCGTGAAGGGGACGCTGGTCCACGAGGTCTTCGGCGACCTCCTCCGCGGCCGGGACCTGGAGGCGTCGATCGAGGAACGTGTCGAAGAGCGAGCCCTGGAACTCGGCCTCCTGGGGGAGTCGGCCGAATCGACGGCCGAGGACGTCCGACAGAACGCGGCCGCGATCGAAGGCTGGCTCGAACAGGGCCGGCTGAGCGAGGACGACGAGTGGCGCTCGGAGCAGCTGCTCATCAGTGAGACCTTCGGTCTGAAGGGGCGGGCCGACGCGATCCGTCGCGGCGCGCCGGTCGAACTCAAGACGGGCAAGAACCTGAAGAAGGAACCGCGGTTCAAGGACAAGGTGCAGGCGGCGCTGTACGCGCTCGTCCTCGAGGAACACGGCGGCTCGATCGACACCGGGACGCTGCTGTACACGAAGAACTCGGCGCTCGATCGGAACGAGGAGACGGGCGATCTGACCCCGGCGAAGGACTTCTCGATGGGCCAGGGATTGCTGGAGTACGTCCTCCGACTGCGTAACGAGATCGCCGCGATGGAGGCCTCGGGCGGCGTTCCGACGGGCAAGGAAGGAAACGCGAAGTGCGAGTACTGCTTCGAACGGGACACCTGCATGGTCGTCTCCGGCCGCCTCGACCAGGAGTCGAAGGCCGGCCAGATCGGGGGTGCGATCCCGGTGGAAGAGCGTGAGCACTTCGATCGCTTCTACCGGGCGATCGAGGAGGAGCGGCGCGAGGTCCACCGCGAGTACGCGAAGCTCTGGGAGCAGAGCGCCGAGGAACGAGCGGACGACGACCGGGCGATCGTCGACCTCGAGTTTATCGAGGCGCGCGAGCTGTCGGGCGGCCGCTGGGAGCTGCGCGCCCGCCGGCGGTCGGCGGCCACCTCGAAGCTGCGGGAGGGCGATCTGGTACTGGCCAGCGACGGCGAACCGGTCGTCGGCGACGCCGAGCTGGCCCGGATCGAACGACTGGACGGCGTGGCGCCGCCCGCGGCGGAGGCAGACGATGGGCCGCTGGACGCGGAGATCGTCCTGACGGCGGACGAGCCCGTCGAGGTCGAGCGCCTCGACGTCTACCCGAGCGAGCTGACGACCGATCGGCTCCTGACGGCGTTGCACGACGCTCTCCTCAAGGGTACGGAGCGGCGAAAAGACGTCCTGTTCGAGCGCGCAGCGCCGGAATTCGACGCGATCGACGAGACGTTCGTCGACAACAACGACGCCCAGGACGTGGCCGTCCGCAAGGCGGTCGGCGCGCGCGATTGCGCGTTGATTCACGGCCCGCCGGGAACCGGCAAGACTTACACCATCGCTCGCGCCATCCGCGCCATGGTCGAGCGCGGCGAGCGCGTGCTGCTGTCGGCCTTCACCAACCGGGCGGTCGACAACGCGCTCGAAGCGGTGCTGGAGACCGGGATCGAGCCCGAGGACGTCGTCCGCGTCGGCACCGAGAGCGGCGTTCGCGAAGACATGGGCCACCTCCGTCTCGAACGGGAGGGCGATCCGGACGCGCGGGTCGCCGAGCTCCAGAGCGCCCGGATCGTGGCCGCGACGACGGCGACCTGCGGCTCCCGGGTCATGAAAGAGGGATCGTTCGACGTCGCGCTGGTCGACGAGGCCGCCCAGCTCACGGAGCCGGGGACGTACGCGGCGATCAACCTGGCCGAACGGTTCGTCCTCGTCGGCGACCACCACCAGCTTCCGCCGGTGGTGCAGGCGGAGAACGAACTCGCCGAGTCGCTGTTCGAGCGCCTCGTCGAGGCTTACCCCGATGCTGGCGTCATGCTCGATCGCCAGTACCGGATGAACCAGCGCATTCAGGCGTTTCCGTCGACCGAGTTCTACGACGGCCGGCTCCGGCCGGCGACGCCCGACGTGGCCGGTCGCACGCTCGACGACCTAGACGACGTCTCTCTGGAATCGCTCCCGTCCGAACTCGCGGACCAGGTCACGTTCGTCGACGTCCCCGGCGACGACGAGCGCTACACAGACGCCGTGGAGGCGTCGAGGATCGCCGATCTGATCGATACCTACGCCGATGCGGGACTCGCCCCGTCCGAGATCGGCGTCATCGCCCCGTTCCGCGCGCAGGTCTCCGAGATCGAGCGCCACGTCCCCGACGCCGTCGCCGTCGACACCGTCGATCGCTTCCAGGGGTCGAGTCAGGAGGTGATCGTCGTCTCGTTCGTCGCGAGCGGCGAGCTCGACGGCCCGATCTTCGAAGACTACCGGCGGATCAACGTCGCGCTCACCCGTCCGAAGCGGGCACTCGTACTGGTGGGCGATGCGGAGGCCCTCGGGACGGATCCGGTCTACGCGCGTATGCTTTCCTGGGCGCGTCGGTGACGTGGCCGCCGGTGAGCACGCACGCAGGTGTTGGTGAGCACGCACGCAGGTGTCTGTCCGCACACGCGTCCGCGCCGATGAGCAGACGGCCACTCCGTCGACGCGGCCGGTCTGCTACGGCGGTGAATCCCTCACTCGATCACGTATTCGTCGAGTTCCGTCTCTCCCCAGGATCCGGTCCAGACGAGACGGAGCGTACGCAGGTCGGCAGGTGGCGTATCGCCGACGTCGTCTTCGCTCTCGGTCATCGAACTGACGAGTACCGTCCCGTTCTGAAGCGGTCGTCCTTCGACAGCAATGGCGATGACGTCGACGCCGGTCTCGGTGTCCGTGCCGTTGATCGTCCGCCCCTCGAGATCAGTATCGCTGCGATAGGGCTGTCGTGCCTCGACGTCGGCGTCCGCGACGAAGCCGACGGTGAGCGTACTGCCGTTCCTGACCGTTCCCCAGTCTTCGAGCGAGGTGTTACCAGAGAGTCCGCGAATGCCGGAGGCGTCGAGTGTGAGTCGGTCGCCCGGAATCGAGTCGCCGCCAGCGTGTTCGAGCGTCACTTCCAGATCCGCTCCCTGCCCGTTCTGGGTCCACTCGAAATCGGCATCCGGCTCCGGATCTTCGGCGATCGCACCGACGAGCACGCCGACGGCGACCGCCAGCACGACGGTGACGAGCAGCGCGACGGCGAACCCGAGCGCGGGCGAGATGGCTCTATCGGAGCGACGGCCGCCTGGAACTCCGCGATGTCCGGTCGGTATCATCCTGTGGGGGTCTGGTTTTCGCGTTCGTCGCCGACCGACTCCGAATCGCACGTATTCGCCGTGACGTGCGCAGGTCGAGGTCGCGCGCCCATCGGGGCTCGATCTCACTGTCGTCGGCTCTCTGCCCTCGACGACGGGGTCGCAGTGTGGACGCTGTGGTTCGGCTGTTCCTTCGGAGACCGGTCTCAAGTACGTTCGTTCCGTATCGAACGCTGAGTCGGCACTCGATTTCGTTGGTCTGTCACCCACGTCGGCATCCGCACGGGTCGGTCACGCGTCGTCCAACGCCTCCCACAGGGGATAGAGGCCGTCTTCGATGGGCTCCTCGTACGTGTCGCCGTCGAGCGTGACGCTCCCGGTCCGTTCGCCCGTCGTGACGCGTCCGATGTCGGCCGCGTCGATTCCCGTCTCCGCGAGCGAGGCCACGACCTCGTCGACGGCGTCTCCCGGGACGGTGGCCACCAGCGCACCGGAGCCGAAGATGCGCAGTGGATCGACGCCGGCCGCCGCACAGAGGCGTCCTGTCTCCGGTCGGATGGGAATCGACTCACGCTCGATCGAGAGTTCGACGTCGGAGGCGGCGGCCAGCTCGACGAGACCGGCGAGGACGCCACCCTCGGTCGGATCGTGCATGGCCGTCGCCCGCTCGCGCAGGACGCGTGCGGCCGGGAGAACCGAAATCTCCGAGAAGAACGTATTCGCCGTATCGATCGTCTCCGCCGAGACGTCGAGCGACTCGCCGAAGTCGGCTGCCAGGATCGCCGTTCCCTCGAGACCGGCGGGTCCAGCGAGGACGACCCGGTCGCCCGGACGGGCGCCACCGGTCGGGACGAACGGATCGGCGAAGCCCAGGGCCGTGAGTGAGAGGATGGGACGGGTGAGCGCGTCGACGTACTCGGAGTGGCCGCCGACGATCGCGGCACCGATGTCGGCGGCGGCCGCGTCGAGGTCGGCGGTGATCACGTCCAGCGTGTCGGGAGCGTCACTCGGAAGCAAGCACACGACCGTGAGCCACGCCGGCTCCGCTCCGGACGCGGCGACGTCGTTACAGGCGACGGCGACGCCGAGCCGACCGATCTCGCTCGCTGCCAGCGAGATCGGATCGGAACTCACGACGAGCGTCCCCGCGGGAACGTCGATCGCCGCGGCGTCTTCGCCGAGACCTGGCCCCTGCCTGACGCGGTCGTCCGGCGCGCCGGTCCGCTCGAAGACGTGCCTCGTTAGATCGTCCGACCCTACCTTCCCGGGCATGGACGTGAATGAACGGACTCGCGGTTTGTAGCTGTCGCTCGCGGCGAGTCGTCGAACGGCGAACGGTCGGTGGATCCGGTGCAGGACGACTGCTGGTCGGTGGATTCTGGTCGGAGCGGTTGCTGGTCGATCGATCCGATTCAGGGTGACTGTCGGTCGGCGACGGCGTCACGAAACGCGTCCGGTACGGGCGTCGGTTCGGCCGTTTCCTCGTCGACGATGACCTGCGTGACCGACCCCTTCGCCAGAAGTCGGTCGTCGTCCTCGCGCCTGACCCGGTACTCGTAGGTCACGCTCGTCTCGCCGATGCGGGCGACGCGGACCTCGTTGACCAGGACGTCCTCGTACCGAGCGGATTCGTGGTACTCCATCTCCGTCGCGACCATTCGCGTACTCCAGTCGGTCCCTCGGACGTACTCGGCGTCGAAACCGAGTTCTCGCCGGTAGGCGGACACGGCCTCGTCCTGGTACGTGACGTACTCGCCGTAGTAGACGATCGCCTGTCGATCGGTCTCTGCCATGCGGACGCGATTGGTCCAGACCCGTCGAAACGCGTCGTCGCTCCCGTCGTAGGCTCCACCATCCGTCGTCGCGGCGGGTGGATCTTCGTCACTATCGCTCATACGACCCCTGCGGTGACCGCGCGCAAAGAACTGTTGACAGCGGCAACGAGACGTTGACAGCGGCAGCGAGAACGGGCTCTGGTTCGGAGCGAGGTCTCCGTTCAGTCGTCCGTGGCGACGCCGGTCGGGGTCGCGGCGTCGATCTCCGAGAGGACGCGATCGTGGAACGACTGGAGGGCGGCGCTCTCGTCTTCGGCGAGGACGACGTCGCTGGCCGAGAGCGTCGCGAGGCCGAACGCTCGCGGCGTCGGCGAGTCGAACAGGGACCGTGTGACGGTCAGTTCGCCCGCGTCGATGGCGTCGACGATGGATTCGATCTCGTCGACCGCGAGTTTGTCTTCCAGTATCTCGCGGTACGTTTCTTCGACGACGGCGAAGTCTTCGAGGCCCTCCGCGAAGCCGAGCAGCATCTCGCTCGAGACCTGCTGTTCGCTGGCGGACTTCTCGTAGCCCTTGTAGCGTTTGAGGATCATCAGCGAGCGTGTGGCGTTGATCCGGAAGTACCGCTGTAGGAGGTCCGTCCCGGAGAGCGCATCTCGCAGGTCGCTGCGGACGCTCTCGGGGTCGAGGTCGGCGAGGATACCGGGGACGTCGACCTTGCGATTCAGCGGCATGGAGAGGACGAAACCGTTGTCCGCGACGGCGACGCGAACGTTCGCGGTGGCCTCCTGGGCGCAGTGATACGCGAGCAATCGCGAGAGGCCGTCGTTGACCCGTCGACCGTAATTCGAGTGGACGTAGTAGTGGCGCTCGTACTCGTCGCGATTTCGTTCGATCTCGATCGCGAGTCGGTCGTCGGTCGACACGCTCTCCGTCCCCCCGTACCGACACTGCTGGTCGAACAGGCGCGCGAGCGCCCGGACGCTGTCGTCGTCCAGCGGAACGTCTCGGAGCCAGGCCCGGACACGGGCCGAACCGCCAGCCTCGTAGTGCGATAGCAACTCGCGCTGGAAGTCGAGGATCTCGCGACCGAGGTCCGTCGAGAGCGGTAGCCGCTCGGAGTACCAGGAGGGGACGGTTGGTCTGGCGCGAGTGTGGTCTACGTACACCTTCGACCCACGTCGGTAGCGGTACTCGAAGTGGTTGCCGCCGAGGACGAAGACGTCGCCCTTCTCCAGTGTGTCGAGATAGTCCTCGTCGAGCTGGCCGACCCACTCGTCGCTCGCGCGGGTGTAGACGCTACAGGTGAACGAGTCGGGAATGGTCCCGATGTTCGTCATGTAGATGACGCGGGCGAGTCGGCCCCGTTTGCCGATCAGCGTCTCGCCGACCGGGTACTCCGCGTAGTGGTGCTCGCCGTCGGGCGGGTCGTTCTCGTCGCGCCAGATTTTCGCGTAGACGTTGCGATCCTCGAGGCCGGCGTAGTCGGCGGTGAGGTACCGGATCAGGCGTTCGTAGCGCTCGTCGTCGTAGTTTCGGAACGGATAGGCCCGGCGGAGGATGGCTTTCACCTCGCGTTCCGGACGGATCTCCGCGATGCCCATCCCGTAGACGTGCTGGGCGGCCACGTCGTGGGCGTTCTCGGGGATCGACACCGAGTCGACGAACCCCTCCTCGGCCTTCGTAAGCATGACCGCGCACTCGACGAGTTCGTCGCGATCGAGCGCGATCACGCGCCCGGTGACGGTCTGGCCCACACGGTGTCCCGCGCGGCCGACGCGCTGGAGGAGTGCGGCGACGCTCTTCGGGGAGCCGACCTGGACGACCAGGTCGACGTGGGGCATGTCGATGCCGAGCTCGAGCGACGTCGATGAGGTGACGACGTCCAGCTCGCCCGACTTGAGTTTCGCTTCGACGCTCTGCCGAACGTCCTTCGAGAGGCTGCCGTGGTGACAGGCGGAGTTCGCCTCGTCGTATCCGCTCGCGGCGTCAGCTGTCGCTCTCTCGTTCGTTTCGTCGTTCGTCCCGTCGCCCGTTTCGTCGTTCGTCCCGTCGTCGGAGCGGCCATCACCTCCTGGACCGGGATAGCGCTCACGCAGCTCGTGGAGCACTCGTTCGGCGCCCGACCGGGTGTTCGTGAAGACCAGCGTGTTCGTGTGGTCCCGGATCAGGTCGTGGAGTCGCCGATAGAAGCGGTCCTGGACGATATCTCGTGGCGTGTTGATGAGGTCGTCCGTCGGACACTCCAGTTCGAGGTCGAAATCGCGGGCGAACCTGGCGTCGACGATCTCGCACTCACGGGGCTCGCCGGGCAGCGAATCGTCGGCCGCGTCGGCGGGTACCTCGCGACCGACGAGGAACTCGGCGACGTCGTCGAGCGGGTCGATCGTCGCCGAACAGCCGATACGCGTGATATCGCCCTCGGCCATCGCTTCGAGTCGTTCCAGACTCACGGAGAGGTGCGTGCCGCGTTTGCCCTCGGCGAGCGAGTGGATCTCGTCGACGACGACGTACTCGACGGTCCGGAGCTTCTCGCGAAACTTCGGCGAGTTGAGCAAGATCGCGAGCGTCTCGGGCGTCGTGTTCAAGATGTGCGGCGTCTCGTCCAACATCTTCTGGCGCTCGGACGAGGGCGTGTCGCCGTGGCGGATCGCGTGGCGGATCTCGCCGACGTCGTCGCCCCGTTCCTCGATGATCGATTCGATACCGGAGAGCGGCCGGGTGAGGTTGCGGTGGATGTCGTTGGCGAGCGACTTCAACGGGGAGACGTACAGGCAGTAGACCGAATTGTCCAGCCCGTCGGCCCGCTCGCGATCGCGGCGAAAGAGTTCGTCGATGATCGCGCTGAACGAACTCAACGTCTTTCCGCTGCCCGTCGGCGCACAGACGAGCGTGTTCGTCCCGTCGTGGATCTTCGGGATGGCCTCGCGCTGGGGCGGCGTGAAGAAGCCGCCGTTCTCGGGGACGTACTCGCCGAACTCGCGGATCCACCACTCCTGGACGGCGGGTTCGAACAGGTCCAGGACGTCGCGATCGGCGATGTCCGCGTCGGTGTCGACCGGCAACCGCCCGTCGAGGTCGACCGACTCGGAGGGTTCCATCGAGGTACCCTGGGACGCGAGCGCCAAAGAGGGTTGGGTCGGCGGAGTGAAAGTGAACCTGTGTAGGCTCCATATACCGGCGCCCCGCGGACGCGATTGATTCGGTGCCCGCGGACGACCGAGCAGACGTAGACGTACCGGCGGATCACGCACCTTCCCATTTTTAGATACATTGACTATCAATCGAAATTATTGTATTATACTCGCACAATGGGGAGATAGAACCTATAAATATAGGCGATATCGGTCTCCGGCGAAGTTTATAAAAAATAATAACTGGAGACAAATATTTATCGCCCCTACCAACCCACGTTCGACCGGGATACAATGGCAGACCCCGACTTTCCATCAGAACTGGGAAACATTCCGTACAGCAAGATACTCGGCGCACCGTTGAACGCGGCCGTGGAGGCCAACGCGGAGGCTTCGGAGACGGCGGCGCAGTTCATTCAGGACGTCGGATTCACAGAGACGGATAGCTTCGGCACGTTCGACGCCCAGCGCGAACCGGTCTACGTCACGTTCCACTACAAGAAGGACGCCACGAACACGGACGGGGAGGTCGAGACCCAGGAGTTCGAGATGAAGATTCCGCTCCTGCTGTTGCTCCACGTGCCCTACTTCGAAGTGAGCAACGTGACCGTCGACTTCAACGTCTCGCTCAACTCGACGCACATGCGGCAGGTCGAAGAGGAGGGCGGCGGTGGTGGCAGCGTCGGCGGCCTGGTCGGCGGTATCATCGGTTTCAACGTCGGTGCCAGCTACCAGAAAACCGACAAGCGCCAGCAGAAGATCGAACGCAGTTACGACCAGTCCGTCCACATCGAGGCCGGGTCGATCGAATCTCCGGAAGGTGTCACGCGGCTGCTCGACGTCCTCGAACAGACGATCACGGAACAGTCCGAAGACGACGTCGAGACTCCCTCATAATGCAACCGGGATGTGATGATCGGTGACGGAGGAACTACAGAACCTCCCGCTGTCGGCGCTGTTTAGCGGTCCGCTGATCGCCGCGATCGACGCGAGCGTCGAGGCCCAGACGGAGACCGTCGAACTCCTGCGCGAACACGGCTACGACGAGGCGGGCAATCTCGTCACGGTGACCTTCGGGTACACGACGACCGAATCCGACCCGGCGGGCGGCACGCGCCGGGTGGCCAGAGAGATCGAGATTCCACTCCTGCTCTTTCTCTCCCTTCCCAACCTCGTGATCCACGAGATCGAAGAGGAGTTCTCGGCGAAGATTACGAAGGTACAGAGTACAGAGGCCGAATCCGATAGCGTCGAACCCGCGTCTCGCCACCGCCTCACACCGATCCGGCCGCCGCGACTCCGCGTCACACCGTCCGACCAGGAGACGACGCTCGACCGCAAGACGCGCTCGACCTACGACCTGACCGTCCGGATGGTCGCGGAGCTGCGAAACGAGTCGGCGGGGATGGATCGACTCGAACGGGTGGCTGCGACCGCCACGACCGACCGGATCGACGAGGCGCGAACCGAACAGCTTGCCGAGACGCGTCGTGAGGAAACCGACGGTGGCGGCCTGTCTCCGGTGCCCGGTCGCGATGGGACTGCGAGCCAACCGACGCCGGATGCGGACGCCACGGCTCCCGTTCGTACTCCAGCAACTCCCGACGAGTCCGACGACGAGGGATCGGAGACGGGCGATCAGCTCGCGGGGCAGTCGGCCGATTCGGCCGATCGAGCGGTCGGCGATCCGTCGGAATACACCGTCTCCGAGCTTCGAGAGACGGTCGCCGAGGTGGACGATATCGACGACGCGCGGTCGCTCCTCGAGGCCGAGCGGACGGGTCGGAACCGAAAGACTGCTCGACGGGCCATCGAGCGTCGGATCGAACACCTTCGCGACGAGGAGGCGTCAGAAGAATGACCGAACTGACCCGATTCCTCGCCGCGTTGTACGATTCGTTCTCGGAGGCGGAGATGCAGGCTCAGGAGCACGGCCGCAGGCGCTACCTCGAACTCCTCGAGACGGGAGCGATCCCGAAGGACGGTGCGGTCCCCGTTTACCACGCGGCCGACGCGAGCGTCACACTCGACGTCGGACTCGCGGCCGAAGAGACCAAACACGGGACGGAAATCTACATCACCGAACCGACGGAGGGAGACGAGTCGGGGCTGACGTTCACCGTCGAACTGTTCGACCTGGTCGACATCGACGACTTCGAGAACCTGGAGTACGAGGACGTACTGGACGATGGGGTACCGCCCGGTCGTTCGCGTCCGGGTGGACCCGGTGGCGGGCCGATTGGCGACATCGAGAGCCAGTCGGTGGACGCCGTCCGCGGGATCGGCCCGGAATTCTCGAACGATCTCGAGGCGGCTGGCGTCGAGTCGATCGCCGACCTCGTCGTCCACTCGCCCGAGGAACTGGCCGAGATCGTCAGTGAAGAGGGCGGCGTCGTCTCGCCCGATCGCGCGAGCGACTGGATCGAACAGGCTCGCGGGATGATTGCGGTCCTCTCCGGGGGCGCCCAGCCGGTCGAGTTCGTCGACGATATCGGACCGGCCTACGGGAGTCGCCTCCGTGAACACGGGATCGAGACGCTCTCGGAACTGGTCGATCGCTCACCCGACGAGGTCGCAGACCTGGTCAGTACCGCGTCCCGCTCGATCTCGACCGATCGGACCGGCGAGTGGCTCGCGGCGGCCGAGGATCTCCTCGCAGAGTTGGAACAGACCGAGGCGGACGTGGCGGAGCGCTCGTCCGACGAACCGGGAGAGAGTGATGCATCCCCACCGACCGACGATTCGGCCATGACGTCGGCGGAGCGTGAATCGACCGACGAAACCGGGATGATCGACGAAACTGAGACGACCGGCGACCCCGAGACGAACGACGACGCAGAGACGATCGGCGAAACGGAGACGACCGACGACGAAGAACGATGACAGGAAACCTTGGAACCTACTTCGAGCAGTTGACGATGAGCGATCGAGCCGAACTCGAGACGCGCCTCGAACGCTACCGCGATCAACTCGAGGCACAGGGGTACGAAGCGACGGTCGCGGAGGGCGAGAACGGCTTCTTCGCCGGCGTCCTGGTTATCGACGACGAGGGTGGCCGCTTCGGCTTTCTCGAACCGGACGGCAGTGTCACCTGGATTGGCGGCGACAACGAGGGCATCGGTGCCTTGGGGACGGCTGTCGCACAGAACCCGACCGAAGAACTCGCGCAGGACCCGGACGGGCTCGAGAACGTCGACGTCGAGTGATCCGACGAGACGAGCGGGAGGCGGATGAGACGAACCCGGCCGAGACGGCGGTGCTCGTCGGCATTCGGACACTGGCGTCGGTCAGGCGGCGACGAATGGGCACCCTCGGAGTCTCCGTCCCGATGCCGTCGGAACGTTTTTCCACGATCCGTTCCGATATCTCCGTATGCAGGTGACCTTCCTCGGGACCGGCTCCGCGATGCCGATGGGCGACCGTTTCCAGGCAGGAATTCTCGTCCAGGAGGACGGTCGGACCGTGCTGATCGATTGCGGATCTGGGGTCCTCCACCGGCTGGAGCAGTCGGGCGTGGGATACGAAGCCGTCTCGACGGTGCTGCTCACGCACCACCACCTGGACCACGTCGCCGACCTCCTCCCGCTGATGAAGGCCCGGTGGCTCGCGGGCGAGGAGCATCTGGAGATCGTCGGCCCGCAGGGGACGAAAGCCCTCGTCGACGATCTCCTCTCCGTCTTCGAGTACATGGACGGCCGACTCGACCTCCAGGTTCGCGAGGTCGTCCCCGACGATACGGTCTCGGTCGCGGGATTCGACGTCTCTACGTACGAAACGCGCCACTCGCTGCCCTGTCTGGCCTATCGGTTCGACGATCGCTTCACCTTCAGCGGCGACAGCGAGGCGTTCACCGGACTGGCGAACTTCGCCGATGGGTGTGCAATCTTCGCCCACGACTGCTCGTTCCCCGACGACGTCGACGTCTCGAATCACCCGACGCCGAGTGACCTCGGCCGGGCGCTCGCCGACGTCGAACTCGGGCGGCTCTACCTCACGCACCTCTACCCGCACACGCAGGGCCGCCACGAGGAGATGCGCCGCTCGATCGCGACTCACTTCGACGGCGACGTCAGATTCGCCGAGGACCTCCAGCGCGTGACGATCGAATCGTGAGTGCGTTCGTCGGCGAGTCGGTTCTTCGAGCGGTTTGGTGGTCGGCGTCTCGATCGATCCGGTCCCCGGTTCTTCGACTGGAGTGGGAGCCGGTTCCTCAATCGATCCGATACCGCAGGAGTGCTGCGATGCCGCCAAGGTTCGAGAGCTGCTGTCCCGGCGGGAACTCGCTCGAGAACACGGTCACCTCACCGCCTTTCTGTTCGACCGTCCGGACCAGGTCGTCGACGTCGACGGCCCACTCGCGGTCGGGACCGCGCTCTTTTCGGAGCCGATCGTCGAGAACCAGGAGCCGTTCGATCGCGCCGAATTCGGCCGCTTTCTCGACTTCGTTGGGTCCGTAGGCGGCCTTCGCCCCCTCGGCGATCCGGCGGGTCAGTTCGTCGATCGCCTCGGCTTCGGTCTCGATTCGCGTCTCCTGTTGCACGTCTGCGACGGCACCGCGTTTTAACACCTCGTGAACGCCACGGTCACCGACGCTCGCCGTGTCGACCATCGTGATCAGTTCTGCGACCTCGGGTGCCTCGTCCTCGACGTATTTGTGGGCGTCTTGCTTGGTAAAGCCAGGTCCGGCGAGGATGATCGCGTCGACGTCGAGGCGTCGGAGGACGTCCGTCAGCTCGGAAAAGAGCGCGGTCCGATCCTGGGCGTCCTCGTTCTTGCCCGTCGAGCCCGTGATCGTCGCGCGTTCCTCGGTGCCGTACTGGGCCACGCTGTGGACGTGGGCTCGTCCCTCTTCGACCGTCGCGATGGCGACGTCGGGGTTCTCGGTCGCTTCCTCCGCCTCCTCGAGGCGCCGTTCTTGATCGGGTTTCCAGTACTTCTCGATCGAGAGTTCGTCGCGCTCTTCGACGTTCAGTGTGTGCTGAAAGCCCAGTTGATCCTCGCGGGAGCAGGCGACGATCTCGCCGCCGACGCGGAGCCGGTTCGCGAAGCGGTGGAACTCGACGTCCTCGACCGCCAGCGCGACCCACATGGGCTCTCGCTCGCCGCCCGTATCGCGCATCTTGTCGTCGTTGCGCTGGATCCGACGGGTCGTGTCGCCGGCGACGCGGTCGCCGGGCTCGAGGACGTACTGGAGGTGCCAGAGGTCGTCGACGTTCTCCGGGACGACGGTCAGTCGCTCCCGACCGCCATCGAGTCGCTCCCGGTCTCTGACCTGCATGGGTCACCGTCGAACCGGCGCGGTGAAAGGTGCTGTTATTCGGACCCACCGCGGCGATTGGTTGGCAGTGCGCCAGTGAGTGTGTTTCCGGCGTGCATCGGTGACGCGGTCGACGGCTTCGGGGCTACGATAGTCCGACCAAGCGTGGCTCGATTCCCGAGTGACCGTGACGTCCGTCTTCGCATGCGACGGTGGCCCACTGCTCGGCGTGGTACGGCTTCACCCGTTCCACTGTACTCGTTCCCCGGCACATATTTATACGTCGGTGTGGGGTAATACTTACAGACGAATGCGACACGGACGGGTCCTGCTGCTGGTGGCGACGTTTCTCTCGATTCTCTCGCTGGGGATCGCCGGGTCGGCGCTCGAAACGGTGTCGATCTCGTCGCCGTACGAGTCGCCGTCTGCTGAGCGACCCGACTCGGGTGTCTCGCTGTTCGGGATGCTGTTTATGCTCTTGGCCGCGGTGTTCGAGTTGTTCGGTATCGAGTTGAGGGAGCCAACGGTCCCTGCCGGTACCGGCGACATGACCGGGGTCTTCGTCGCGTTGCTCGAGTTCCTGTACCCGAACGCGTTGCCCGCGCTGGCGCTCGGTTTGGGTGCGGTCCTCCTGTCTTTCGCCGTGCGACGACTTCCGGATTCTCGCGGCGAATCACTGATTCGGTCGGTAGTCATATGGGGTGTGTCCGCGCTGGACGGGTGGCGGTACGGAGCGGGCACGGCGCCACGACGCAACGACGTGGGGCGTGAGTGGCCGCCCGCCGAACCGACGGACGAGGTGTCACGGGCCTGGGTAGCCATGATCCAAGCGCTCGACGTCGATACTCCACGCAGTCGAACGCCCGCAGAGTGGCAGCGTGCAGCCGTCGACGCGGGGATCGATCCGTCCGTCGCTCGCGAACTGACCGACCTGTTCAGGAAGGTCAGGTACGGGCGTTCGACGGCATCTTCGGACGACCGGGACCGAGCGAACGAGCACCTGAGACGGATCGAGGGGGAGTGAGCGATGGATCCCATTTCGATCGGTCGCCGTTCGCTGACCGCGATCGGGATCTTCTCACTCTGTCTGGGGCTCGGAGTAGTGCTGTTCGTTCCAATTGTCCCACCCGCTCCGTGGCCTCGAGACGACGAAGTCGTCGTGACCCTGTTCTTCACGGGAGTCCTGACGATCGTGTGCTTCTACGTGCCGCTCGTCCTGGGAGGTGTGGACGTATCGGGTGACGCGAACGGAGCGCCGCCTGAACGAGTAGTGTCGACGCCGACTCCCGGCGCTCGGTTCGAACGGCGCCTCGAGAGTCGTTGGTCGGTGACGTTGCCGCGCCAGACGCGGCGGCGTCTCCGGACGGATATCCGTCAGGCGGCCGTTCGAGCGATCTGGAGACGATCGAACGGCACACCCCGAAGTGCACGTGAAACGATCGAACGAGGGGACTGGACGAGCGATCCGGTCGCCGAATCGTTCGTTCGACGCGATCGGGGGTCGGAACGGACGCCCGTCCGGGCCGTGGTCGATCGGGTGCTGTTCAAGACTCGCGCGCTGCGAGCCGTCCGAGCGATCGTGCGCCTCGAACGGGAGGGACACCGTCGATGATCCGTCGACGGACCGGTCGATGGAACGGCACGGTCATCGTCGCGTTATCGGCGATCGCCGTCGGCGTCCTGCTAGCGGAGTCGGCGTTGGTGCTCCTGGCGATCCCCCCTATCGTTTTCGTGGGCTATTCACATCTCACGAGGGACCCTGTCGTCTCGCTCTCCGTCGACCACCATCTAGCCCCCACGGACCCAACCCACGGGGAGTCCGTCGAGGTCACCGTGACGGTTCGCAACGAGGGCCCACAGCCGCTCGCAGACGTTCGAGTGCTCGACGGGGTCCCACCGATGCTCTCCGTCCGTGACGGTACGCCCCGCCACGGAGCCGTTCTCGGGCCCGGTGAGTCGACGACGTTTTCCTATCGCGTCGAACCGAAACACGGCGTCCACCGATTCGAACCGGTGACGGCGGTCGTCAGGGACGTTAGCGGCCGGCTGGCGATGGTGACGACGCTCTCGACGTCGACTGCGATTTCGTGCCGGTCGCCGGTCCGGACGATTCCGTTAGAACGGGTCGTCGGGAATCGTCCCGGCGCCACGGCTGGCGCGACGACCGGGAGCGGGGTCGAGTTCTCCACGGTCCGATCCTATCGATTTGGGGATCCACCGGGACGGATCGACTGGAATCGATACGCACGATCCGGTTCGTTATCGACGGTCAGCTATCGCGAGGAGCGAACCGAGTCGGTGGTCCTCTGCGTGGATGCGAGGCGCGAGTGCTATCTCTCGGCGGGTCCGGCCGAACCACACGCAGTGTTGTACGAACGCGTTGCAGCCAGAGAAGTACTCGACGCGGTGACAGCCGCCGGAACGCCCGTGGGGTTGTCGATTCTGTCGGCCGAGTCGACGTGGCTCGCGCCTGGAACGTGTTCTCACCACGTCGGGAATATCGAACGGACGCTCGAAGACGACACTACGCTGTCGCTCGAGCCACCGGACCGTCGGACGGAAGACGGGTGTGTCGACGCCCACGTCAGCACGCTCCAGCCGGCCGTTCGCGCGGACTGGGGCGTCGTCTTGTTCTCACCCCTCTGCGACGACGTTCCGGTCGAGATCTCGCGTCGACTCCGCGAACGAGGCTGTTCCGTCGCGGTCGTTTCACCGGACGTCACGAGTGGGAATTCCCTCGCCACCGCGTTCTCGCAACTCCGGCGCAGAAATCGTATCGCCACCCTTCGGCGAGCCGACGTTCCCGTCGTCGACTGGGACCCCGAAACGCCCCTCGAGCCGACGATCCGGCGGAGCGTGGGGCGATGAGTCGGATTCCTGCCCACCCGACTGATCCGCGACCAGCTGTTCTGAGCGCTGCAGTCGCCTGTCTCGCCGCCTTCGGCGCCGCCATCGTCGGCTCGACCGGACCCGTTCAGCAGGCACCGTTGCTCCTCACCGGGATCGGTTCGGGACTCTACGCGTGTGGGATCGTCCTTCGGCGCCGTCGCTACCGGTTCGTCGGACGCGTAGCCACTGTCGTCGGCCCGCTCGTCGTCGGCGGTGCGCTCGTCGGTATCGTCGCACTCTCACCATCGCTGGCGACGGTGCTGCCGATCATCGCGTGCGGTCTCGGCGTCGCGTTCCTCACCGTCGGGATGTTTTCGATCGTCGTTCGATGGGCGCGTCAGTGCGCCATGTTCGGCGTCGTCCTGCTGCTCGGTGGGGTGCTCGCGAATGCGACGATCGGTGAGCCGCCGATCTTGCGATCGGCGTTCGCGGTCACGTCGGTCGTGCTGTCCTGGGACGCCGCCGACCGGGCGGTATCGGTAGGGCGAGCACTCGGTCCCGGCGCGACGACGGCGCCGGTGGAAGTGGTCCGGACGATGCCGAGCGTTCTCGTCGGTGGGGCAGCCATCGCTCTCACCGTCGGTGCCTCGATGATTCCGGCGGCTGGTGGCACGGTTTTCGGCGTCCTGCTCGTCCTCGTAGCGACGGTCGCGTTTACGCTTGTTCTCTCACACGCCCCGCGCACGTCGGAATCGTGATGTGGTGGCCGGTGGGTCATGTCCCGTCGATCGTTCGCGCGTGCGGCTGATCGCCGGACGCGATCGAGCCGATCGATCGGAAATCGAGGGTCACTGCGGGACCAGCGGCGTCTCCGGGTCGGAGACAGGGACTCCGACTGTCCGGCTCTCAATCGTCTTTGATCCGACTGCCGCCCGGCGGCAGGAAGTGCTGAAGTTGATCCGGGCTTGCGATCTTGCGGACGAACGACTCGTCGGCGAAGCGTTCGCGCAATTCGCGGTAGATCCGCTTTGCCACGTCGCCCTGGGCGAACTGGCCGGGTTCGACCTCGATCGTGGTCACCGCCCGGTCTGCGATCGCGGCCGGCGGTCCACCGACGACGCGGGTCCAGGGCTCACACTGGATGCCGACGACGACGCCGACCGGCGTATCTCGATGGTAGGTCCGGTCGCCCCGAATTGCGAAGCCGCCCTTCTCCAGATATTCGCCGCTCTCGGGCGTCTTGGTCACCTGATCGGCGTCGACGGAGTAGACGTCGCCGGCGTAGCGACCGTCCTTCCAGACCGACGCGTAGGAGACGGCGAACTGGGCGGCCTGCTCGATGCTCGTCTCTGGGAACTCCATGTCGGGACGGGACGATTCGCTGGGATCCGTGGCCTTCAGGACCGTCACCGGCCCGCCGTGGGCCTGCGTGTGGAAGACGCGATCGCCGGGTTCCAGATACTTGCTCACGAGCTCTTCGTTCTGGTCGGCGTTCCGGCCGCCGATGACGAGGAAGCCGTCGCTGGTGTGGACCCACCGGAAGCGGTCGAACCAGGGTTCGTTCTCGCGGATCGGGATCGACGAGCGTGAGAGCCAGTCGATCTCGCGGTCGTCTTCGTCCGAGTCGTCGCCCCCGGTATCGGCGCCACCTTCGCCGTCGGCGGCCTCCCAGGCGGCCTTGCGTTCGCGGACGTCGGCGAGGTCCTCGCGGGTGTTCTCGATCGCCTGCTGAGCGCCTTCCTTCTTCTCGGCGATTCGCTTCGCCTCGGTGTAGAGGCGATCGGCGTTCTTCTCGACGCCGTCTTCGGCATCGAGCGGGATCCGTTCGCCGTCGAGATCGATCGTCACGCGGCCGTTCGCGCCGTCGACGCCGACGACCGCCTCGGCCGCGTCGATTCCCTGCTCGGCACCGGCGGCGAATCGTTCCTCGATCTCCGCCCACGGTGTGCCCTCGGCTCTGGCCTCGCGGACCGTCGTGAGGATCTCGTCGACGAAGCCGTAGTTCGCGTAGAGCAACTCGGCGCGCTCGCGTTCGGCCGCGGCCTCGCGCTCGAACTCCTCGATCGCACCCTCCTGCTGTTCGATGATGCGCTGTTGCTTCGCGATCTCGGCCTCGAAGTCGGGCCGTTGGCTGGTCGGCTCGGCTGACTCCTCCTCGGCGAGTTCCAGCCGGTAGAAGTACTCGTCGAGGGCCTCGGTGAAGGAGTCGAACGCTTCGGGTTCGAGTCCCGCTTGCTGGTGTTCGTCGAGCGGGAACGGCGTCACGTCGACAGGCGTACCGGACGCCTCGGTCTCGTCCTCGTCGTCAGTGTCCGCTGTTGCGTCAGCCTCGTCGTCAGTCCCGCTGTCGTCCCCGTTTTCGCCTTCTTCGTCCTCGCGTTCCAGATAGAGCCGCGGATCGAACGCGCCGTTCCTGACGTCGATCGACAGTCGTTCGATCGCCCCGTAGAGCCTCTCGTATTCGGCCTCGTCGGCGTCGTCGATGTCCATCGTCTTTTCGACACCGGCGCGCGTACAGAGCTCTTCGGCGTAGAGGCCGCCGAAGTTGAGCTGCGTCGCGAGCGTTCGGACGACGTCCGTATCGGAGTCGTCCATCTGCCGGTCGAAGGCTTCACGGGAGACGGTCAGCGGATTCACCCGCGACTCGGGGAATTCGTAGCGAGCGCCGGGGGCGACGGTGCGCGACTTCAGTCGGATCGTCTCGAGCGAGTCCACGACCTCGTACTCGTCGTCGGTGACGGCCACATTGCCCTCGCCGAACAACTCGACGATGAGTCGGGTCGTGGCGTCCTCGCGGTCGAAGACGAACTCGAGGATGCGATCGAACTCGTACTGCGAGACGCCGGCGAAGTCGGCCCCGGAGAGCCGGTTCCGGAGCATCTTCGCGAAGTGTGGCGGCCGACCCGGCGCGTCCGGCACGCGCTCCTGGGCGACCGTGTGGACACGCTTCGTCTCGCCGACCTCGATGAAGAGTTCGACCCGTCCGCGATCGAAATCCCGCAGCTTGAGGCGCACGAGGTCGTCGCCGTAGAGGTAGGCCTTGTCGACCTTCGCCCCCTCCAGTTCGGAGAGCTCGCCGACGACGGCGGCGAGGTCGACGCTCGAGAGTTCCCGCTTCGGATCCATACTGTCCACTGTCGCTCCGCCCCAAAAAGGGGTGTCGCTCCGACTCGCACCCAGGTCGACCGTGGATCGATTCCGTGACTGGGCCGACTATTCCGGCCGGGGAATTAGGTCGGTGCAGCGCCTCCGGGTGTCCGTGACAGTGTCCCGAGACCACGATCCCGATGCGTCCGCCCACGTCGGCCCGTATCGCGTCGAGCAGCTCGCCGACCCCGAACGCGGGCTGCGCGTCGGCTGTGAGCGCCACGACGAGTGGACTGAGTTCGATCCGGGTCGTCGATCGGTGGCGTTCTACTGTCCGGACTGCAGCATGGAGATCGAAGTGACGCTCCACGACGACCTGGATTGGCGTGACTGGGGGGAGCGGTGTTAGGGCGGCTACTATAGGGGGTAGTCCGTCTATCGCCCGAGACGCGAGAGAGACTGTCTAGAGCCGCTTACTCACGTAGGGGCCGTCCTGGTGGTACCCGAGTTTCTCGCGGTAGTACTCGCGGGCGCCGATACCCGAGATGACCGAGAGCTTGGAAAACCCGGCGTCGGCGGCGAGGTCCTCGGCTCGCTCCATCAGTCGACGGCCGTAGCCGCGGTGCTGGTGCTGACCGCCGTCGCTGGCGGCGTTGTTTGGCTGCGTGCCCTGTCCGCTCGCGGATTCCGGGTCACTTTGCGGCTCGCTCCCGACGCTCACCTCACTGCCGTAGACGTGGAGTTCGCGAACCAGCGCGGCGTCGTCGAGCTCGGGGCGGACGGGGTCGTTCGGGAAACGGAGCCGACAGAAGCCGATCAGGAGGTTCTGGTCGAAGTCCTCGACGGAGATGAAGTGCTCCGTGCCGCCGCAGGCCTCGTAGGTCATCACGTCCAGGTCGACGGTTTGGGGTTCCGCGTCGTTCATCCCTACTTCGCGACAGCGAATACAGTCACAGGACCAGCCGTGTTCGTCCATGCGCTGTCTGGCGAGCTGGCGCAGGTTCGACTTCCAGACGCCGGCGTCGATGAAGTCCGCGGGGATGTCCCGCTGGACGCGCTGGAGGCGCGTGTAGCGCGGGATCATGTCCTTGATCTCGGCGACCAGGTCGGCCGCCTCGTCGTTCGTCAGGGGATCGTACTCGTCTCGGTGCCACCAGTCGTAGGTGGCGGTGCCGCGGACGACGAGCGTCGGGTAGATCTTCAAGTAATCGGGCTTCCAGTCCTCGTTCGCGAAGAGTTCGCGGAAGTCCTCGAGACACATCTCTTTGCTCATCCCCGGCTGGCCGGGCATCATGTGGAACCCGACCTTGAACGCCGCGTCGCGCAGGCGGCGGTTGGCGTCGATCGACTCCTGGATGCCGTGGCCGCGGTGCATCTCGCGGTTGATACGCTCGTATGTGGTCTGGACGCCCACCTCGACCTTCGTCCCCCCGAGATCGAGCATGCGATCGATCTGTTCCGGGTCGCACCAGTCGGGCTTGGTCTCGAACGTGGTCCCGATGTTACGGATCTCGTTCGTCTCGTTTTCGGCGATCACGTCTTCTATGTATCGCCACTCGTACTCCTCGGGATCCTGCGCGAAGCTCACGCCCTCGGCGGGCTCGGGCTCTTTCTCGACGTCGTAGTCGTTCATCGCCTCTAACGCCCGCTTGACGAACCACTCCTGGTAGTCGTGACTGCGCGCGGTCATCGTCCCGCCCATGAGGATGAGTTCCACCTTGTCGACCGGGTGTCCTATCTGGCGTAACTGCTCTAAGCGGAGCGTAACCTGGCCGTACGGATCGTAATCGTTCTGGACCCCGCGCGCGGCCGCCGGCTCCTGGCCGGTGTAGCTCTGCGAGGAGGAGAACTCCGAGTCCGGGCCGCCCGGACAGTACAGACACTTTCCGTGCGGACAGCGCGCGGGCGAGGTCATGATCGCGACGGGCGAGACGCCCGAGGCCGTCCTGACCGGCTTTCGTTGCAGGACCGATTCGAGCGTCTCACGCTGCTCGTCCGGGGCGTACTCCAGCAGTTCCGCGTTCTTCGGCACCTTCGGCGCGGAGTACTCGGAGCACGCCTGCAACTTCGCCGATTCGACGTCCTCTCGGTCGATCTCCCCCGAGAGAATCCGTTCGACCAGCGTCTCACAGACCCGCTCGAACGCCTCCGTCTCGGTCGGATCGGACGTCTCGGTACTCACTACGCGATGGTGGTGGACGGCCGCGAATAAGCGTATCGGACCGATAGCACCAGCTATCGGGTGTATCGATCCGCAGGACGGTGATGGTTCTACCCGAGCAGTTCGCCGAGTGCGTCGACGGCGGCCTCGTGGACGGCCGCTCGTTCACCCTTCAGGAACTCGACGTGGCCATCAGCGCCGCCGACGACGTGGACGCCGGCGTTCGGGAGCGCGTCGGCGATGGTCTCGCCGAGGTCACGAACGTCGACGGACTCGGTCGCGCGAACGTGCAGTTCGGTCTCGTCGACACCGAGCGTGACGAACGGCGGGTCCGTCCGTCCGCGTTCGCGCCGGTGGAGTTCGTCGAGGAGGAGCCCCGTCGGTGGGAAGTCGAACCGATGGGTGTACTTGGCCGTGTCGAGGACGGTGATCGTGACGCCGTTCGTCCCGCGCACGCCGGCGTTCTCGCGAGCGGTCTCGAGTTCGGTCTCGAGCTTGTCGCGGAACTGGCCGGAGACGTGGGTAGCGAGATCCCCGTCCGTGTCGAACAGCAGGTCGGCGATCAGTTCGCGTTTGCCGTTGTACGACTGGTAGTGTGCCTCGAGGGCGACGGCGTTCCGTCGGTCTTCGAGCGCCGTCTCGTCGTAGCCGGCGTCGGCCGCGAGGTCGACGAACGACTGGGGCGGCGACTCCCAGTAACTGAGGGCGGGGAGGTGGGCGACCTCGTCGCGGACGTCGGGGTTGACGGCCGACGCGAGCGTGCTCGCGAGCGCCGTGGTCGTACAGTCTTCGACCGAGACGTCGTGGGTCGACGGCGTGACCGTCGTCGTGACGACGTCGGACAGGTCGTCGGCGCGGCCCGCGTCGACGACGAGGTGCTCGGTTCCGTACCGATCGAGCAGTTCGTAGGCTTCTCGGGAGGCCTCCGTGCTCCCGGCGTCGACGACGACGACCAGCGGCACCTGTTCGTCGTGGCGCTCCTTCGCGTCGAGCAACGACGTGACGTCACCCGTCGCGTCGTTCATCTCGTAGCGAGAGCCGTCGAGCGGGCGGCGCTCGACGTAGTGGTAGACGGCGTCGTCTCGGGTGTGTTTGTCTCGAACGAGCGGAAGGATCGCGTGTTCCAGTCCTGCGGCAGCCGCGTAGCCGTCGGCCGTGTCGCTGTGGCGGACGACGACCGGCTGACTCTCCATTACGGCCCGCCGGATCGCCGTCGCCGCGTCTCCGAGTTCGGTTTCGACGGCGGCGATCGCCTCGAGGTCGCCGAACGGCTCGACCGACGCCGGTCTCGCCTGGTCCTCGATCGCCGCATCGAGTCGCGATCGAACCGCGGCCGCGTCGTCGTCCGTCCGGACGGTCAGCGCTTCGGTTTCGATCTGGAGGTCGCCGTTGTGTCGTTCGACCTCGCCTTCGAGCGAGACGACGTCGTCGACGTCGACGTCGGGATAGGCGCGAACGCCCGCCTCTTCGAACGCGGCACACTCGACGATGCCCGTCTCGTCTTTCAGTTCGAAGACGGTCGGGCCACTCGTCTGGCGGACGCTCGCGATCTCGCCTTCGAGTCGGACGATCGTCCCGAGTTTGTCCTCGAGTGAATCGATCGTCGTCCGCGCGAGCGTGGCGTCGGCGTCGTCGGACGCCCGATCGTGGGGCTCTTCGTCGGCGACGGCCACCGCGCTTCCACTGCCGGCGGCGACGGTCCCGCCGTCCTGTCCGCCCGCGGAGGCGTTCCCGGAGGTACTCGTCGCACTCGCGGGAGTGTCGGTGTGTTCGGCGGCGCTAGCGTCGACCCCAGCGCTGTCTTCGGTTCGGGCGCTCCGATCGTCCTCGCTCGTCGGTTCGTCCGTCTCGGTCGGCGTCTCGTCCGTCTCGGTCGACGCCGTCTCTTCCTCGTCGGGAAGTCGCTCGCCCGTTTCGGGATCGTCGACGATCGTTCCGCGGAACTCGTCTGCCGATTCGCGGATGGACCAGCCGAGGTCCACGTTGCCGTTGTCGCGGACCGAGAGGACCTGGACGAAGACGGTGTCGCCGGGTTCCCACTCGAGGCTTTCGAGTCGGCTATCCAGTTCGCTACGGTGCAACAGGCCGGTGACACGGGGGCCGATATCGACGAAGACGCCGAAGTCGGCGTACCCGTCGACGGTCCCCCGGTAGTACCGGTTGGGGGTCAGTTGCGAGGGGTCGTCGCCACGGAAGACGAAACAGACGTCCTCTTCGTGGACCTCGCAAACTTCGCCGTCGACAGGCGTGTCGCAGATGATGCAGGTACCCATCTACCCCAGTAAAATGGATTGAGCGTAAAACGGTTGTCGAATCGGACTCGCCACCGACCGACGCCAGGATCGGCGGTCACCGTCGTCGCCTCCGTCGATTCGCACCAGGTTTACCTCTCGGGGCCCATCAGGCGGCCGCGGATTGGGCGCACGCGCGAGGTGTAGTAATTGGGCTCTGACTGATCCGACGTCGAGTATCCCTCCGAGTCGTGTTTCACTCGAAGCCGACCGACGTGTCTCACTCGAAGACGGCCGACTCGGATTCGAGTTCGTCTATCTCGGCCGCGAGCGACCGCACCTCGTCGGGAAAGAGTGCGACCTGCACCTCGTTGCCCGCGTCGTCGGTGAATTCGAACTTCACCCGCTTATCGCCGAACTCGCGCGCGTGTGCCTCTTCGACGTCGAACAGTTTGACTGTGGTCGTCTTGTTCGTCGGACCGACGTTTTTGATCGAACCGTCTTTCACCTCGACCGTGAACGGGTCGAGTTCCAGTGTCAGCATCGACCACCGCTTCGGACCGGGACGGGATAAAGCCGGGCGATGAGCCGACGGATCGATTCGGTTGTGAGCGTCCTTCGATCTCGGACGTCGGTCCCAAATCCGGACGAGACGTCGCTTCGACGCCCGTCTTCGATATCGGTAGCGGTTCGATGCGGTCTCTGCGATGGGCAGTTGCTCGATTGATGGTTCGGAGGGCCGTCGATTCCGGCCGTCTGTGACCGCACACCAATGGACGTCTATCCAGGTTCGATACGCGCTGACGGCCACCGGCGCGGGCTAACTCGTGGTATCGAGTGTGTACGACCGAGTGTGATCTATCAGTCAGCCGTCAGCGGGGGCGAGAACGACGAAATCTCGTACTTTTAAGGGATTTTGACCGGTATCTCGAATCGTCCATGGAACTCACCTGGCACGGCCACTCGACGTGGTCCGTAACCGTTGGCGAAACGTCGCTGCTGATCGATCCGTTCTTCGACAATCCGAAGACATCGCTGGAACCGGGGGACGTAACGGACCCGGATTACGTCCTGTTGACGCACGGTCACGCAGATCACATCGCCGACGCGGGCGCGTTCGCCGACGCGACGCTGGTCGCGACACCCGAACTCGTCTCGTACTGCAAGGACGAGTTCGGCTACGAGGACGCCGTCGGTGGAATGGGGATGAATCTGGGCGGAACCGTCGAGTGTGGCGATGCGTTCGTCACGATGCACCGTGCCGACCACACGAACGGCATCATGACCGACTACGCCTCGAGCGCAGGGATGCCCGCAGGCTTTCTGATCAGCGACGAGGATCCGACTGCCGACGGAGCGACGACGTTCTACCACACGGGCGATACGAGTCTGTTCAGCGAGCTTCGGGACGTTGTGGCTCCGTACCTCGACCCGGACGCGGTCGCCGTCCCGATCGGGGATCACTTCACGATGGGCCCCTCGCAGGCTGCAGTCGCCGTCGACTGGCTCGACGTCGACTACGCCTTCCCGCAACACTACGATACGTTCCCGCCGATCGAGCAGAACCCGGACGAGTTCGAGACGGAAGTGCGAGCGACCGGGAGCGACGCGTCCGTTGTCGTCATGGAAGGAGACGAGTCGTTCGATCTCTCCTGAGACCGACGAGGGACGGTACGTGTTCGCTGTGTCCGTAGGCCTGAACCGACAGACTCAGACTCACGCACCGGTCTGTGTCCAGCGAGTGGCCGGATCGGTCGAATGTCACCGGCCCGCACGTACCGAATGCCCGGGGACGCTGGACCACAGCCGCCGTGGCGAAGGAACAACGTTTACACGTCGGGCCGTCGTCGGATAGAGTGCATGTCAAAGAACGTGACCACGGTTTCCGACGAGGGGTACGCCTCGACGAACGACACCGGCGACTTCGAGTGGACGGTCGACGCGACCGCGGAGGAGGCGCCCGACACCCTCGAAGCGCTGCTCGGCGCGTACGCGTCCTGTTACGTTCCGGCCCTCCGCGTCGCCGGCGAACAGCGTGACGCGGGCGACCTCGGACGTATCCGTATCGACGCGACGGGTGACCTCAACGACGACGACAAACTGGCGTCGATCTCGTTCGATATCGACGTCGAACCCGACCTCGACGAGGAGACGGCGGCTGCCGTCATCGAGCGTGCGAACGAACTGTGCAAGGTTCACGACGCCCTGAAGCCACAGCTGCACGCGGAGATGAACCTGTAACGCGGCCGAGATCGATTTCGTATCGCTTTCCGTTCCCTTCGTAGCCGGTCGTACGCTCGTGGCCGGTCGTACGTTCGTAACCGTTCGTACGTTCGTAGCCGGTCGTACGCTCGTCGTCTGCGACGCTCGTCGACGCTCTGACCGCTAGCTGGGCTCTCTCCGGTCGTTCGTTCGCTCCCGTCGAAGTGATGCGACTGTCCCCGATCCGATCGGCAAAAAAGTGACCGAGAACGGTACTGTCGTTATTCGGCCGGCTGTGCACCGTCGAGGACGAACGTGACGTCCGTCTCGCCCTCGACCGTGACGTCCTTCTCGACGTCGTCGAAGCTCCCGTCGGTGCTCGTGACGGTGATCGTGTACTCGCCTTCGCCCAGCTTGTCGCTTAGCGTTCCCTCTTCGATCCCGGTCGACGTGATGGTGTAGGCCGCCTTGCTTCCGTCCTCCGGTTCGGCCGTCCCCTCGATGCCCGACGAGATCGGCTCGCCAGCTTCGTTCTCGAAGTGCATCGTGACCGTGTACCGGTCGGTCGGTTCCCAGTCCGAGAGGTCACCGCTCGAATCGTCCGCTGGCGACTCGTCTTCCGAGTCCCCGTCGAGACACCCGGCGAGTGCGAGTGAACCAATTGCAGCGAGTCCTGTCGTGAACTGCCGTCGCGTGGAGGTTTGTCGAACCATATACGAACCGAAACACGGTCCATATATAAATTCGTTGAACCGAACCGGAACTTTCTGCCGATATGTGTATGAGTCACTCTCTGACGTGTACTTTGTCAACTTTTACCTCTCTCGTGTATGTAATTGTCACACACTGCGTGCCGTCGACGGTCTTCGAGGTATCGTACTCTCCCACGACCTCGTCGCTGTAGGTCCGGTGGGAAACGCTCATACGGATCGACGGAAATCGATGTGTATGACTGAATCGTGGACCGATCGCATCGTCGGCGAACGTATGGCGCTCGATCGCGAATTTTCGAATCGGATAGCCGACTCACGCTTTACGAATCAGGAGTGGTCGTTGATCATGACTGCGACGACGTTCGAGATCGAGGGGGCGGACGACCCGGAGTCCGCGCGACTCGTCGCGAACACCGAACAGGTCGAACACGTCCTCCCGGAGTTCGAGTCTCTCCGGACGCAATCAGCGGGTCTCGGCGGTGCGGGCGGCGAGTCCGGCCGCTCGGGGTTGATCGATTCGATCAAGTCGGCGGTCGGCATGGGTGACGACGGCGTCTCCGAGGAAGAGCGCCAGGCTGCGGATGCACTCGCACAGGAGTACGCTGGCGCACTCCAGTCGAAACTCGAATCGAACGGCCGGTGGAACGAAATTCTCGAACTCGCCGCCTCCACGTGAACGGTGGCGTCTGCGCGACCGGCCGGCGACGACAGCCGCAGGACCTTTAGGCCGGGCCGTGAGTGTAGCGGTATGGTCGAACAGGCAGATACCACGACGTTCAGCATCGAATCGGAAGCCGGCGACGTCGACGACGTGACGATCCCGACTGGACTCGTCTCGCTCCTCGCCGAAGGCGAGCAGTCATCTGCTGAGACGGTCGGCGACATCACCCTGCTCTCGTTCGCGAGTCGCGCGCATCACCTCGTACACCACGGTGAAGACGCAGACGAAGACCTCGTCGCACAGGAGGAACTCGCCATGGAACTGTTCGAGGAACGGTTCGGCGTCAGTTATGCCGAAGCGACCGGTCACCACCACTAGATCCCCTTCGCCCCACTCGCGCATCGCCTACCGCGGACGACGGTCGCTACCCGCGTGTTGGCTGCCGTCGACAGTACGGTAGCGCCGGGTGGGGTCGTCGTCCGGTCGAACCCGTTACGCGTCTCCCTCATGCACTCTCACGAGTAGGTCACCATCGAGTACTCTCGCGGGGTCAGTCCCATCGAATGGGTCAGTCGCATCGAATACTCGAACGCACCCCGACTCCTCCGTAAACCAAAGCAGTTAGTACGGTTTACGGGAAGTGGCGGGTATGTCGACCGATCACCGATTCGACTCCGTCGAGCTCGTCCCGGCGTCGATCGTCAGGCCGTTCGCTCGCGCGGCAGTCTTCGCAGCGCTGACCGGTGTCGCCGCGATCGCGGAACTACAGACGCCGCTCTCGCCGGCGCCGGTCACGCTGCAGGTCCTGTTCGTCTTCCTGGCAGGCCTCTACCTCGGGCCCGTCTGGGGATCGATCTCGATGCTCCTGTACCTCGCCGCGGGCGCCGTCGGCGCCCCGGTCTACTCGGGCGGAGATGCCGGCCTCGGCATCCTGTTCGGAAACACGGGCGGGTTCCTCCTCTCGTACCCCGTCGCCGCGTTCGTCATCGGAGTCCCGGTTCACGGTCGGGCGGGTCTCGGTCTCGGCTCCGGGTGGCCCTGGCGTCCGGGCGAGAGGAACGATTTCTTCGATCGGGTAATCGTTCGCGATCCGGCCGACGCTCCGCTCCCGGTACTCGTCTTCGCACTCGCTGTCGGCGCGCTCGTCGTCTACGCGTTCGGAGCCGCCTACGTCACGATCCTCCTCGACCTCTCGCCGGCCACGGCGACGGTCCAGTACGTCGTGCCGTTCCTCCCGGTCGAGTTCCTCAAACTGATCGCCGCACTGTTGGTCGTCAGAGCCGGACCCATCGATCTCACGTGATCCGACCGTCCACCCGACTCCCGTCGGTCGCCATTGACCTGCCATGATAGCGTTCGATACCGTCACGTACGCCTACGGCGATACAACCGTGCTCGCGGACGTCTCGTTGACGATCGACGACGGGGCGTTCGCCGTCCTGGTCGGTCCGAACGGGAGCGGCAAGTCGACCCTCTTGCGTCTCACCAACGGGTTACTCGTCCCCGATTCCGGGACTGTCAGCGTCGACGGCCGCATCGTCTCCGAGAACCTCGTCGCAGCGCGAACGGCCGTGGGGATGGTGTTCCAGCACCCTCGCGACCAGTTCGTCGCGGCGACTGTCGGGGCGGACGTCGCGTTCGGCCCCGAGAACCTTGGTCTCGACCGCCGCGAGATAGACGACCGTGTCGACCGTGCGCTCGCGGCCGTGAACATGGAGGGCCGGACGACCGACCGTATCGACGCCCTCTCGGGTGGTGAACAGGCGCGCGTTGCGATCGCGGGCGCGCTCGCGATGGAGCCGACCCACCTGGTCCTCGACGAGCCGTTCACCGGTCTCGACGACCCCGCTCGGCGGTCCGTTCGCGATCAGCTTCGAACCCTCTCGCGAGACGGGACGAGCATCGTCGTCTCGACGCACACGCCGCGGCTGGTGTCCGACCAGGCCGATCACTTCGTCGCCCTCGAGGACGGCCGAGTTCGGCTGGTCGACGAGTTCGACAGCGGGCTGAAAACGCCGGCGGACGACCCGCAGGACTCCCGCGTCCAGGAGGGCTGAGCCGTGCTCGCGTACGAACCGGACGAGACGATCGCTCACGGCCTGGATCCGCGGGCCAAACTCGCCTTCCAGGTCGCGTTCGCGGTCGCGGCACTGGCTCGCCCGTCGATCGTCACGCTCGCCGCCCTCACCGTCCTCGCCAGGAGCACGCTCGCTACAGCCGGCCTCTCTCCGGTGTCCGTGCTGTACGGGTACCGCCACCTCTTCGCGTTCCTCGCCCTGTCGGTCCTGCTCGCGGCGGTTACCGTCGGGCCACCCTGGATCGACGTCGCCGGCGGTGTCCGCACGGCGCGGGCCGCGTACGGGGTCGGCCTCGTCCTGCTCGTCAGTGCCGCGTACGTCCGCTCCACACCGGTGCGCCACTCGCGCGCAGCGATCCAGCGGCTCGTCCCGGGTGCGCCCGGTCGACTCCTCGGACTCGGCGTCTCGCTCGTGTTTCGCTTCCTGCCCGTCGTACGACACGACGTCCTGACGATCAGGGACGCGATGGCGGTTCGGCTGGGTACCGAGCGATCGATGCCCGATCGTGCGGCCACCATCGGGGCGCGGAGTCTCACCCGGGCCTTCGCGAGAGCCGACCGACTGTCCGTCGCGATGCAGGCCCGCTGTCTCTCCTGGAACGCGACGCTCCCTCGCCTCTCGTTTTCCCGGGATGACTGGCTCGTCGTCGCGTTCTCCCTCGCGGTCGGGACGTCACCGCTGTGGTGACGGTCAGCGTCGGTGGGTGCTCTCTCTCTCTCTCTCTCTCTCTCTCGATACTCGCTTTCACCGCGTGATTTTTATCGAGGTACGTGGTAGTCGCCGCTCCGATGAGTCTCATCGCCGAGTTCACCCTCGACACGCCGATCCTCGTGAACGCACGAACGACGGTGCCGGCGGTGGAGTTCACGATCGAAGACGAGTTCGTCTCCTCGACCGGGACGCCGATCCTCACCGCGTGGGTGACGGCCGACGAAGCCACGCTGGACGAACTCGACGACGTCCTCTCGGGGGATTCGACGCTGGACTCGGCGTGTCTCCTCGCGGACATGGGTGACCGACGCCTCTACCGACTCGAACTGACTGAAGCGGGGGCGACGGCGCTTACGTACCCACGAGCCGTCGACGAGGGCTTCATCTTCCAGGAAATCTCCGGCTCCGGCGACGACGTGTACTACCGCGCCCGTGTCCCGGACCGACAGTCGTTGACGGCCTACCGTCGGCTGTGCGACGAGCGAGATCTGAACTTCCGGTTGCTCGGTCTCTACCGCGACGAAACGAGCGAGGCCGACTCGCCCTCGATGACGGACCGCCAGCGCGAGGTACTGCGAGCGGCGTACGAAGCCGGATACTTCGACGTCCCTCGCAGGACGCGGCTTGCAACGCTTTCAGACGAGCTCGACGTCTCGGAACAGGCTCTCTCGACGATTCTCCGCCGCGGCCAGGCGAACCTCCTCGCCGACACGGTGGCCAGCGATCTCGTCCCGACCGACGCAGCCGAGGGGACTTAAAGTGTTGAGTGATCAACCGCGAACCATACCCTCCGCGTGGCACTACTCCAAGCTAGATTCTCGATGCACGCCGAGACGAACACAGAGCAGACCGTGACGGATAGCGACTCGTTTACCTACCAGCGTTCCGGTACCGAGACACCGACCGAGGGCGTCCTCGAAGCCGTCTCGACGGCGCTCGACCGGCCGATACTTCCTGGCGAGGGAACCGACCCGCTCCCGCCGATGTACGACGCGATCGATCCGGATGCACTCGACACCATCTTCGACGGCTCGTCCCGTCCGATCCTCACGTTCGAGTACGCCGGGTGTACGATCACCGTCGAGCAAGACGAGATCACGGTCGAACGCGTCTGAACTGAGGCTACGAATTCTCTCTCTCTCTCTCTCTCTCTCTCTTCGACGCTTCGTGACGCACGAGACCCATCGAGCGACCACACGGTGTCTCGTTTCCGATCGGCGAGGGGGATCACGCGACCGCTCTCGTCGGGATATCGAGGGCACTCCGAGGGACCGCCAGTCCGTACTCGACGGTCGGACGATTGCAAGCCGGCGAGAACAACCGAAACTATCACTCTCGTGCGGGGAGTAGGTTCGATCGTACGCGGCGCCAGACCGGCGCCGTCGACGTGGCATCGGGCGTCCGAACGAACCGCGACCCACACCTATCATGGACATCGCCACCATCGTTTCTACCGAGTTCGTCGAATTACCCCCGGACACCCGCGTCTCGAAACTCGTCGGGACCTTCGCGGACGCCGACGTGCGAGGCGTCGTGATCCGCGGCGACGAGTTCGAGGGCGTCGTCACGAGGCGCCAGCTCACCTCGTCACACCAACAACCCGATCAGAAGGTCGGATCGCTGGTCTGGAACGTCCCGAGGCTGTCGCCAGACGAAGACATACGGACGGTCGCTCGGCTGATGATCGACGCTGACTCGCAGTTCCTCCCGGTCTTCGAGGGCCGTGACCTGCTCGGCGTCGTCACCGCCGACGACGTACTGGGCGAGGTCGAGCCCTATCTCGACGCGGCGACCGTGGCAGAAGCCTACTCGGCCGACCTGATCACACTCGAACCGGACGCCTCCCTCGGCGAGGCGATCAACACGTTCCGGGAGCAACACATCACGCACCTGCCTGTCGTCGACGGGGGCGACGCTGTCGGCGTCCTGAGCCTCTACGACGTCACCGACCGGACGGTCCGGGCGGAAGTGCAGAGCCAGGGCGGCGACCCCGGCGGCACCGACCCGTTCGGGGGTGCGATCTCCCAGAGTTCCGGTCGCACGCGCGGCGGCGGCTTCGGCGCCCGCGAGGGCGAACGCCAGCGAATGCTCTCCCTCCCGGTCAGAGATAGCATGTCGACCCCGGTGCGCACGATCGATCCGGACGAAACGCTCGACGTCGCCGTCCGGGAGATGTTCGATCACGACGCCTCGTCGCTCGTGGTGATCGAGGACGGTTCCCCCCACGGGATCGTCACGAAGACCGACGTCCTGGACGCGCTCACGTGGGAGGCCGGCGGGAACCGCGGCGTCCAGCTCTACGGAAGCGACCTGATCGACGACGCGACCTACGAGGAGATCGTGGCCATGGTCGAGACGTTCGACGAGCGGGACGGCGCGATGTCCGTCCTCGACGCGAAGGTCCACCTCCACGAGCACGACGAACAGCGTCGCGGCGTCCGACTGCTCCTCGTTCGAATCCGGCTCCACACCGACCGCGGCCTCTTCGTCGCCTCGGGCGAGGGCTACGGCGCATCCCAGGCCATGAACGAGGCGCGAGACGTCCTCGAACGACAGATTCGCGACCGGAAAACCCGCGGGCGGACCAAGAAGCACCCGGACGAGGAGTTCTGGGAGAAGCGCTTCGGCTGGCTGCTCGAAGAGTAGGCGGTCACTGGCCTCGAGCGAGACCCACCTCGTTCACGGTGGTCTCAGTTTCCCGAATCGTCGTCGCTCTGACTCACACTCTGGTAACGGCTCCACCGTTCACTATTCGTGGTTCTCGCTTCGCTCCGAACCACGTTCCGTTCGTCGTAGAAAGAGCCGGTGGAGGGATTGTGAACTACGCGAAGACGGTCGCTCGTTTCACTCGCGCTGCGTCTTCTCTCGTTCAAATCCCTCGATGGCTGTTGCTGCTCACGAATTGTTCGCAGCAACAAGCCGGTGGAGGGATTTGAACCCTCGACGCGCCGAGGCACTCTGTACCTCGACGCTACCGCCGGTCCGTACGCGGCCGTGCCTCTGCTGGTGGACGTACATGGAGAAACCCATGCAACTAAAGCCCACACCGCCGCAAGACGCCAAGAAGCGCTACCTGAAGAAGAAGCAGACCTACGTCTCAGATAAGACGTATTACAACTACAACACTGCTCTCAAGCGATTTCTGGAGTACCTTGACGAACGCGGGATAGACGACATGCGCGACGTTGACAGCGACGAGATTGTGCGGTTCGAGGAGTGGCGGTTGACCGATGTGAAGCCCATCACGTGCCGCAACGACATGCGGACGGTCAAGAACTTCATCCAGTTTTCCGAGACCATACAGGCCGTCCCTGTCGGGCTACACGAACTTGTCGAACCCACGAAAGTATCCGCAGACGACGAGATATGTGACGATGTTCTCACGCGGCAAGAAGCCAGCGCTATCCTCGATTACGTCGGGAAGTACGAATACGCCAGTACTCGCCACGTCATCATGCTCGTTCTGTGGAAGTGCGGAATGCGGATTGGCGGACTACGGGCGCTCGATGTTGAGGACTTTGACGAGGGACGGCCAGCGGTCGAAATCCGTCACCGGCCCGAGACAGGGACGCCTCTCAAGCGGAAGGAAAACAGCGAGCGTGACGTAATCATCACTTCCGAGACCGCCGAAGTGGTCCAGGACTACATCGAGACGACGCGTCCTGATTCCACCGACGATTACGGCCGGAAGCCGCTAATCGCTACTGACCACGGGAGGGCCAGCCGAACGACAATCACGAAACACGTCTATATTGCTACTCGACCGTGCTTCTACAATGGCGGGAAGTGCCCTTCCGACCGCGACCCGAACGAATGTGAAGCGACGTACTGGGGTCACGCCTCGAAGTGTCCAAGTTCGGTTAGTCCCCACGCGCTCCGGCGAGGATACGTGACGGCCGCCAGAAACGCGGGCCAACCGAAAGACGTGACCGGCGAACGGGTGAACATGAGCGGGAAGATTCTGGAGAAGCATTACGACAAGGGGTCTTACGACGAGAAGGCCGAACGCCGGAGGGACCACCTGAAGGACATATAGAACAAGAAGCCCTCACAGCCCCCCTACAGCCTTTCAAGAGTTTTGTGACTATATTCCCCTCTGATGAGAATTGACCCAGTCAGGGCGGTATCTGGGGCCATTTGGATGCCTGGGAGCGTGACCACAATCTGCGAGAAGGTCAAGTCCCGACGAGACCTTCACATGCTTCGACTTGGGTACATCACGGCGGCCCTGAACGCGAGACAGCCGGTAGACGTGACCGCCGAGCGGACCAACGTGAGCCGCGAGGTGCTGGACAAGAACTACGACGCCCGAACCGACAGCGAGAAGCGGGAAGTGCGCAAGCGGTTCTTGGAGGACGTGTAAACTAAATCCATCAGTGATAGACGGAAATGGTTCCTGAATTGTTAGGTACAGAATATCGTCGTTAGCAGTTTGGTGTTACCACCCGGAGGGGGTCGCGAGGCGGTATTTCACCTTCCGTCCAACCCTCTCCTTCTCCACGAGGCCTAACTTGTGGAACCAACTGTTATAGTAGCCGGTGTAGTACTTTCCAGAGCCCTTGTATTCGTCCACGAGCGTTTCTTCGAGTTCTTCGCGGAGCAGACCCCCATCATCCCGATGTGCTTCGAGAGTTCCGAGGTAGAAGAATGCGCTTCCATAGGGTTGCATACCGATTAACAGGGTCCGCTCTATGGGCCGAAGGTCGGGACCATTATCGAACACAGAAGCGAACTCCCGACCGGTATCAGTCAGAGATATTTCGGTGTCCGGGTCACGGTCACCTGTAGTGTTAAAGAACGCCCCCTCATCTGTTTCCACGATACCGAAGTTGTACGAACCTTCCTCCGCGTCAATGTGACCCTCACTCTGGAGGTAGGCTCGTAACTCCTCAAAGGTCACCGTTTCCTCACTCTCAACAAAGTTGAATGCGGCCTTGACTGCCTCGGGGTTCGAGGACCACCGCAGTATCGGTAGTTCATCGTCCCGTTCCACATCTTCGAGTAACTTTCGTCGTTCCTCGGGGGAGAGTTTTTTCAACTGCTCTTCGAGGTCGTCACGGTTCGGATTTTCGTCGGATTCGTTTGTCATCTCTGACTTCCTCCACCCCACACTTGCACCCACTGACTAATATGTCTTACTCTGACTGAAGTTGACTTAGACTGACTTGGATAGGGGAAGGTTGATGTTGGGTATTTCAGTCCGATTCCTAAGTCCCAAATGTGCTGAAAGCGGGAACGGTTGGACTCTCCATGATTCCAGTCGGTTTTCCTCTACTCAAAATATCACTATCCGTTATCTCCCATAGGGCCGGTTTTCAATATGCCGATAATCCGAGAATCGACCAATAGGTACCACTACACGAGCCGGTTGCTTCGCATAGGACGCAGGAAGGAGACAACCCCTTCTTGCCAAATTGGGTCCTCCCGATTCAGCGAGAAGGCCACCGTCCTATCAAGTCGCCCCTCTGACCCGAAGGGTTTGGGACACTTGGAGGAGGTGGCCGCTCTACTGGCATTGGGTTTTCCGATAGAGTCTCATCGGCCCCAGAACCCGAACTGCTTCACTACAGTTAATGGTCAACCCTTTATATACCACCCCCTAACCTCACCCCTCCATGTGCTGAATGAAAAGTTCCGTGACCCGGTGTTCATATTCCAGCGGGAACTCTTCATTATACTTGTCAAACTCGGGGTAATAGCGAAGGTCTCCACGCCGAACCCATCGCTCAATCCGAGCATATGCCTTCCGTATCCATTTCACGGAGACACCAAACCGTTGACTCACGTCCTCCAGTCGGAACTCAGTCGGCTTTTCCTCCTCAGGGACATTCGGGTGTCCGCGCCGTCGGTCGGTCTCTGAGGTCTCAACCACGTACAGACAAGTGACAACAGCGAAGGTCTCCTTGTACGTCCCGAACTTCCTCCCCGAGAGCCGATGAAACAACCCTTTTGCATGGGCGCGTTCTCGCTGGGTGAGGGGCAATTGAGAGGAACAGGCCTGTATTAGCCGGTCGTTCTCAAGCCAGTTGTAGAACGGCTTGTTCCACCAACCGAAGTTCTTGTAGCCATTGTTAGTCAGGTCTTTGTCTTGGTACCAATCTTCGTAGCGGCGCGGAAACCGGTCATCGTCCCATGTATCGTCCGGGTCGTAATGTTCTGTTTTCTCGTGCCACCAGATGATTGTTGCATTGTTGGTGTCTGCCTGTTCGAGACTCCCGTAGGTAGGTGCATCTACAGTTTTCATTGAGAATCCGGGGAAGTCTCTAAGACTTTACACAGACCGCCAGTCTATGGAGAACACTCCCCCATACTTCTCTCACCACACCGCTTAACTCTATCGTAGTGCCGTCGTCTGATTTCAAAGTCAAGAAGGGGCCTTCTATGCGGGCTATCAACTCCGAATAGTCATGCAAGTTACAAGTGCTTTGGTGGTTGCGTTAGGCCGGTGTCAAAATTCGGCCTACTCCTTAGAAGCAGGCTTCCAGAAGACGACTGCCCGCCCGCCGACTTTCTTCCGCCGGAGGTCTCCCCGCTCAACCAACTCGGTTACTTTGTTCAGCGCAGTCCGGCGCGACACGTCGAGGGCGTCCGCGACCTCGTTGGTCGTCCGTGGTTCGTGGTCGGTGAACACCGCGAGGGCGTCATCAGGCCGGACCGTCTCTGTATAGCGGCCCTGGTCGTTTCGGTCGCGGTCGTCATCGTCCATACGCTCGCCTTCTCGCCGCGTAGGTTTATCCATTGCCTTCGAAGGCTACCGACGGCCTTATATCCTCTTCCTTCGTAGGCAAAGGTGAGAAGAACTGGTTCCTCGGGACATTGGAATGTCCGGGTGCTGGAACACCCGAACCGGCTTCTCTGATAGGAGAAAGCCAATGCAAGCCAACAATCGCGGAAGACAAAAGAGTGCCGTTGACCACTTGAACTTCGGACCTGCTACGTCGAAGCGCGTGACGTGGGAAGCGTGGGAGTTCACCGTGACCGACCCGTACCTCGTAGAAGTCACCAACGCCAGTTACGGCTTCGAGAAGGGCGACCACTCATACACGGTCGGCGTTGAGGAGCGCGACGGGCTGGCCGTTCCCGTCGATTGCGAATGTCCTGCCGACGAGTATCAGGAGGAGTACGACTGTAAGCACAAGGTAGCGCTGGCGACCATCGGCGGTCCGACGGTACTGAACGCCGCTATCGAGTACGAATCGACCTCTCGTAACCGTTCGACCGGAAGCGAGGAGCGAGCCGATACCATCCGAGCAGACGGTGGGAAGCCAGTAGAGACGGATGACGACTGCGACTGTGCTTTCCTGTCGGGCCTCCCTTGCTGGCCGTGCTACCGAGACGGTGAGTTCTGATGGTGGAGAGCCGTCTCCCGGTTGAATGGATTGCTATCGGTGCGGGTGTAATCGCTCTCGGGATATTCGTCGTGGCTGGCCTGTTCTCCGTTGGAGCGGGACTGTGGGCCGTGTATGCCCTCGGGAGGGTAGATACGGGCTGGGGCATGGTTTGGATAGGGGTCGCCCTTCTGGCCGTTCCTGTTGCTCTGTACGGCTTAGGGAAAGGGGTAGGCAGGGTCTGGGAGATGCTTGGTCGCTAAAGGCTTCGGACAATCCTTCTCTCCCGTTCACAAGGGGACAGTAGTTAGTGAAAGCTAATCAGGAGCGTTCATTATATTACCTTTGTACCCTACTGGTTCTCAGCGTAATCAAACAAATCGACCGAGGCATCAATTACGAACCAGTCCGTTTATCGCCACTAAACCGAATTTCGCAAACTTGGTCTGAGTAAAAATCTGCTATAGCGTATTGGATGAACCGCCTATTGAACTTCTTTTTTCGGGAATTAAATACCAGCACTCCGACTATACTGCTAAGAATCGTTAGTCCGAGAATGGGCCAAGACCGAACCATGCCCAGACCATGGTACTTCAGGACGGCCCCAAGAAGCGAGAGAGCAATCACAGGAAACCAGACTGCCCACATACTCCGGTGGAACGAGTGGAGAGCCTGAAAACGGAGGGCACGAGTAGCGGGTGTTGTTTCGATGTAGCTCAGAAGCAATCTGAACATATGGCCGTAGTCTTCGAAGTCCGGGGGCAGAGCAAATTTTCGCCGTAGGAGTGGCCACAGACTCTCTTCGACATGAGTAATGGCTATATCTACATTATCCACGTCCTCTCCTTTTGACGCGCGAACTACATCACCAAAAATAGTTGGAGTACCGTCAAGACTACTGGCTATAGCTTGGACTACGTGACCCAGAACCAGGGATGCCACGAGGAAAACACCTGCGGAAAATGCACTCGTCGTGATTTGCACGTAATTCTCAACCTGGTAAATGGTAGTAATAGCCAGGAGCAGAACTGCTCCAGGAACAAGACTTACCAGAACATCGTAGAGTTCGAGCGCCCGGAAGCTACGTGCAACAGACATTAAAGCTCCCTTTCACACCAATCGGTCATACCGCTTGGTATCTGCTTTCTGGGAAGCGTAGTCTCGTCCAAAGACGGAGACCACCCATGTATCTGGATTTGAGGCTTGAATCCGGATGCGACCATCATTGCGGGTGGTAAGGACGTATCTGGTTTCCATATTACCTGTGTCCTCATGTTCTACAGGTACCCCTGTCGCGTGACTATAGTAGTCTGTTGTAGCAGGGTTTTTAGGGTCGCCCTCATCTGAAACTAACACCAAGTCAGGATTGATATGCTCAACGAGTTCATCATCGTAACTGCTGTCCCGGCCATGATGGGGCGCAACCAACACCTCAGAATCCGCTATTGCACTCATGGCCGAGTCGTTGTCTTTTAATTCTTCAATTCCTTTCGGCATGAGGTCGCCCATCGTTACGTATTGGAAGCCGAACGAGTTGACCACAGTCACCCTGCTAAGGTTATTTAGTTTCTTGAATCGGGTGCTACCGAGGTCCGAATCGCTTGTTCCAAAGGTGTGAAAGGTTACACCCCTATCTGGGATACCGCCATCAGCCCGAACCTTACTAAGATTTTGTTCATCAAGTGCCCAGGAAGGGTCCGAGGGATAGGTATCAGGGTCGCCGTCGTATTCGTCAAGTCTATTAAGATAGTACTCGGCGTCCTCGATGTACTCTGTGTCACCATTCTCTTGCGCCATTTCCAGTCCTTCCCCAACTAACTCCGTGGCCGATTTTGGCCTCTGAAGCATACTGGGTGCCAGGCCCAGTTCCTTCATTACGTCGAGGTCCTCAATGTGGTCGTGGTGAGGGTGGCTGATAATTAGATAGTCGATGTTGTTCACTCCGAAGCGGCTATCATTTATCCATCTGAGTGGAGACCAATCATCGTTAGCACCACAGTCAATTACAACGTCCTTTGTGCGTGCCCTCATATAGGCGGCGCTACCATGTTCAACATCCCAGAACCGAATATCTAAGGTGTGATTACTCTTACTCCCCATCGTGTATAACCGTTATGTTTGCTTACTATAAAGCGTTCCGTGACCGAAGTGGAAGTGAAAACCATGATAGATAGGTAACTATTAGTAATGCGGTTCTATATTTATTGTGGCCTGCTGAGTGTATCGATATTATCTTCCTTATATTTGTTAGTGCCGTATTTACGAATTATTACTTTGAGGTGGGCCGATGGTTTATGCATTTGGATAAGGTCGATATGTCCTTCGAAAATAGTTTGCTTAATTAGGTATCTAACTATTCTCGCGAGCAGTAGCAACCAATAGCCCGAGAACAGGGACTTCTGTCAGGAGCTTTTTAATCCCCCGTTGTATCCAGTAATGCATGACTGATGCCGACGGATTTGGTGATATTCTTCGCGGAATCGGCAACCGTATTGCCGAGGACATGAGTGAAAAAGATGTTGAAAATGCATTTCTTAATGAAGGGTTCTACGCCGCACTTGGTTACCAGGGGGCTGGTCACGACCTCCGTAGCGAGTGGTCCCTCTCTGATAACCGCCGTCCGGACTATGTGACCCTTGATGCCAACGAATCCGTCACCGCCGTATATGAGTTCAAAACTTCCGGACGAGACCTTTCCCCTCATACAGACCAACTCTTCCACTACGTTGAGGCACTCAAGGCCGATTACGGCGTCTTAACTAACGGCGAGGAACTTCGGCTATACCGGCGAGAGAGTGAGGACGCCCTTCTTGCTGTTTCCCTCTCTGAAGTGGACGATGCTAAAGCCCGAGACCTAAAGGGAGCACTTAGCAATCCCGAATGGGATATTACCAATCCTGAAAGCGTCAATGACTTTTTAGAACGGCTTGACCCGGTCCCACTCGATAGCGAACTCGGACAAGAACACTTCTTCGACACTTTCCGATTGGAGGAGGGAAGCCCATTTGCCGACCTCGTAACCGCCCAAATGGACCTCCTTCACGAGCTTCGGGACGAACGGGAAGCCAAGTTCGTCAAGGGGGCTTACGACTTCTGGGAAGCCAGTTACGCCAGCGAACCCGATGAAGTACCAGATTCGTGGGAGCCATTCATCAATGACAAACAATCTCTAATGGACTTCATGTTCTGCTTAGAGTCAGGGCACGCCCTTCTCGCCCGACTACTTCTCGCTAAGGCGACAGACGACCACGATTTCTTCCCCTCTGACGAAGGTCTAAGACAGTACGTTACAGGTCTTCAAGGATTCAGTGACGAAATCAATCTTGATGCTTACCCAGTCGCCGCAAATGGAATGATGGAGGTCATGCAGGACCAGCTCGTTGAAAGTCTATTTGAGGACGACATTTTCATTTGGTGGCGGAGTGGGTATGAGGAACAGCTAAGCCGAATCCACGACAATCCGGTAAATCAGTTTCGGGACGTAGCCGCTGGGCGTGACGATACCGTAGACGTAACTGAATCTGTCCAAGAGCTTCGTGCAACCCGTGAGCGTTTCAGCCGAGCAGTTGCCCACACATTCTTTTCTGTACTCAAATTCGATTTCTCCGCAGTCGAAGGCGACCCACTTGGCGACCTCTATCAGCGATACTTTGACCCGGAGACCCGGAAAGCACTTGGAGAGTTTTACACTCCTCAACCAGTCATCGAGTACATCATGGACGGAGTGGGATACGATACGGGAGTCTCGAATGAACGGCTTATTGACCCCTCCTGTGGGTCTGGTACCTTCCTTGTCGAGGCCGTTCGGCGCTACCTGGAAGACGTGCGGCGATTTGATGATGACCCTGATTGGGAACAGCACTTGAAACGCCTCTGTTCCCGCCCTCATATAGTCGGTCTCGACATACATCCCTTCGCTGTATTAATGGCTCAAATTAGGTTCATGACTGAGATTCTTCCCGAATATCGAGAAGCTAAACGGAATAATCCAGAGTTTACGATTCGCCGTCTTCCGATATTCCGCACAGATACACTACGTAACGAGCGAGAGAGCACTGGTCAGGATATTGGCGAGTCAGGACAGCGCCAGATGACGTTCGACTCACTAACTGAAGATAATCAAGACGTGTTGATTCCGGTCCCCCTTCCGGTCGAAGCCAAAGAACACGAGGAAACCGAGGGTAACACGGATTTTCTGGTTCGGCGGGTTCGGATGCCGCTGTTCGACACAATTCAGTTAGAAACGGGCGTGAGCAATTTCGGGGAATACTTCGCGGCCTTACAGGGCGTTCTTGACGTAGTAAAGTGGCATATGAGTGAGGGATTGTGGGAATATGGCGGTGGCCTTGAGCAAGCCATTCACAGGTACACCATACGAGAATATGAGGGCGTTGGTGAATTCTTCGCGCCCTATGTTGACGATATTCTGGAGACGGTTCGTTATCTTAAAGAAGAACACAACGATGGGCGGCTATTCAAGATGTTCGAGGACAGCGTCCTTGCGCTCGTGGTTAAGAACTATATGGACTATGAGTATGTCGTTGGAAATCCCCCTTATGTAAATATCAAACACATCCCAGATGCAAGTCAGGAGTACTATCGTAGTCTCTATGATTCCGCATATGGAAGATTTGACCTTTACGTGCTATTTATTGAAAGGGGATTGAATCTCCTCGCGGAAGATGGAGTATTAGGATATATTACGTCGAATAAGTTTGCCCGCTCAAAGTACGGGCAAGAGATAAGGAGATTAATCACTTCAGAATATTCCCTTGCTAAATATATCGACTTTGGCGATACTGGGGTGTTTGATGATGCTGTGAATTATCCTTGTATCTTCTTCATAGACCGGAATAGAAGTCAGTCTCAGGTCCCATATGCGAAACTCCACAAACAAATAGAGAATCCACTTGAAACAGTTGAAGACTACTTTGGACAGGATGTTCTCACAGAATCATTGGAAGTCTCGGACTTTCCGACAGAAGATTTGAACGAAGAAATTTGGGCGTTCACGCCGAAACCTGCACGCGCATTGGTTGAGAAGCTTGATAGGATTGCTGAAACAACCGTAGAAGAAGCCTGTCTGGGCATTCGAAGCGGTGTCGCATCAAACGCTGATGACGCATTTATTGTAACACCCGAGTATGCTGAAGAACGTGACTTGGAGGATGACTTACTCTACCCAATTATCAAGGGTAAGTATACTCGACGCTGGCAAGTTGAATGGGATGGAGAATTGGCAATCTATCCTTACAATGACAATGAAGAATACATTGGTGTATCAGAATATCCGAACATTAAAGCTCATTTGGAGAGATACAAAGGTCAACTAAAAGACCGGTACTGTGTAGAAACTGGTGGAAAGGATATTTATGAATATGATGGTCCACGTCCCAAATCCGTATTCGAGGGTGATTTCAAAATAGCCGTGCCAGATATGGCGACGGAAAATCACTTCTCGCATACAAACACATACGATTGTTTCAAGAATACTGACTACGTTCTCACCTTCTCAATTGAGCAACCGTATACAGAAAATGAGATTCTCGGTCTCCTGAATAGCTCGGTCGCAGAATTCACAATAAAACAGGAAAGTCCCTTCTTAAATGACAGGTACTATCGGTATAAGACACAATATATCGAATCTGTTCCACTTCCGGAACCAAGTTCAGAAATCGACGAAGTCGTCGAACAGATATTGAATCTGGAATCGCTCGACCGGACCGTTAGCAATTTCCCTGATTCATACATTGGTTCTGTCCCAGGTGAAGTGGAGTATATCACTTACGAATGGCAAACTCAGCGTCGTCCGGTGGAGGCAACTATTCAGAAGCGAACTGACGGGTTGTACGCAATTAAAGCAGGTAGAACAGATGCTATTACCGCGCCTCAAATTGACAGCGAGGAACGGGCAAAATACGTCTATGAGGCAGTCAACGGGTTAGACGTTGAGAGCGGGGAGGAGGTTTCGATACCAATACCGCGCCGTACCGAGGACGTGATAGCACTTCTCGCTGAGTTAGAGGAAGATGATGAGACCCTGCAGGAATCCAATATTGATGAACTTGAGGCGGAAATAGACCACTTAGTATACGACTTGTTTGACCTTTCTGAGGATGAGCGTGAAATCATCGAAAATTATCTACAGATTTTCTGAATTATGCGAGATGGAAAGCGTCTGTCTGCAGGTCATTCATCAATCAGCGACACCGAACCCACGTCAGAATGATATTGCACGTTTTCTCGGACGTACTCCAAGTGATTTTTCGGGTTCCTCTCGTGGAAGGCAAATCGTTCATGGGGTAACGTTACTCCATCCACAGTTACAGACTCGCCCGGCAACTGCTCGACTCCGTCCGCCTTGACCGAGAGTGAATGACGGAGGCCGTCCCAGCCGGCGTCTGGATGGGTAATCTCGAACTCGTAGGGGTCCGCAGTCACCTTCGCAATTTCCGCACCATCGGAATCATACAGCCGAAGGGCCAGAGGCACACGCTCCCTTCTGGCCGCTCTGAGATAACCCCGTCGCCCATTCGCACGCGGAAAACCTCCGGAATTTTGCGAGCCGGGTTACGCTCTCACCGGTGACGGTCTGGAAGTGGTGTCAAAACCTACCCTTATTGGGAAGACTACATAGGCAAGAATGCTGGCTCGCCCTTCTCGCCGCAAACGAACTCCTTTTTCAAAACCGCAAGCGGTCAGGGCCACGTCTCCCTGAACGAATCAAATGTTTCCGGCAAACCGGGGTGGTGAGACCGAATCAAATGCCCTTCGAAAGCGGGTGCTTGAGAGGAATGTTGAAGTATGAGCGCCTCTAACGGTCAAATACGTTCACAAGGGAGGCGAAGCCGACCTTAAGCCGGTGGAGGGATTTGAACCCTCGACCTAATCCTTACGAAGGATTCGCTCTGCCAGTCTGAGCTACACCGGCGCGTGCGGTCCGCCCGCGGACACGTCGAGTGTGTCCCGGGTGGTCCGCGTTCACTCTTTGGTAGGGCCGATGCCAGCCATAAGGATTGCGAATCGACGCGGCGACGTCACCGGGTGAGGCGAACGTCGAGACAGACGTTGAGCTCGTGGGGTGCGTAGGATCTGACCTCGCGGCGGGTCTCGACGGCGACGTCGTACTCGGGTTCGGCGGCGGCGCGGATCGCACGCTCGCCGGGTCCGAACGGGTCGTCCTCGTGCTGGATGTCGTAGTAGTGGATCGTGCAGTCGTCGCCCGCGACGGCGACGGCGGTGTCGAGGAACTCGTCCGCGCTGTGGGGCAGGTTCATCACGATCCGGTCGGCCCAGTCGGCGTACTCGCCGGCGACCTCGCGCACGTCGTCGTCGACCGCGGTCACCCGCTCCGTTACGTCGTTGCGCTCGGCGTTCTCCTGGAGGTACTCGATTGCGCGCGGGTTGACGTCGACGCCGACGACCTCCGCGCCGCGGGCGGCCATCGGGATCACGTACGGGCCCACGCCGGCGAACATGTCGAAGACGCGCTCGCCCGCCGCGACCTGCTCGGCCACGCGGTGGCGTTCGGTCGCGAGGCGGGGCGAGAAGTACACCGTGTCGATGTCCAGCGCGAACGCGTGGTCGTACTCGCGGTGGACGACCTCGGTACTCGGCGTGTCGTCGCTTCTCACGCTCTCGCCGGTCGGGTCGTTCGACTCGGCGAGCACCGTCCAGTCGCGCACGCGCGTTTGACCTTTCACTTTCGAGGCCTTGTTCAGCACGACGTCGACCGGCAGGTCGGAGGCGACGATGGCGTCGGCGATCTCGCGTGCCCGGTCGGCGTCGTCCTCGTCCAGAATGACCGCCCGCCCGAGTCGTTCGTAGGAGGGTTCGAACCCCAGCAGGTCGGCGGGCGTCGTCTGCGTCTCACGTTCGGGCGCCTCGCGGTTGACCACCCGGAGGTCCTCCGGGACCGCCGTCGTGTCCGCGACAGGAATGTACAGCCAGCTGTCCTCGTGGGTGATCTGAAACGCGTCCGCCACGAGGTCGTCCTTGGCGAGTCGCCGGCGCGTTGCCTCGCCCTCCTCGCGTCGCACCCGGACGCACGGCACTTCCATGCACATCCCTCGCGTGCGGGCGTCCCTAACGGTATCGCTTCGGCCGGTAGCGATGTGTGTGTCGGTATCACCCCGACCGAAGCCGGCCCAGCAGGTCCGATCGACCGGGCCGGGCCCGCGTTGACGGGAGTCACGGGAGTTTTACCGCGTCGAACGAAACCCGTTCCCATGACCGACGGGACGCACCTGACGACGGTCGAGACCGTCAAGGAGGCGGGATCGTGGCTATTCACAGTCCGCGACGCCTACGGCGAACTCGACGAGGTCATCCTGGTCCCCTGCGAGGACGGTGTCGAGGGCTGGATCAACCGCTGTCCGCACGAGGCCCAGCGCCTGGACGTCGGCCGCGGCGCGGCGATGCGAAACGGGGAGATCGTCTGCCCGCGCCACGGCTCGACGTTCGACTCCTGTGCGGGCGACTGCGACAACGGCGAGGCCGCGGGGACGCGGCTCGTTCCGGTCGAGACCACCGTCGACGACGGCGACGTCTACCTCTCGGACCGAAGCGTCACGGTCGCCAACGAGGGTGGGATCGCGGACGCGGACACCTCGCCCGCGGACGACGTCGACGACGACCTGCCATCGTCGACCTCCCACATCGGCTTTTGAACTCGTTGAAGTCGGCTGGTGTCGGTTCCCTGGCCGGCTGTGGAAGTCTCGCCAGCCGCAAGTGCTGACTCCGACAGCGGCCAGGCGCTCCGGAGGGGGCGATATTTCATGTTGGACGAGTGGGTGGTTTGGCGCTCGTACTCGCGTTACCACCATGGGTCCAGGACGCTCGGCGAATCGGGGCTCCGTTGCACACGCCACGGAGCCCATTAGGGGGTCCGCCGGTGGAGTGACCGACGATGGCAGTACAAGAGATAAAACACGTCGCCGACGATGAGCGAATGGAACGGTGCATCGACAGTTGCTCGGAAGCGTCCCAGGCATGCGAGTGGTGCGCCGACGAGTGCATCGGGATGGGCGAGGAGATGGCCCGCTGCATCCGCCTGTGTCGAGACGTCGCCGACCTGACGTCGATGAACGCGCGGTTCGTGTCGCGAAACTCCGGGTACAGCGTCGACCTCTCGGAGCTCGTCATCGCTGCCGCCGAAGAGTGCGCGGACGAGTGCGAGCGTCACGACCACGAACACTGTCAGGTCTGTGCTGACACACTCCGGACCTGCGCCGACGCCTGCCGCGACATGGTGTCGGCGTAGTCGAACGCCGACCACGGGTCGTATTTTCGCGCCCGCCGATCGCGACTGTCGACGCAGTGGCGGCCGAGCGTCTCTCGACGCGCAGCGTACACCGGACACCGCTCTCGAAATCGACAGGTATTCCACACACTTCGAACAGTCCACTCACATGTCCCAGGAGCGCCAGCTGGTTTCGAGCGGCACGGAGTGGGAGGACGCGGTCGGCTATTCTCGGGCGGTTCGCGTCGGGGATACCGTCCACGTCTCGGGGACCACCGCGACGGACGAGGACGGCGACGTGGTCGGCGTGGACGACCCGCGCGAGCAGACGCGATACGCGCTCGAACTCGCTGTCGGAGCGCTCCGCGAGGCGAACGCGTCGGTCGACGACGTGGTCAGGACGCGGCTGTACGTCACCGACGTCGACGACTGGCCGGAGATCGGCGCCGCACACGCCGACGTCTTCGACGAGGTTCGCCCGGCGGCGACGATGGTGCAGGTCGAGCGTCTGATCGACCCCGAGCACCTCGTGGAGGTCGAACTCGAGGCGATCTGCGAGGGCTGAGACGGGCGGGGTGTGGGATGAACTGACAACCTGGACAGCGGCGACGGATCCGTTCGCCTAAGACGCTTCGCGGCCACGGTCGGGTATGCTCACATTCGTCGGCCTCGGCCTCTACGACGAGCGCTCGATCACCGTCGAGGGACGCGAGGCGATCCGCGGCGCCGACCGTGTCTTCCTCGAACGGTACACCAGCGAACTGATCGGGACGACCGTCGCGGACCTCGCCGATCACCACGATGTCGAGATCGAGGTCCGCGACCGCGCAGGTGTCGAGCAGGACCCGGCGCCCATCCTCGACGCGGCCGCCACCGGCGACGCAGTCTTCTGCACTCCCGGCGACACCATGATCGCGACGACGCACGTCGACCTTCGGCTGCGGGCGGCCGACCGCGGAATCGACACGCGAGTCGTCCACGGCGTGACCGCCCAGACCGCCGCGAGCGGGCTCACCGGATTGCAGAACTACCGGTTCGGCCCCTCGACGACGCTCCCGTTCCCCTGGGCGCACGGGGCCGACGGCCTCCCGGCGAGCGTCACGAACACGATCGACGACAACCGCGAGCGCGGCCTCCACACGCTGGTCTTCCTCGACATCAAGGCGGCGGAGGGCGAGTACATGTCCGCGGACGTCGCCGCCGAGCTCCTGTCGTCGACGTACCCGGATCTCGGCGCCGTGGTGGTCGCGCGCGCCGGCTCTCCCGATCCACTCGTCGAGGGCGGAGCGCTTCGCGACCTCGCCGAGCGCGACTTCGGCGAGCCGCTCCACCTGCTCGTGATCCCTGGCGAGTGTCACCTTCTCGAAGCCGACGCGCTGGAGACGCTCGCGGGCGTCCAGCGGGACGCGCTCGACGTCGCCTGAAGATCGCATCCGACGCCGCCCGCTCCGATCCCCGGGGCCGGTGGCGAATCCGATTTCCGGTTACTTACCGGGGCCATCCAAATCTACTTTAATCGGGAATGGGAGTCACTGACAATGACCGAACTACCGCTCGATGCCTACTACGACCTGACCGAACTCACCGAGGTGGCTATCTCGCCGTCCGGCCATCGGGTCGCGTTCGTCGCGACGGAGTACGACCAGTCGACGGACGAGGCGGTCTCCTCGCTGTTCGTCGTCCCCACCGACGGGACGCGAGAACCACACCGGCTCACGCAGTTCGGATCCGCCTCCGAACCCGCCTGGGGACCGGACGGCGATCGGCTGGCGTTTCTCGGCAGCCGGGACGTACCCGCCGAGCGCCGCGTCGGGTGGCAGGACCGGCCGGCGGAAGCCGATGGAGACGACGAATGCGAGGACGGGGGTACCGAGGACACCGGCGCCGACAACACGAACTCGACCGACGACGGGAAGGGGGACGAGTCCGACGAACCAACCCAGCAGGTCTGGTTGTTCGATCTCACGATGGGTGGCGACCCGCGACAGGTCACCGACCGCCAGGAGGGCGTCCAGGAGTTCGACTGGTCGCCCGACGGCGACCGACTCGTGATCGGGGCTCGTGACCCGACAGATCCGGAACGCGAGTACATAGCGCAGCGACAGGCGGGCGGACCGATCGAGACCACCCGCCTCCAGCACAAACTCGACGGCGTCGGCTGGACGGACGACGTGACGTCGTACCTCTTCGTCGTCGACCTCGCGGACGGGAGTACAGAACGCCTCGACGACGCGTACGCAGCCGGCGCGTTCGCCGATCTATTTGGTCTCGAACCCGCCTGGGGACCGACCGGGAAAATCGCGTTCTCGTCGTGCCGACAGGAGCGCCCGGACGACACGATGCAGCGTGACGTCTTCACGATCGAACCCGACGGCGCCGAGTGCACCTGCGTCACCGACGGCGAATACGCGAACGCGCAACCGAACTGGCGCGAGGACGGCTCCCTCTCGTTCTTCCGGAGTCACCCGGAGGATACGTACGTACCGAGCGACGCCGTCCTGTTCGACGGGGAGTCGATCACCACGCTGACCGGAAACCTGGACCGGACGATCGCCCGGACGGCGAGCCAGCAGTGGGTCGACGAGACGCTGTACACGCTGGTCGGCGACGATTCGCGAACACGACTCGTCCGGGCGACGGCTGCCGAAGGGGCCACCCGATGTTTCAGCGCGCAGGGGGCGGGTCGTGCGCTGACGCACGTCGACGTGGCGGACGACGGCGAAACCGCTGCGATCGTCTTCTCCGACCCGCGGGACGGTCTGGATCTGTACGCGATCGACGTCTCGGACCTCTCCGACCCGGAGAAAACCGGCGATGACTACGGTGTCGAACCGGAATCTCTCGTTCGACTCACCGACCTCAACGCCGCCCTCCGCGAGGAGTTCTCTATGCCGGAGGTGCGTCGCATCGAGTGGGAGTCGGACGGCTGGACGATCGACGGCATCTGCTATCACGATTCCGACGTCGACCCGGAATCGGGGGACCACCCGCTCGTCGTCGCGATTCATGGCGGGCCGCTGTCGTACGACGAACCGGTTTTCAGCTTTGCCCACGCGGCGTTGACGAGTCGGGGGTACGTCGTCCTCCGGCCGAACTACCGTGGCGGGACCTCGCGGGGCGAAGCGTTCGCAGCCGAACTCTACGGAGAGTGGGGAACGACTGAGGTCGAAGACGTCGTCGCCGGCGTCGACACACTGGTGGATCGCGGCTGGGTCGACCCGGACCGCGTCTTCGGCTACGGTTTCTCCTACGGGGGTATCTCGCAGGGGTATCTCGTCACGCGGACTGACATATTTACCGCCGCTGCGCCGGAGCACGGCATCTACGATCTGATGTCGTCGTACGGGACGGCGGACAGTCACACCTGGTTCGAAGCGGAGTTCGGACTCCCGTGGGAGGAGCCGGACGCCTACGACGAGGCGTCCGCGTTGCGGGACGTTGGCGACCTCGACACGCCGCTTCTCATCACCGCGGGCGGGCAGGACTGGCGGTGCCCGCCGACACAGTCGGAACAGCTCTACGTCGCCGCGCGCAAGCAGGGCGTCGACGCGAAACTGATCGTCTACCCCGATGAACACCACAACGTCGGCGATCCGGACCGGGCGATTCACCGCCTCACCGAGGTGCTCGAGTGGTACGAGAAACACGACCCGGCTGCCGAGCCATCCGCCGCCGACGAGTGATCGGGGGGTGGGTCCGGCGGTCGTGTATCGACGGGTGCTCGGAGTGGGTCCGGCGGTCGTGTATCGACGGGTGCTCGGCTCCCCGTCCCCAGTCTCGTGTCGCCCCCGAGTATCGTCTCGCGCTCGTCCCGCCGGTTTCCAAGGCGATAAGTAGCCGCGACGGCCCCGTATAGCCGAGAACGCTCCATGGCACTCTCCGCAAACGACCGCGCCATCGCCGGATTCGCGATGACGGGTCACGGACTCGTCCACTGGTTCGAGACGTCTGTTCCGATCTTCCTGGTCGTCTGGCTCGCGGAGTTCGACGTCTCGAACGTGCTCGTCGGCCTCGTCGTCGCGCTCGGTTACGCCCCGTTCGGGATCGGTGCGCTCCCGGCGGGCATCCTCGCCGATCGATTCGGGCCGAAGACACTCGTCGTCGCCTGCCTGGCGGGGATGAGCGCGTCGTTCGTGATCCTCGGCCTCACCGGTTCGCTCGCCGGCGTGGCGGTCGGCCTCGTCTGCTGGGGCGCCGCGGCCAGCATCTATCACCCCGCGGGCCTCTCACTCATCAGCACCGGCGTCGAGCAACGTGGTCGCGTCTTCGCCTGGCACGGCATGGCCGGGAACGCGGGCATCGCGCTCGGCCCGTTCGTCGCCGCGACGCTCATGGCGGTCGGACTTCCCTGGCAACGTGCCGCGCTCGTCCTCGCGGTTCCGGGCGTCCTCGCGGCGATCTACGGACTCACCGCGGACTTCGACTCCACCGCCGCGGTCGACGACGAGACGGACGCTGACGCCGACGAGGTACTCTCGCTCGGGGACTTGCTGACCGACTCCAGAACGCTCTTCGCGAGCGCGTTCGCCCTCGTGTTCGTCATCGTCACGTTCGAAGGGCTGTTCTACCGGGGGATGTTGACCTACCTTCCGGAGATCCTGCACGGATCCGACGCCCTCGCCGGGTTCGATCCCGGACAGACGCTCCGCGGGATCGAACCAGGTGACTACATCTACGTTGGGTTACTCGTCGTCGGTATCGTCGGCCAGTACGTCGGCGGTCGACTCACCGATCGCATCACGCCAGCGCGCGGCTTGCTCTCCTTCTTCGCCGTGCTTGCCGTCCTCGCGCTCGCGTACGTTCCGGTTCTCTCGCTCGGCGGCGGTGGTCCCACCGCCCTAGGGGCCGTGATCGCCCTCAGCGCCATCTTCGGATTCACCCTGTTCGCGATCCAGCCCTTCTACCAGGAGGCCGTCGCCGTCTACACGCCACCGGAGTCGCGCGGACTCTCCTACGGCTACACCTACCTCGGCGAGTTCGGCCTCGGTGCTGTCTCGATCGCGATCGGTGGCGTCGTCCTCGATATCTCGACGCCGACGTTCCTCGCGACGATGGCCGGGTTCGCAGTCGTCGGGGCCGGTCTGTCGGTGGTACTCGCCGTCGGCCTGGATACGATCCTGGGCGGCGGTTCTGCGAGCAGTCCCGCGTCGGCCAACGAGTGACGAGCCGCCGGTCGTCGCGGAACGTGACTGTGATCGACGTTACTGGTCCTGGCTCCGTGCGTCGCGACCGAGGTGTTCCTCGACGGCGGCCACTTTCTCACTCGCGGATTCGTCGCTCGTCCGCTTGTCGTCGACCTTGAGAAACGTGCTGACGCGATCGGCGTCGATCGACTCGTGAGCGGCCTCGACCGCGTCGAGCAACTCACCAATCGAGTCGGCCTCGATCGTCGTTCCCATCGGTCCCGTCTCGTAGGTCAGCCCGGTGTCGTCGATCGCCTCGATCGCTCCCGCCACGTCCTCGGCCATGCTCTCGTCGGTCGCGGGCGCGGTACTGAGAAATCCGATGACGGTCATACGCGACGGTACGAACGCTCGGGCCTAAAAACAGCAGGTTCAGGTGAAACTCGGGGCCGTGTCGGCCTCACTGTCGAGACTCGGTGGCAGCCTCGCGTTCCCCACGCCCGTGTCAGTTCGGCCGTTCGACCTGCGGCGGCGGGTAGATGTAGATCTCGCCGTTCGCGTAGACGTAGACCTCGCACTCGAGGGCGGTAAAGGCCACGTGCCCGCCTGTGCGTTCCTCGCCGTCGGCCTTCGGGCTGAAGATGCGTTCGAGGGCGTCGGGGTCGACGCTGTCGTAGAGGGAGAACTCGCCCTGCGAGACGTCGACGTCGACGACCGCCGTCAGTCCGTGGACGATCGTGGTGAGAAGCGTCGCGCTCCCCTCGGGATCGTACTCGACCTCGAAGCGGTCGTTCGCCTCGTCGTACGTGAGCTCGCTCGTATCGGAGTTACGGGTAATTTCGGTTTGCATTGGCGCTACGGGTCTGCGATCGCTCATCGTCCCTTACCCCATCCGGGTACAAAAGGTAATCGGCTGTGACACGAGTCGGCTTGTGTGACGGTTCCGGCATCGGATCGGTCCGCGTTCGCTCGCTCGTTCCGCCCCAGGTTGCCGAAATCTATCGGTAGGGCCGGGAAATGACGGCATAACTCCCGATCGTCGCCTTCGAGAGGCGGCCGGACCAGGGGCGTCATCTCTCAGCGATCGTGGGTGCGTTGCGGCCAGTTCCGGGCTGGAACCGCTCCGATGTCGGGTGCGGGCGGCGGATCGGTCCCGAGTTCCGACGAAGCCTATTTTGCGGACGCGTTCGATGACGACCCCGTTCTGAGTCCGTGGTGCCAGACGACGTCGTTCGGATGGAACCCGGGAATCGGCCCAGCGCCGCGGCGAACCGTTCGTGGTCTGGGAATGTCCTTCGTACTCCGTCGCGTTAGCATCCTTGCCACGAGACCGGAACCGGTCGAGGCGAGACGAACGTATCCGTTCGGTAGCGGAGGCGGCGGCTCGCGGCTCGCACACAAAGCATTTAAATGAATTACAATAACCGGATGTATGAATCGGCGAGCCGTCCTGGCCGGCCTTGCCGTCGGGCCCCTCGGCGCACTCGCCGGCTGCATGGCCGGTGGGTGTACAGCATCGACCTCCGTCTCGTTCGAGCCGGTCGACGCGGAAGCGATCGCGGCCGACGGGGCCGACGACGTCGACGACGCGCCAGCGATGATGGCTCGGCTCGCAGATCGGGTCCTCGCGGGCGAGGAGCCGACGGTCGAGACGCTGTACCGCGACCCGCTGGGCTGGCTAACGTACGTCGAACACGACGGGAGCTTTTTCGAGATCGCTGCGGAGACGATCGCGGAAGGACGCGTCTCCGGCCCCGAGTACGAACTCTCCCGCGACCGCGAGATGGACGCCGACGCGCTGGCGGACGACGCGATCGCGTTCACCGACTTGCCCCGCCACGATCGATGGCGCGTCAGCGAAACGGTGGACTACGCTATCTCCCCGGAAAATATACGCGGGCGTTACTCGGTCTCGTCCGTCGCCGGGTATCTCGACGAGTCCGATCAAGCGGACTCGGTGCTCGCCTCGGGCATCGAGGCGTCGGCGATCGAGGCGGGTGGCCACGTAGCCAGAATCGAACGTCTTGGCGAGGGATCGATCGATGCGCGGCGGTACCGATACGCGGCGAACCCGGTCACTGACGACGTCGAAGCGTTCGCCGACCACGTGCTCGAGCGTCGCGGGTCGACGGCGTTCGATCCGAGCGATGAGGTGCGCCAACTCCTCTCAGAGACGCAAGACGCGGGTGGATCGATGACTATCTGCGATCACGAACTGGACGACGTGGACGAGGAGACCGCCGAGCGACGGCGGGCCGCGGCCGACGAACTCGAACGGGAGGTCCAGTCCCTCGCACCTCCCGTCGTGCCCGACGACGAAGAACACCCGCAGGTGCGGTACGTGCGGTACGAGGGCGACTGGTATCGAATCGACATCTCCCATGGCGTCGTGTGAGGCCGTCACCCGAGTCTCCCTGAGAAGATTGCATCGCCTTCGAACGGGATCGACCCGGGCGTTCGGACGTACACCGGTGCTTCCATCCGGGTGTTTCCGCGCGTTACGCGGCCGATCGATAGCGAGTAGAGACGGTTGCGCTCGAAAGTGGGGACGTGACCGACTGTGCCGTGCCAGCGGGCAGTGGTGAAATCCTGGTACCGGCGCCGCAGCGTCCGTCAGTTTAGAAGCGGAGGCGTGTCCGTTCCGTCGAGCGACCGGGCTACGAGTGGCCTCCGTCAAATCCAGAACCCAGTCCTGAATTCACCGCGAACTCGCGACAGGCCACCGCGGTCGCACGTGAGACGAAATTCAGAGAAATGCGCTGGCTGGGATTTGAACCACGCCCAGACGTTCCGGGTCGCTCAGTTCCTTCGCTTCCCGGGCTGCGACTGGTCTCTTTCAATCCAGAGCGATTTCACGGCTCACGGGTTCCGAGCACACGCTTCGCGGTGCTCGGAAAGGTTGTTCGCCGTAGAAATGCGCTGGCTGGGATTTGAACCACCTGAAGACGATCTCACTCGCTTCGCTCGTGAGCGTGCGTCTTCCGTAATTCAAATCCAGAACGCATTCCTGAATTCATCGCGAACTCGCGACACGCTGGCGCGGTCGCTCGTGGGATGAAATTCAGAGAAGTGCGCTGGCTGGGATTTGAACCCAGGTTGTGACCATGGCAAGGTCACGTGATACCACTACACTACCAGCGCCCTGTTGCACTCTCATGTACACCCCGATGAGGGTATAAGGGTTGCGAAAGGCGGGCGATTCGCTACGCCGTGACACGGTTCGTGGTCCGGCGCGGGTCTTCCGTCTCTCGGGCGGGTTTCGGTCCGTCTTCGACCGATCACGGCGCCGGTCAGTCTCTCGCGCCTGACTGTGCCCCCGGCTCCCACGTTATCGGGGGTGACAGGGCGTCACAGCCCCGAATCGTTTCGCCACCCTTTTAAGATCCTGTCCGCAAGGAATCGCTACAGTCTAGTGACGAGGCGCCGAAGCGCCACGGCATGACCGTCAGCGTACTCGTGCCGTCGTCGATCGCCCGTGAAGCCGAGGACAAACGCGAGGCAACTCGCAAACTCGGATACGTCGCCCGCGCGGCGACGATCTTCCGGGCCGACCGCCTGATCGTCTTCCCCGACGGGGACGGCGAGACGGGTCGATTCGACGGCGGGTTCGCAGAAACCGTGCTGCGGTACGCCGCGACGCCCCCCTACCTCAAAACCGAGGCGTGGGGCAAGCGGGACGAACTGGAGTACGCGGGCGTCCTGCCGCCGCTCCGCGCCACGACACAGACCGGCTCCGGATCGAACGGTTCGGGGTCGTTAAGACGAGGGATCGTGACCGAGGTCGGACCTGAAGGCCGCGTCCGGGTCAATTGCGGACTGCAACACCCGATCTCCCTCAACGTCCCACCGAAAATGGTGGTCGACGAGGGGGAACGCGTGACCGTCAGGATCTCTTCGCGACGACCGGTCCGGGCGAAACTCGAAGACGTGCCCCTCCCGGGGCTGTCGATCGAGCGGACGGACCTCTCCGCAGCACTCGGCCGTGAGGACGCCGGTGTTCGCATCGCGTCGTCCCGGTACGGTGAGCAGCTCACCACCGGGCGACTCGAGACACTGGCCGGACGCGTCGAGCGCGACGGCATGACCGTCGTGTTCGGTGCGCCCGAGAGAGGGCTGCCGGACATCCTCGGAATCGAGGAGTCACGTGTCGGCCCGTCGTCCATCGGGGACGACGGGGCGGCAGACGGAGTCGAACCCAGCGCCGATCCGGGGTTCGACCTCTGGCTGAACACGGTTCCGAACCAGGGCAGCGAGGTGGTGCGAACGGAGGAAGCGATGTTCGCCACCCTCGCCTGCCTCTCACTGAGAGCGTGATAGAATGCCACAAAAACACGCACCACGCAAAGGCTCACTCGGATTCGGCCCACGCAAGCGGGCGACCAGCGAGGTCCCGCGCTTTCGCTCGTGGCCGGACGACGACGGACAGCCGACGCTACAGGGCTTCGCGGGCTACAAGGCCGGCATGACCCACGTGGTGACGGTCGACGACGCCGCCAACTCGCCGACCGAAGGGATGGAGACGACCGTCCCGGTCACCATCGTGGAGACGCCGCCGATGCGCGTCGCGGCTCTGCGAGCGTACGAGGAATCGCCATACGGACAGCAGCCGGTCGCCGAGGTCTGGGCGGACGAGCTCGACGACGAGCTCTCGCGCACGCTCGACCTGCCGGGCGACGATTACGACCGTGACACCGCCGCGGACGAGTTCACCGCCGCTCTCGACGAGGGTCGCGTGGACGACGTGCGCGCGATCACGTACACGATGCCGGGAGACATCCCGTCCGTCCCGAAGACCAAACCCGACGTCATGGAGACGCGAGTCGGCGGCGGTTCGGTCGACGAACGGGTCGAGTTCGGTCTCGACCTGCTCTCGGAGGACGGCGGCGAACACGTCATGAACGACGTGTTCCGCGCCGGCGAGTACGTCGACTCGAGCGGCGTCACGAAAGGGAAGGGCACCCAGGGCCCCGTCAAGCGCTGGGGCGTCCAGAAGCGAAAGGGCAAGCACGCCCGCCAGGGCTGGCGACGCCGCATCGGTAACCTCGGCCCGTGGAACCCGAGCCGCGTTCGCTCGACGGTTCCCCAGCAGGGCCAGACCGGCTACCACCAGCGCACCGAACTGAACAAGCGCCTGCTCGCCATCGGCGACGGCGCCGACGCGACGGTCGACGGCGGCTTCGTCAACTACGGCGAGGTCGACGGCCCGCACGCGTTGATCAAGGGCTCGCTTCCCGGGCCATCGCAGCGACTCGTTCGCTTCCGCCCGGCGATCCGACCCGGAGACCAGCCGCGCCTCGATCCCGAGGTCCGGTTCGTCTCCACCGCATCGAACCAGGGATAATCCATGGAGGCAACAGTACACGACCTGGACGGCGGCGACGCGGGCTCGGTCGAGCTCCCGGCGATCTTCGAGACGGAGTATCGCCCGGACCTCATCACCCGTGCCGTCACCGTCGCCCAGGCAAACCGAACCCAGGCCTACGGCGCAGACGAGTTCGCCGGCAAGCGAACCTCGGCGGAGAGTCCCGGCAGCGGCCGGGGGATGGCCCACGTCCCACAGCAAGGCGGACGCGCGCGACGCGTTCCCCAGGCTGTCGGTGGACGCAAGGCCCATCCGCCGAAGGCCGAGGCCGACCACACAGAATCGATCAATACGAACGAACGCAAGCTCGCTACTCGCAGTGCCGTCGCGGCGACCACCGACGCCGAACTCGTCGCCGACCGCGGCCACGAGTTCGACGACGATCTCGACCTTCCCCTGGTCGTCGACGACGAGTTCGAGAACTTAGAAAAGACCCGCGATGTCGTCTCCTTCCTGGAGGCCGCCGGCCTCGACGCCGACGTCGAGCGCGCCGACGAGGGTCGCTCCGTCCGAGCCGGTCGCGGGAAGGCTCGCGGTCGCAAGTACAAGCAGCCGAAGTCGATCCTCTTCGTGACCGCTAGCGAGGCGGGCCCCTCGAAGGCCGCCCGCAACCTCGCCGGCGCCGACGTGGCGACCGCAGCCGAGGTCAACGCGGAGGACCTCGCACCCGGCGGACACCCGGGCCGACTCACCGTCTGGACTGAAGCCGCAGTCTCCGAGGTGAGCGAGCGATGAGTTCGCTCATCGACTACCCGCTCGTGACCGAGAAGGCGATGAACGACATGGACTTCGAGAACAAGCTCCAGTTCATCGTCGACGTCGACGCGGCGAAGCCCGAGATCCGCGAGGAGGTAGAGTCCCGTTTCGACGTCACTGTCACCAAGCTCAACACGCAGGTAACGATGGAAGGGACGAAGAAAGCAACCGTCACGCTCGACGAGGACGACGACGCGCAGGAAGTCGCCTCGCGAATCGGGGTGTTCTGACCATGGGACGACGCATTCAGGGCCAGCGACGCGGGCGCGGCGGACCGACGTTCCGTGCGCCGTCGCACCGGTACAAGGCCGACCTCCAGCACCGAACGCTCGAGGACGCCGACGTCGTCAGTGGCACGGTCGTCGACATCGAACACGACCCGGCCCGCTCGGCACCGGTCGCGGCCGTCGAATTCGACGACGGCGACCAGCGCCTCGTCCTCGCGCCGGAGGGCATCGCCGTCGGCGAGGAGATCCAGATCGGCATCTCCGCGGAGATCAAGCCCGGGAACACGCTCCCGCTGGCGGAGATCCCGGAGGGCGTTCCGATCTGTAACGTCGAAGCCAAGCCCGGCGACGGTGGGAAGTTCGCGCGCGCGTCGGGCGTCAACGCGGACCTGATCACCCACGACCGCAACGCGGCGGTCGTCCAGTTGCCGAGCGGCGATACCAAACGCCTCGACCCCAACTGTCGCGCGACGATCGGTGTCGTGGCCGGCGGTGGCCGCACGGAGAAACCGATGGTCAAGGCGGGGAACAAGTACCACAAGATGCGCGCACGGGGGACGAAGTGGCCCCGCGTTCGTGGTGTCGCCATGAACGCCGTCGACCACCCGTTCGGTGGCGGCGGTCGCCAGCATCCCGGTCGCCCGAAGTCCGTCTCGCGGGACGCCCCGCCGGGCCGGAAGGTGGGCGACATCTCGTCGCGGCGAACGGGCCGCGGTGGTAACAAATGAGTCAGGAGTATCGAACCGGCCGCGAGGGTGAGTTCACCTACCGCGGCTACACGTTAGACGAGCTGCAGGAGATGGAGCTCGACGAGGTCGCGGAACTGCTACCCGCACGCAAGCGGCGAAGTATCGAGCGCGGGCTCTCGGTCGAGCAGGAGAAGTTGCTCGAGAAAGCCCGGGACCGGACGGAAGAGGAGACGGCGAGTAACCCGATCAGGACGCACCTGCGGAACATGCCGGTGCTGCCGGAGTTCGTCGACCTCACTTTCGCCGTCTACGACGGTCAGGAGTTCGGCCGCGTTCGCATCGAACCCGAGATGATCGGCCACTACCTGGGCGAGTTCCAGCTCACCCGCACGTCCGTCGAGCACGGACAGGCCGGTATCGGTGCAACGCGCTCCTCGAAGTTCGTACCACTGAAGTGATCCACGCATGGGAATCAGCTACTCGGTCGACGCGGATCCGGACACCACGGCGAAAGCCATGCTCCGGGAGCGTCACATGAGCCACAAGCACAGCAAGGAGATCGCCCGTGAGATCAAGGGCATGTCCGTCGGCGAGGCCCAGGAGTACCTGGAAGCCGTCGTCGCGGGCGATCGCTCGGTCCCGTTCAAGTCCCACAACACCGGCGCCGGGCATCGCTCGGACGTCGACGGCTGGGACGCGGGCAAGTACCCCGAGAAGGCGGGCGGTGCCTTCCTCGATCTCCTGGAAAACGTCGCCGCCAACGCGGCCCACCAGGGCTTCGACGGCGAGACGATGGAGATCGCCCACGTCGCCGCCCACAAGGTCGGCGAGTCGATGGGGCGAAAGCCCCGTGCGATGGGTCGAGCGACGGCCTGGAACACGCCCCAGGTCGACGTCGAGATCGTCGTGGCGGCGACAGAAGACGCTGTGGAGGGTGATGCCTGATGGCGGACGAACACGAGTTCATCCGGAACGGGCTTCGCCGCTCACAGATCGACGAGTTCTTCGCCGACGAACTCGGTCGCGCCGGCTACGGCGGCATGGAGGTCGCCCAGACGCCGATGGGGACACAGATCGTCCTCAAGGCCGAAAAGCCCGGTATGGTGATCGGAAAGGGCGGTGAGAACATTCGGAAGGTCACGACGGAACTCGAAGACCGCTTCGACCTCGACGACCCGCAGATCGACGTCCAGGAGGTCGACGAACCCGACCTCAACGCTCGCATCGTCGCGGATCGACTGGCCAACGCCTTAGAGCGCGGCTGGTACTTCCGCAAAGCGGGTCACACCACGATCGACCGGATCATGGACGCTGGCGCACTCGGCGCCGAGATCGTCCTCTCCGGGAAGGTCACCGGCGCGCGCTCGCGCGTCGAGAAGTTCAACCGCGGCTACATCAAGCACAACGGCGAGCCCGCCGACGAGGTCGTCGACCACGGCCAGGGCGTCGCCGTCATGAAGCTCGGCACGATCGGCGTCGACGTGAAGATCATCCCGCCGGGCGCAGAACTGCCCGACGACTTCCAGGTTCACGACGACCTCGATCCCGAAGAGGTCGTCCCGGACGCCGTCGAGGCGAACGAGGGCGTCGAGGAACTGCTCGAAGGTACGCCCGAGGAGGGTGAGGCCGGTGAGTCGGCCGAGGGTGACGAGGCCGCCGAACCAACCGAGGAGCCCGAACTCGACGAAGAGGTCGTCGAGGAGGCCATCGAGGAAGAGATCGTCGAGGAGACGGTCGAAGACGAGACCGACGCGGACGAAGCGGCGGCCGAATCCGCCGCCGAGGAGGTCACCGAAGACCTGGACGAGGAGGTCGAGGCGGAGGCCGAAGCGCTCGTCGAGGAGATGGAAGCCGACGCGGATGCCGACGAAGACGAGGGAGGTGACGCCTGATGGCGATCCTCCACGTCGAGGAGATTCGCGACATGACGCCCGCCGAGCGCGAGTCCGAACTCGAAGAACTCGAGACGGAGTTGCTGAACCAGAAGTCGATCCTCGCCGCCGGTGGTGCTCCGGAGAACCCGGGTCGCATCAACGAGCTCGGTAAGACGGTCGCCCGGATCAAGACGATCCAGCGAGAAGAGGGCGATCTCGAATGAGATCGTGTATCCGAACGGACCGGGCCCGTGAGGAAGAGGGCGATCTCGAAGCTAGCGAGTCGTCGGAGACGGCTCGAATCGGAGGCGGCCACGCCGCCGACAGAGACGACGAATAATCATGCCACTGACACCCGAGACGCTGCCGCGACACGAACTCACTGGCCTACCGGTCAGGGTCGTCGAGAGTGACGACCTCGGCCGCGTTGGCATCGAGGGGCGTGTCGTCTTCGAGACGACCAATACCCTCCATATCGAGTGCGTTCCGCTGGAAGCGGAACTGGGTGGCGATGAAGCCGCCGACAGTCGCGACGGCGAGACTCGGGTGGTCACGGTACCGAAGGTGGGAACGACGTTCGAATTCGCGATCACAGATGACGCCGCCGGGGACCGAAAGGCCCCGGGGACCGGGTCCAAACTGGCCGACACTCAACCTGCGGGGGAGTCCGAGACGGATTCCGCCTCAGACGGCGCTGGCGAGGGCGTGGCCTACGTTACGGTCGATGGATCGCGCTTGCAGGAACGACCGGCCCGCCGTACCGAAACGGCAGGAGATTCACCATGGCAATAGGACTAGATGTAGATACCCCTCCGGAACCAGAGAACCCGGAGGAATACGACTACGAGACGTGTCCGTTCTACGGCGAGCTTCCCGTTCGAGGGCAAGTCCTCGAAGGGAAGGTCGTCTCGACGGACATGGATCGGACCGTCGTCGTCGAGCGAGAGTACGACGTGGCCGTACCGAAGTACGATCGGTACATGAAACGTCGTTCGCGCATCCCGGCACACGTGCCGGGCGTGCTCGAACCACTCTCGGTCGGTGACACGGTCACGATCGCAGAGACCCGACCACTGTCGAAGACGAAATCGCACGTGGTCGTCGAAGTAACACAGGAGGCGACCGCCGCCGACGTCGCGGAACTCACTCGCGAGCCCGAACCGGATCCAGCGCTCTCGACCGACGACGTCACGATGGGCGCCGACGCCGAGGCCAACGAGGGTGAGCAGTGATGGAGGCGATCAAGGCCGACGTCACGCAGGGACTCAAGAAGGGGTCGCTCGTCACCTGTGCCGACAACACCGGTGCCCGAGAGCTGAAGGTTATCAGCGTCGCGGGCTACCACGGCACGAAGAACCGCCAGCCCAAGGCTGGCCTCGGTGACAAGGTGACCGTCTCCGTCACGAAGGGGACGCCCGAGATGCGCCGCCAGGTGCTCGAAGCCGTCGTCGTCCGCCAGCGCCAGACCGTTCGGCGCCCGGACGGGACGCGCATGAAGTTCGAGGACAACGCGGCGGTCATCGTCGACGAGAACGAAGAACCCCGCGGAACGGAGATCAAAGGACCGATCGCCCGCGAGGTCGCCGAACGCTTCGGCGCCATCGCGAGCACCGCTACGATGATCGTATAGAACCATGAGCAAGCAACCACGCACACAGCGAAATCAGACCGAGCGGGCGGCGCTGCACCAGCGCAGTTCACAACTGCACGCCACCCTCTCGGGCGAGCTTCGCGAGGAGTACGGCACGCGACGCACGCGGGTCAACGCCGGCGACACGGTCGAAGTGATGCGGGGCGACCACGCCGGGACCGAGGGTGAGGTACTCTCCGTCTCGCTTCGTGATGGCGTCGTCCACGTCGAAGACGTGACGGTGGAGACGGCCGATGGCGAGTCGGTCGCCCGGCCGCTCGACGCGTCGAACCTCCGCATCACGGAGATCGACCTGAGTGACGACCGTCGTGAGGCCCGACTCGAAGGTGATAGTGAATGAGCAACCATCAGAAACGACTCTCGGTTCCGAAGTCCTGGCCGGTCGAGCGAAAGACCGACACCTTCACGGTGAAAGCAGGTGCGGGACCGCACGGCGAAGACGGCGTTCCGCTGTTGATCCTGTTGCGGGACGTCCTCGAGTACGTCGACAACCGCAAGGAGGCGCGCTACGCTCTCTCGAACGACGCGGTGCTCGTCAACGGCGACGAGATCAACGACGAAGAGCGTCCCATCGGGATGTTCGACATCGTGGCGTTCCCCGATCGCGAGGAGTACTACCGCGTCTTCCCCGACGAAGGCGGTCGCCTCGCGCTGACGTCGATCGACGCAGACGCGGCCGAGAGCCGCCTCGGGAAGGTCGAGAGCAAACGGCAGGTCACCGGTGGCGTCACGCAGCTTACGCTGCACGACGGGACCAACGTGACCGTCGACGATGTGTCGACCTACAACGGGAACGACTCGATCGTCGTCGACAACGAGGACAAGACTGTCGTCGCGCACTTCCCGTACGAGGACGGAGCGCTCGTGACCGCCGTCCGTGGGAACCACGCGGGCAAGGTCGGACAGATCGTCGAGATCGACGTCACACCCGGCAGCGGCTCGAACATCGTCCGTGTCGAAGCGGCCGACGCGGCCGCGACGAACGAGGCGTTCGAGACCGTCGAGGAGTACGTCGTCGTTATCGACGAGAACTTTACGGGCAGCGAGGCGGGGAGCGCCTCGGACGAGACGAGCGGTGACACCGCGAGCAGCGAGGCGGGGAGCGCCTCGGACGAGACGAGCGGTGACACCGCGAGCAGCGAGGCGGGGAGCGCCTCGGACGAGACGAGCGGTGACACCGCGAGCAGCGAGGCGGGGAGCGCCTCGGACGACGAGGAGCCCAACGCTACCGAAGACGAGGGAGGTGACGACGAATGAGCGACGCTGAGACGTCCGGTGACTTCCACGCGATGCGCCGGCCGCGCGTCGAGAAGGTCGTCGTCCACATGGGCGTCGGCCAGGGCGGCCGCGAGCTCGCGGACGCCGAGGACATCATCGAGGACGTAACCAGCCAGGAGAGCGTACGCACGCTCGCCTCGAAGACCGAGCCCGAATTCGGCATCCGTCAGGGAGAGCCGATCGGGACGAAGGTCACCCTTCGTGGCGACGACGCCACCGACTTCCTCGAGACGGCGTTGGCGATCGCCGATCTGTCGTCGAACCAGTTCGACGAGACGGGGAACTTCAGCTTCGGCATCGCCGAGCACACGGACTTCCCCGAACAGGAGTACGACCCGAACATCGGGATCTACGGGCTGGACGTGACCGTCAACCTGGTTCGTCCGGGGTATCGCGTTTCAAAGCGCGACCAGGCGACCCGATCGATCCCGTCGAACCACCGACTGACACCCGAGGACGCGGTTCGCTTCCTCGAGGCGACGTTCGACGTGGAGGTAGACGATGAGTGAAAGTGAGAACGAACGGACGGGCGAGCACGCCGAAAAGCGGACGGGCCAGCTAGCGGCCTGCCAGCGTTGCGGCCGCAATCAGGGCCTCGTCGGCAAGTACGACATCAACCTGTGCCGGCAGTGCTTCCGGGAGATCGCCCGCGACATGGGATTCAAGAAGTACCGATGACAGGAAACGATCCACTCAGCAACGCGCTCTCGGGCATCGACAACGCCGAGAGCGTGGGTCATCTGAGCCACGACGTACGGCCCGCCTCGAACGTGATCGGCCAGGTGCTCGAGGTCTTCTACGACCGCGGGTACATCGACGGCTTCGCGCACGTCGACGACGGCAAGGGCGGACAGTTCGAGGTCGAATTGAACGGAGCGATCAACGAGTGCGGCCCCGTCAAGCCACGCTACAGTGCCGGCGCCGACGAGTTCGAGAAGTGGGAGAAGCGATTCCTCCCCGCTCGAGACTTCGGTGCGCTCGTCGTTACGACGAGCGAGGGCATCATGAGCCACTACGAGGCTCGCGAGCGCGGCATCGGGGGACAGGTGATCGCCTACGTCTACTAGAACAATGGCACACACAACACTCACCATACCCGACGACGTAACCGTCGAGGTCGACCACCTCGACGTGACGGTCGACGGTCCGGAGGGGACGGTTTCCCGTCGCCTCTGGTACCCCGACGTCACCGTCGAGACGGATGGCGACCAGGTGGTCATCGAGAGCGACGCCGACGACGCGAAGACGAACGCGACGGTCGGCACGTTCGAGAGCCACGTCCGAAACGCCTTCCACGGCGTGACCGAGGGCTGGGAGTACGAGATGGAAGTCTTCTACTCGCACTTTCCCATGCAGGTCACCGTCGAGGGCGACGATGTCGTCATCGAGAACTTCCTCGGCGAGAAGGCACCGCGACGCACGACGATCCACGGTGAGACCCAGGTGAGCGTGGATGGCGAGGCCATCACGCTCTCCGGTCCCAACAAGGAACACGTCGGCCAGACGGCCGCGGACATCGAGCAGCTGACCCAGGTCAGCGGCAAGGACACCCGCGTCTTCCAGGACGGCGTCTACATCACCGTCAAACCACAGAAAGGAGGTGCCTGAACATGGCAGACGACGAACCAGAAGACGTCGAGGAAACGGTCGACGACGACCCGTCGGCGGACGCTGACGGCCCGTCGAGTCTCGGCGAGATCAGCGGTGTCGGCGAGAGCAAGGCCGACGCGCTGCGCGAGGCCGGCTACGAATCCGTCGACGACGTCCGCGAGGCGTCCCAGGACGATCTGGCTGCGGTCGACGGCGTCGGCATGGCACTGGCCGCACGTATCAAGGCCGACGTCGGCGATCTCGAAGTCGACGCGGAGACCGAGGCCGAGATCGAAGACGAGGCCGAACCAGAAGCCGAGACCGAAGACGTCGAAACCGAACTGCAGCCCCGGGGTCTGACCGAGAAGGAACCCGACCTCACCGACGAGGAGGGTCGCCTGCTGACCGAGCGGCGCCACGAAGGCAACCCGCAGTTCAACCGACAGGACTACCACAAGAAAAAGCGGACACCTGAATCCTGGCGTCGACCGCGTGGCGGCCTCTCGAAGCAGCGCCGCGGCGTGAAGGGCAAGGGTCCGAAGGTCGAGGCCGGCTACCGAACGCCCAAAGCGGTGCGCGGCACGCACCCGAGCGGCTTCGAGGAGGTCCGCGTCGAGAACGTGGACGATCTCGAGGGTGTCGACGGCGACACGGAGGCCGTTCGAATCGCCTCCTCGGTCGGCGCGCGAAAGCGCGAACGCATCGAGGAGCGAGCCGAGGACGCGGGCGTTCGCGTCCTCAACCCGACGTACGTCGAAGTGGAGGTAGACGAATGACGGATCTGAGTGCACAGAAACGACTCGCAGCGGACGTCATGGACGTCGGCGAGAACCGCATCTGGCTCGACCCGGATGCCCAGGGAGAGATCTCCCAGGCCATCACGCGCGAGGAGATCCGCGAACTCGTCGACGAGGGAACCATCCGCGCCGAGGACGCCCGTGGTAACTCCCGCGGGCGAGCCCGCGAACGGAACGCGAAGCGAGCGTACGGCCACCAGAAGGGGCCGGGAAAGCGACGCGGCAAGGCGGGTGCCCGGCAGAACGAGAAAGAACAGTGGCGAAACCAGATTCGGGCTCAGCGACGGAAGCTGCGCGAGCTACGTGATGCGGACGAGCTCACGCCGACCGAGTACCGCGAACTCTACCGCAAGGCCGGTGGAGGCGAGTTCCGCAGCGTCCGGTACATGCTGACCTACATCGAGAACGAATACGGTGACGAATAATGGCAACAGGACCACGCTATAAGGTACCGATGCGACGTCGCCGGGAGGTCCGGACGGACTACCATCAGCGGTTGCGCCTGCTGAAATCCGGTAAGCCGCGCCTCGTCGCGCGGACGTCCAACGCACACGTCAGGGCGCAGCTGATCACTCCCGGCCCTCAGGGCGACGAGACACACGCAAGCGCACACTCGGGCGATCTCGCCGAGTACGGCTGGGAGGCACCGACTGGAAACCTCCCGGCGGCGTATCTGACCGGACTGCTGGCCGGGACATGCGCCGTCGAGGCTGGAATCGAGGAGGCGGTCCTCGATCTCGGTCTCAACACGGCGACACCCGGGAACAAGGTGTTCGCGGTCCAGGAGGGCGCGATCGACGCTGGGCTGGAGATTCCCCACAACGACAGCGTCCTCGCCGACTGGTCGCGAACGCGTGGCGAGCACATCGCCGAGTACGCCGAGTCGCTCGACGAGCCGCTCTACGGCGGTGACTTCGACGCGACGGACCTGCCGGAACACTTCGACGAGGTACGGGAGGCGATCAGCAATGAGTAACGGCTATGACGACGGGTGGGAGCCCGTCACGCGACTCGGACGGATGGTACAGGACGGCGAAATCGATACGATGTCGGCCGCGCTCAACTCCGGACTCCCGCTGAAGGAACCGGAGCTCGTCGACCAGCTCCTGCCAGGGCTCGACGACGAGGTGCTCGACATCAACATGGTCCAGCGGATGACCGACTCCGGTCGCCGGGTGAAGTTCCGCTGCGTCGTCACCGTCGGCGACCGCAACGGCTTCGTCGGCTACGCCGAGGGGCGAGACGACCAGGTCGGCTCGGCCATCCAGAAGGCCATCGAGATAGCGAAGCTGAACATCATCGAGGTGCCCCGCGGCTCCGGTTCGTGGGAGGACCGGTCGGACCGACCGCACTCGTTGACCCACCGAACTAGCGGGAAGGCGGGCTCCGTCGAGGTCGATCTCATTCCGGCCCCCGAGGGTCTCGGATTGGCGGCGAGCGATACCGTTCGCGCCGTCCTCGAACTCGCAGGGATCGAGAACGCCTGGACACAGAGCCACGGCAATACGCGGACGACTGTCAACCTCGCGAAGGCGACGTTCAACGCACTCGAGAACGCCTCGCAGTCCCGACGGCCGGCGGCTCGTTCGGACACCGACACGGGTGAGGTGGTCGAACGATGAACGCGATCGTTCAACTTCGCGGCGAAGTCGACCGCGCCGACGCCGTCGACGACACGCTGATGATGCTTAACGTCCCGGAGGTCAACCACGCGACGCTCGTCCCCGAGACGGACGCCTACCGTGGGATGCTCACGAAGGTCCACGACTACGTCGCGTACGGCGAACCGGACGTGGACGTGCTGGCTGCGGTTCTCGCGAAACGTGCGGAACCGCTCGAGGGTCGACAGGCAGACGTCGACGAGTCGTGGCTCGCCGACAACACGGACTTCGACGACTTCGAGGATCTGGCCGAGGCGCTACTCGCAGAGGAAACGACGCTTCGCGAGGAGGGACTTTCACCGACGCTTCGCCTGCACCCGCCGCGGGGCGGGCACGCGGGTATCAAGAAACCGACCGGTGAGGGTGGCCAACTCGGAAAGCATACAACGGAGCAGATTAACGACCTGCTAGAATCGATGCGCTAACCATGACGAGTAAAAAACGACGCCAGCGCGGTTCGCGGACGCACGGCGGCGGTACCCACAAGAATCGACGTGGGGCCGGTCACCGCGGCGGACGCGGCCGCGCGGGGCGATCCAAACACGAGTTCCACAACTACGAACCGAAGCACAAACACGGCTTCAAGCGCCCGCAGGACGCCCGGCCGACCGTGGCCGAGATCGACGTCCGAACGTTAGACGAGGACGTCCCGCTCCTCGTCGCCGACGGCCTGGCCGAAGAGACCGACGACGGCTACGCGATCGACGCGCGCGACGTGGTCGAAGACGGCCACGAGGTCGACGTCGTGAAGGTCCTCGGTTCCGGACGGGTCCACGACACAATCTCGGTGACTGCCGACGCGTTCACCGAGAGTGCCCGGGAGAAACTCGAAGACGCTGGTGGCGCGGCCGTACTGTCGGAGCGAGGCGAGGAGCGAGCCGCCGAAACTGACGACGAGAACACAGAGGACTAATCTATGGGCTGGAAGGAAGCCGCCGAACCGGTGCTGACGCGGATGCCCGCGGTCCGCAGACCGGAGGGACACGTTCCCTTCAAGCGCAAGCTCATGTGGACCGGGGCGATCCTGGTACTGTACTTCTTCCTCACGAATATCGCCATCCTGGGGACGACAGGGGGAGGCGAGGACCTCTTCGGCGAGTTCCGGGCGATCCTGGCCGGACAGCAGGGGTCGATCCTGCAGGTCGGGATCGGACCGATCGTCACGGCGAGCATCGTCTTGCAACTGCTCGGCGGGGCGAACCTGCTCGGGCTCGATACCGACGATCCGCGCGATCAGGTCCTCTACCAGGGGTTGCAGAAGCTACTCGTCGTTGTGATGACGGCGTTGACCGCCGCACCGCTGGTAGTCGCCGGAAGCGGCTTCCTGGTACCGGCCCAGCAGCTCACGCTCGGGAGTCTCACGTTCGGTGCGACGGGCGTGAAGCTGCTCATGTTCGCCCAGATCTTCGTCGGCGGCATCCTCATCCTCTACATGGACGAGGTAGTCAGCAAGTGGGGCGTCGGCAGCGGTGTCGGCCTCTTCATCATCGCTGGCGTGAGCCAGATGCTCGTCGCCGGCTTCTTCGCCTTCGAACGGGGCGCTGGCTTCTTCTACACCTGGTACCTGATCCTGACCGGCGACGTCCAGATCGAGTCCGTCCTCGGTGGTAACGGGCTCTACCAGCTGCTCGTCTCCGAGGGCCAGATCGTGGCCCTGTTGACGACGGTGTTGATCTTCCTGATCGTCGTATACACGGAGTCCGTCCGCGTCGAGATTCCCCTCAGCCACTCGCGTGTGAAAGGGGCTCGCGGACGATTCCCGGTGAAACTCATCTACGCGAGCGTCCTGCCGATGATCCTCGTTCGTGCCGTCCAGGCGAACGTCCAGTTCCTCGGCCGGATTCTGAACCAGCAGTGGGCGAACATGCCGAAATTCCTCGGACAGTACAACGCGAGCGGTGAACCCGTGAGCGGATTCTTCTACTATACGGCGCCGATCTACAGACCACAGGACTGGATGTGGTGGACCGGTCTCACGCAGGACACCTGGATGGTTCTCCTGCGGATCGGGGTCGACCTCACGTTCATGGTGATCGGTGGTGCCATCTTCGCTATCTTCTGGGTCGAGACGACCGACATGGGGCCCGAATCGACGGCCAAACAGATCCAGAACTCCGGGATGCAGATCCCCGGCTTCCGCCAGAACGTCGGCGTCGTCGAGAAGGTCATGGAACGGTACATCCCGCAAGTGACCGTCATCGGCGGTGCGCTCGTCGGCTTGCTCGCCGTCTGGGCCAACATGCTCGGCACTATCGGCGGCGTCACCGGGACCGGCCTGCTGCTGGCCGTCTCCATCACCTACAAGCTCTACGAGGAGATCGCCGAAGAGCAGATGATGGAGATGCACCCGATGATGCGCCAGATGTTCGGCAGCGAGTAGCGACTAGTTGGCCCCGCTGGCGTTCGTCGTTTGGGAACTCGGTCGATCACATCACTCGTCCTCAACGGGCCGTTCTCTCGACTGCGAACGGGTGTGGTCGACGAGACGGTGTCGGCGGACGGTCGTCCGATACTCGTCACTGTACTGGCTGGTACCCGTTGGTTCCCACGACCGACTGAATCGAATTCCGTACGTCTCTGAGTACCAGCCGTCCCTCGCCGGTCGCACGCTCGCGGCAAGCCACGTCGTGGGTATTTTCCCCGTCGAACCGGTGGCCACCGCATGGAGAAAGTCCGAATCGACGACGTCGAGAACGACGTCCAGCCCGCAGCGGTGATGCGCCACGTGACGGGACCGCTCGGGGCCTCGGATCTGGCGATCAATTACTACGAACTAGAACCCGGTGACAGCTTCGCGTACGCGTACCACCGTCACAGCGTCCAGGAGGAGGTGTTCTACGTGCAATCGGGGGTCGCGACGTTCGAGACAGTGGACGGACCGGTCGAGGTTGCGGCCGGCGAGGTAATTCGATTTCCGCCGGGCGAGTTCCAGCGGGGGTGGAACCGCGGCGAGGAACGCGTCGTCTCGCTGGCGCTGGGCGCGCCACTCGAGTACGGGGAACAGGTGAAGCTCCGGGACTGTCCGGAGTGCGGGGAAGCGACAGACAACGAACTCGACCGTGTGGTCGACGACGATGCACCGGGTGGTGAGGCGACCGTTGCCCGGTGTTCTCGGTGCGGGATCGAAACCGGTCGCTGGACGAGGGGATCGATGCCCGGCGAGGTTCCCTGATCACTCGACGAACTCGTGCGGCTCACTCCGAATTGGCGCCGCCGAACCCATCGCGAGGTGCCCAGAGTCCACACCAGTCGACCGATCGAACTTCCCCGGCGACGACGGCACAGGCACCGATCGCGTTCCCGTTCTTATCGTCGATGTAGAACGTACAGTTTCCACAGAGCATCCCGTCCTGTGGACCACACGCGTAGCCCGCTTCGTCTTTGGGGAGGAGCTCCTCAGCCGGTTGCCGTTCGACCCCGTCGATACTCAGGGCCGTTGCTTCCGCCTCCGGGACGCTCTCGTCCAGCTGGTCCAGGCAGTAATTGGCGGGCTCCTCGGACACGACCTGTCCGCTCGTCGGTGTGTTGATACAACCGGCCGTGAGCGAAATCGATCCGCCTGCGGCGAGCATGAGCAATCGCCGCCGGGTTGGTGTCCCGGAGTCCATGCCCTCGCCTACACCGCTCGCCCCTATAATCCCCGCCCGCACCCTCTCCGTACGTGATATGCACCGATCCCTCTCCATCCAGGATTTCGAACCGGTCAGCGGACGTGAGAACGGGTTATTTGCCCATCGTTGTGGAAGGTGGGCCGTGAATCCTATGATGGTACGTCTTCGTGACCAGCCGACTCCAACGGTCGGTGACCGACCGGGACGGTTCGGCCGATCGGAAGGTGAGAGACCGTGACCGATCCCGACGAACCGTTCCATCCGCTGGGCCAGGAGTGGGAGGACGAACTGGAAGACCTGCTAGACGACACGGAGTACGACACCGACCTCGGACTCGCGATGGCCGAGGATGCGATGCGCGTGACGTCGGGTGACCTCTCCGAGGAGGCGTTTCACGAACGGTATCACGAGGCGGTGATGGAGGAGTTCGGCCGGGACGATAGACCGTCGGCCGACGCAGCCGCGGCCAGCGACGAGTCTCGACTCGATTCGTTCCTGGATTCGGACTCTGGCGGCATCGATAGACGCGGCGTGCTCGCCGCCGTCGGTGCCGTTGGCGCCATATTCGGCTTCGACGGTGTGATGGGCGACGACGAAACTCGATCCGCCGCCGTCGGAGAAGAGGACGGCGGTACTGACACGGGCGTCCAGTGGGGCATGTCGATCGACCTCGAGGTCTGCGACGGTTGTCTCGCCTGTATGCAAGCGTGTCAGGAGGAACACCGGTGGAACCCCGGGATGAACTGGATGTACGTCATGGACTGGGAGTCGCCGGAGGAGGAACTCAATTCGGGTCGTGGCCGTCTCGTCCGTCCCTGCCAGCACTGCACGGACGCGCCCTGCGAGAAGGTCTGTCCGACGACGGCTCGCCACACCAGGGGATCCGACGGTCTCGTCCTGACGGACTACGACGTCTGTATCGGCTGTCGATACTGTCAGGTCGCCTGTCCGTACGGCGTCAACTACTTCCAGTGGGACGAACCGAACGTTCCGCTGAGCGATATCGAAGAGGATCATTACTACGACGCCAGGGGACGACCGGTTTCGAGTCGCGCCCCCCGCGGCGTGATGAGCAAGTGTACGTTCTGTCCGACGAGACAGGACGGCTCACGCGGCCAGGACGCGATCGGGACGACCGCCTGCGAGGATGCGTGCCCACCCGGTGCGATCCAGTTTGGGGACATGAACGACGAGGAGAGCGATCCACGTCGGTACCTGGACGACGTTCCGCTGGCTCGGATGCAAGCTGCTGCCCCCGATGACGAGGAGTTGCAGACGGCGATCGCGATACTCTCCGGTGAGCAGGATCCGGCCGAGAATCAGGACGACGGCATGACGGAAGAGCAGGCTCGCCAACTCGTCGACGCGTCGGCGGGTACGAGCGTCTCGACCTTTCAACTGCTGGCGGACGTCGGGACCGACCCGAACGTCATCTACGTCGGGAACGAACCCGGGCCGCACGCCGAACAGGTTCCTGGCCCGATCAGTTACGAGGAAGTCGGAATGCTCGACAACAACATGGATCGGCTTGAGGAGGGGACAGTCAGGTTCGAAGAAGCGGGGTAGCGAAGCGGTGTTCGATCCGGCACACCCAATTGAAGCGCACGTTCGGTTTCGTCGAGTATCCACCGACTCAGGTGCCCTGGATGGAGTATCCAGCCGCTGCGACCAGCAGGAGTACCATGAAGAACGCGGTGGCCATCATGTACGAGATCGATCGCGGTTCGTCGATCAGGTGCTGGAACCAGCCGGCGATGAGCCCGATTTTCATAACGGCGAGCACGCCGATGATGCCGACGAACATTCCGTATCCGAGGTCCAGTCCGTGGAAGGCGACCTTCGCCGTCGCGAGCACGAGAAGCGCGACGTAAATGACCGTGTATTTTCTGATGTCGCTCATTGACTGTGACTCTGTGAGGGCGTCACTTATAGCTTCCTCATACGCTCGGATGTCGCCACGTCGGGCGGTTTCCGAGGTACTGATCGGAAGCCACTGGGTCCCTGGCCGGGTCGACTCGACCACGTAATCGGGGTGCGCCTGTTTCGGTCACCGGACACCGATAGCTGGGGAGGATAACGCGTATCGAACGAACGTCCGTAAAAACGGCGACCGAGGCCCGATTCGACCGGGTCGACCCGCCTACAGCAGGTAGAACAGCGGGAAGAGGATGACCCAGACGATGTCGACGAAGTGCCAGTACAGGCCGAAGTACTCCAGGTGGCGACCGTCTTTCAGGTAGGCGTCGACGGTGTAGACGCGCCAGAGCATGAAGCCGCCGATCAGGAGGCCCATGATCACGTGCAGCGCGTGCAGGCCCGTGGTGACGTAGTACAGCGAGTACTCGAGCCCGCTGAACCAGTAGTCTCCGTCGGCGAACTTGCCGGCCCACTCCCAGCTCTTGATGCCGAGGAAGCCGATGCCGAGGACGATCGTCGCCCCGAGCGTCGCCATCAGCCCTTTCTTGTTCGAACGCTCGGCCATGACGAGCGCGAGGATGACCGTGAAGCTCGAGGTGAGCAACACGTACGTGTTGAGCAGTCCTGGCCAGGTGTGGTTCGGGATCGTGTGGAAGGATCCCCAGCCGGACCACAGTCGCATGAAGACGTACGCGCCGATCGCGGCACCGAAGACGATGACGTCGGACGCGAGGAACACCCAGACGCCGAACTTCGTGGTGTCGATGCCCTCGAACGGCCAGCGTTCGGCGACCTCTACCGTCGGTGCTTCGAACGGTTCGGTCCCCATCTTGAACAGGGAGGCCAGCAGGAGTCCGAGCCCGGCGATGAACGCAACTACGTAGGCCGGTCGGAACTCGGCGGTGTTAGCGACGAACTCCTCGACGCTGGGTGCAGGGACGACGGCCGGATCGAGGTTGTTGATGTAAGCATCGCTCAACAGATCGACGATCACGGTATCTAGCCCGGAGAGCCCGGCGAACATGACGAACGTGCTGAGTCCGATCATGAACGGCCAGATGCTGGCGTGATCGACGTGTTCGTCGTCGTGGCCCGTTTCGGTGGACCCGTGGTCCGCGTCGATCGTTCCGTCGGCGACGGCTCCGCCGTCCGTCGCGACGGTCGTGTCGTCTGCGCCACCGTCGGTGGCCGTCTCCGTCGAATCGTCGACGAACTCGAGCTGACCGGACCGGTAGGTCGGCCGGCCGGGCCAGTTGTCGAGCGGCGGCGGCGACGGAATCGCCCACTCGGCCGTTCGGGAGAACTTCCACGGGTTGTCCGGTGCTTTCGGTCCGTAGAGCAGGCTCCAGGCGAAGTTCCCGAACATGATCAGGAACGAGAACCCGAAGACGTACGCGCCGACCGTGGCCGTCTGCTGCCAGAGCAGGTCGCCAGCCTGGTAGTGGAAGACACGTCGGGGCGTCTCCCAGGCGAGGAACATCGGGAAGTAGAGCAGGTTGAACCCGATGAAGTACGCCGCGAAGTGGAGTTTCCCGGTGAACTCGTGATACATCCGTCCGGTGATCTTCGGCCACCAGTAGTAGATGCCGCCGACGAGGGCGGTGACGCCGGAGACCATCACGTAGTGGAAGTGAGCGACGACCCAGTACGTGCCGCGGAACTCGTAGTCCAGGACGACGGCGCCGAGGAAGACCCCGGTGATACCGCCGAGGATGAACAGGACGAGCGCACCGAGGCTGAAGAGGAACGGCGTCGTAAAGCGGACGCGTCCCTTGACCATCGTGTAGATCAGTGCGAAGACCATCAGGTCGAACGGTAACGAGATTCCGATGGTCGTCGCCATGTAGAGGGTCTTGATCTCCAGGTTGATCGTCGTCAGGAACATGTGGTGCATCCAGACCAGGAAGGACTGGACGGCCACGAGGACCATCGCGATGATGACCCACTTGCGCCCGACGAGTCGTCGACCGGTGAAGGTCTGGAACGTCTCGAACATGAGTCCGAGTGCTGGGAAGAAGACGATGTACACCTCCGGGTGGCCGAAGAACCAGAAGAGGTGTGCCCAGAGTAGCGAGGCCCCCTGATCGGTCGCGAAGTACTGCGTCAGGAAGACGCGATCGATCGAGAGCAAGAGCAGCGCCGCGAGCAGCGCTGCGAACGCGAACAGCATCATCCAGACGGTGAGCAGCCACGACCAGGTGAACAGTGGCATGTTCCAGAGGCCGAGGCCCTCCGCGCGCATCCGGTGGATGGTCGTCATGAAGTTGACCGTCCCCATCGTGATCGACATGACGAACATCATCAGTGCGATGATGGTCATATTCGATCCGGCAGTCGCCTCCATAGCCGTCGTGAACGATGGCACGTTGAGCGGCGCGTAGATCGTCCACCCGCCGCCGAACGCGCCGCCCTGGAAGAACGCGAGGATGAAGAGGATCCCCGAGAACAGGTAGAACCAGTAGCTGAGCGCGTTCAGCCGTGGGAACGCGAGGTCGTCGGCCCCGATCTGTAGCGGGACGATGTAGTTCGCAAAGCCGGTCGCGAACGGCGAGAGGAACCAGAATACCATGATGAGTCCGTGCGAGGTGACGGACTGGTTGAACTCGGCCCCGCTCAGGAGTCCCGTTCCGCCCGACTCCCAGAGGTGCGCCCGGAAGATGAGCGCGAAGAGTCCCCCGAGGAGGAGGAAGAACATCGCCGTCGCCATGTAGAGGACGCCGACGTCCTTGTGGTTGGTCGTCACGAGCCAGCGCTTGAGAGATCTGCGCGGTGGGAGGTCACTCATCAGTTGTCACCACCTGACTCGTTGTTCCCACCGTCGTCGGTCGTGCTCTCGTTTCCATTCGAGCCGTCAGTGTTTCCGCCATCGCTGGTACTTTCGTTGTTTCCACCATCGGTACCGTCACCATTTCCACCGTCGTCGCTCTCCTGGGCGGCCATGTACTCCTCGAACTCGGCCGGCGTGGAGTCGACCGACAGGTCTCCGTTCTGGATGGCGCCGAACAGGTCGCCGGTCGCCTGCGATTCAATCGCAGTGGTGTATAGGTCTTCGGAGACGACGATCAAGTCGTGGTTCATGCCGCTGTGGCCCCTCCCACAGAGTTCGTAACACTGGACACCGGTGTCGTAGTAGCCCGGTTCCTCGGCTTCGAACCACGTGTGTGAGTTCTCCCCGGGAATCGCGTCGGCTTTCACCCGGAACTCGGAGATGCCGAAGGTGTGCCAGACGTCCCTACTCGTCGCGTTTACGGAGACCGGAACGTCGGCCGGAACGACGAGTTGGTCGAACTCGTTCTCGACGGTGTTCCCCTGGTACTCGTGATTGTAACTGAAGGAGAACGCGCTCGCGTACACCTGGAGATCGACGTACTCGTCGACCTCTTCTTGATTTTGCACTTGTACGTCGCCTCCCTGTCCGATGCCGCCCGGGCCCTGTTCGACGAACAGCAGCATTCCGTACGTCCAGATGATCAGCGAGAGGACGATGATCGCCGAGAGGCCGAACGAGAGGAAGAGTTTCTTGCCGCCCTTTCCACCGACCGGTAGTTCCCCGACCGTCGGCCGACTGTCGGCCTTCGGATCTGCGACGCCGTCTTCGTCCTTGTAAGCGTACGCGTTGTACATAATGTACAGGACGACGACGATGCCGACCAGCGTGCCGAGCCCCAGGAAGACCTGGAAGATCAACTCGAACACATCAGCCTGCGTCATCTCCTGCGTCGGGGTCAGTAGTGCTGGATAGATTGTGTTCACCTCGATTGGATCGTTATCGGACGATGTCGTCCGTGTCTACTTATCTATTGGGACTTCACGCGGGCGGTCTTCCGACCGGCGCGCTCGGATACACGGATCGCCCGCTCTGTGAACGTCTGTTGGAGGGCCCGCTCTTTGTTCTGTCGTTCTCGGTCCGAGGGCCTGGCCCCGGTTTCGATGGTAATCTACCATTTCACGGTCGGACGTACGGCCCGGCGATGGGATCGCCGATCTTTCTTTAAGCATTTATGCGGGGCCGGTGAACCGCCTCTATGGACCACCCACGGATTCTCATCATGGGCGCACCGGGTGCCGGCAAAGGGACACAGAGTGCGAACATCACCGACGCGTTCGACGTCGAGCACGTTACGACAGGTGACGCGCTGCGTTCGAACGACGACATGGACATCTCGGACCTCGGTCTCGAGTACGACACGCCACGCGCGTACATGGATCGCGGCGAACTGGTTCCGGACGAGGTCGTCAACGCCATCGTGGAGAAAGCGCTTGCGGACGCTGCTGGCTTCGTTCTCGACGGCTATCCGCGAAATATGGACCAGGCGAGCGAACTCGAGGACATGACCGAACTCGATGTCGTCCTCTCGCTCGAGGTGAGCGAGGACGAGTTGATCGACCGACTCACCGGCCGGCGGGTCTGTGCGGATTGTGGTGCGAATTACCACGTCGACTTCGATCCGCCGGAAACCGACGGCGTCTGTGACGAGTGCGGCGGCGACCTGATCCAGCGCGACGACGACACCGAGGAGACGGTCACGGATCGATTGCGCGTGTACCACGAGAATACCGAACCGGTGATCGAGTATTACGCCGAACAGGGACGTCTAGAGCGCATCGACGGCGAGCAGACAGCGGACGCGGTGTGGGACGACATCAGGGAGACGATCGAACGGGCCGCGTGAACGCGGCCACCACGGGCTCTTGCAGTGTCGGGTCGTTCTGCGGCGTGTCGATCGAAGGGGGACAGTGGATACGGGGTAGCCTCAGAACCTCAGTCGTCGATGGTCACCGTCGTCGTCCGGACCTCGATCGCGAACTCGTTCGACCAGTCGGCCGTGGATTCGAAGGAGTTGACCGATAATGCGGTCATATTCCGCTCCTGGACGTCCTCTCCGATATTTCTGAAGAGTTCGTTGAGTTCACTCGCGTTGGAGACGTGGGTGTAGTTCCCACCGGTGATGTCGGCGATGTCCATCAGGAGCTCTTCGTCGATGTCTCGCTCGTCGCCGAGTCCAACAGTGTATATCGTCACGTTGTCCGTGGCGGCGTCGCCCGCGAGTTCCCGGGTTTCGCTTCCGTCCTCGTCGCGGCCGTCGTTTCGTCCGTCGGTCAAGACGATCATGATCTTCTCAGAGTCGTCCGTCGGATCGTAGTACTCGAGTGCTTCGTCGATTCCCGCGCCGATGTACGTGCCACCGTTCGCGTTCGCCTCCAGGGACTCGTTGAAGTCGTCGAAGTTCGAGTGGGTATAGAGCCGATCGGTCAATGGGGACGCGTATCGGTTGAACTCGACTGCTCCGGCTTTATCACCCGGTTTCATCTGCCCGACGAACGCTCTCGTGGCGTCGATTCGTTGTCCGGACGGGTCGTTCTGCGTAGAGATGTACACGAACTGTCTATCACAGCTATGACAACCCACCCTCGTCTCGTCTCCGGGTTCGATCACGCCGGACTCACCGGGTTCGACCGTCCTCACTCCACCCGACCCTCTCACGTCTACCGAGAATCGCTCGCTCGGATGGACCCTGAAACGTCCGGTAAACGAGGGTTCGATCCAATTCCGACCGACGTATTCGTACTGGTACAGTTCCATCGACCCCGACCGATCTAGCGCGAACATGACGTCGACCGGTTTCCGTTCGCCGGGGTGTGGGATCTCGAGGCCGCGATTCGCCTGCGGAATCGGCACGTCGGTCCGGAGCGTCCTGTCGAAGTGGACGGTGGCGTCACCCCCGATATCGGTCTCGCCGCCGACGACGGCACCGTAGATCTCCGCGTCTTCTTCGATCGTCACCTCGCTTCCGGGCGCGTAGAGGACGCCGTGGAACTTACCCTCGATTTTGATCGTTGCGTCTTCCGTCCCGTACACCCAGAGGCTGCGCGCGCGTTCGTCGTCGATGGTGACGTCCGTCAGGGTAATCGGTCCGTCGACGTAGACGTGCGCCTGTCCGTCCCCCGTGACGGTGACGCCGTCGAAATTGGCACCGTTCGAAGCGCCGATGTGAATCGTCCCGCCACTCGTGTCTATCGTATCGATCTGCCCGGCACCGATCCGTCCGTTCCCGTTCGGGCGGTACAGCGCGGTCGACTCTCCCGACGGTACCGAGAGCGGATCGTCGATCCGGGTGGGGTTTTGCTGGTCGATGGTTGTGATCGCTCTGGAGATGTTGGCGTCGATGGACGGGATCGGCGCGAACGTAGTGTCCAGCTTCGCTCCGTACACGTCGGCAGGATACGTCCCGGTGACGTTGTAGAGGGGCGTCCCCGTCTGGGTGTCGTCGCCGAACGAGGAGACGTCGAACGCCGTGGCGTACCCGACCGTGGTGACGTCCGCGCCGGGCACACCGGTGAGTTGTCCATTGGCGACCGGCACACCATCGACCGTCCCAGTCCCTTCGAGTGCGAGGCTCTCGTTGGTGATGAAGAGGTCTTCCGTGATGTTGTCCGGATCCGTCCCATCCCAGCCGACGCTGCCGTCGTATCGATCGACCGTGAGTCGATCACCGATCGGTCCGGTCTCTTCTGCGTAGAGTCCACCGTAGATGGTCGGGTCCAGATCGATGAAGCTCTCGAACGGTTGCGCCGCTCCGAGCGAGGCCGTGGCGGTAACTTTCTGCTGGCTCCCGTCGTAGGTTACGTGTGTGTCGCCGAACGTCGAATTGAAGAACTGGGCCCAGCCCTGATGGTACGGTGACCCGTCGACCGTCAGTTCGATCTCGGTGGCCTCGTTCACCTCGTCGGTACAGGCATCCGAACTCGCCCGCTCGTAGGATGCCCTGTGAGTGCCACTCCCGGCGGTACCCTGCAGATCCGTGAGTGACAGCTGGACACCGTTTACCTCTTCTCCGCCAGCTTCCGTCGTGTAGTACCGGATATCGGGGCCAGAGAGGACGCGCGACCCGCTATCGGTTTTCTGGAAGAGTCCACCCGCCTGGTGAGCGATCGTCGATCCATCTGATCGCTGTGAGCGCAACGTCCCCATCGATTCGTTCAGGAGGGTACACCGGGTTCCGGACCACGTCGTTACAGAGACGTTGATTCGTCCCTCGTCTGTGATGTTGTATCCGCCATCGTTCAGTAATTCGATCGCCCCTTTCTCGCTGGCGATGTCGTGGTCGACCTGCCGAAGCACCTGTTCGCCCTGTTCGTCCGACGTGGACGTCTGCAGGTCGTCTACGAGTGCCATCCCCGCCAGTGCCACGACGCTGGCACCGATCAGGACCATCCCGAACAGCAATATGATGCCGACGGTTGGGGACACGCCTCGTTCCTGCCCGCTGGCCGGTTGGTTCCCACCCTCGTCTCCGGCCCCCAATCGTTCTCCCCCCGAGTTCATACTACTATCAGTATTCAGGGTATCAATCATAATCTTATGGGAATGTACTGGGTAGGGGTATGTATAAAATAAATATATATGGGGATCGCACCATGGTGACGGAACGTGAATAAAACCCGTCGAGATCGAGATTCGATCCCACATCGAGTCGGAACCGTGGTTCCAGAAGCACCGTACGGCCCCGACCGGTGTGTCGATTTCGGAACCGGCTAGCTGTCGAGTGTGAACTGGAACGTCTGGACGTCGAACGCGTGGTGGTTCGGACGGGGTTTGGCCTCGAAATCGAGATTGACAGCGAGTTCGAGGCTCTCTTCTTCCTCGATGACCTCGTTCAGGATCTGTTCCATGACCGCCTCGATCTCGTCTGCACCGTGAATTTCGTAGTACTCGCCGCCGGTAGTGTTGGATATGTTTTGCATCATCCCGGCGTCGGCAGCGTCGAACGCGATAGTCCAGATCGTCACGTCGTCCGCTGCGGCTCGACTCGCCTGGGCGATCGTCGTCTCGTTCGCGTGTTCGTTCGCCTCCTCACAGTTCCAATAACACGGGACGTCGTTTGCGCCGTCAGTCAGGAGGATCATGTGTTTCTCGCCTCCGTCGTCGACTGCGGCGTGATTGTCGAGCGCGACCTTCATCCCCGTGCTGATGTTGGTTCCGCCCTCTTCCTCGGCGCGAACGGTCTCCTTTACCGAGTCGAGATCGTGGCTGATCTCGTGTCGCGTCCGTCCCTCGGTGTTGAACTCGAAGACGCCGGCTCGATGGTACCCGGGGCTGAGCATATCGATCGCGTTCTTCGTCGCCGGTTCGATCTGGTCGTACTCGTCGTTCCATTCCATCGACCCGGTCGCGTCGAGGACGAAGCTCACGTCCAGATCGTTGGGCTCGCTGGCAGACCACGACTGGTTGAGATCGTCGTCGGCCAGTGCCTCGGCGGATCTGAGCGCGCGATCGAAGTGGACGTCGACGTCGTCGCCGATGTCCGGTTCCCCGGCGACGACGCTGCCGTAGATTTCGGTCCCGTCGTCGAGTTCGAGCGACGTGCTTCCCGGCGCGTAGACGACGCCCTGGAACGTTTCATCGATCTCGATGTCGGCGTTCGACGTCCCGTAGATCCAGAGGCTACTTGCCGTCTGGTTGGGTATCGTGACGTTGGAAAGTTCGACGTCTCCGGTGACGTAAATGTGGGTCTGTCCGGACCCGGTCACGGCGACATCTTCCATCGTCAGGTCACCTGTTACGCCGATGTGTACAGCGGAGCCGGACCCCGTTTCGATGGGGTCATTCGACAGATCGACATTGCTGCTCGACACGTATAGCCCCTCGTCGATGGGCCCGTTGATGGGGAGTGGATCGGCGGTGCCGTCGAGGAGCCCGATCGCGTTGGCCACTTCGGTGTCGATCGAATCGATCGAATCGAAGCCGTTCCTGGTGAGCTTCGCAGTGAGGACGTCCGGGTTGTGCTGGGCGGACTCGTTCGCGTTCCCGTAGAACGCGAAGGGGGTGACGCTCGGTCCCTGACCGAATCTGATGCTTCCGTTCGACACCGGTAACCCGTCGATGTCGGCGCTCGGACGGAGATTCACGCGCTTGTCGTGGGGGACGTCGATGGTGAAGAGGTCCGGAGAGGCGTTCGAGGCGTCGTACGTTCCGTTTCGACTGTCGTAGTTGTCGACGGAGAGCGTGTTCGACTCGAGAGCCACGTTGCGCGTCGACTCGACGTGAAGGCCGCCGTAGATGTCCGGATAGACTTCGATGTACTGTGAGAACGGCCGGTCGTGATCGATGTCGGCGTCGACGACGACGGTCTGGTTCCCCGTGAAGTGGCTGACCGCGGAGGAGCCGAACTCTTCCGAAAGGAAGCTCGCCCAGGCGTGGTGATACGTCGAGTTTTCGATGCGGATCTCCACGCCGGTGACGTACGTGATGTTCTGGAGCGTTTCGCGGGATCGGTTCCGAGCCTGTTGTTCGACGCGATTCTCACCCTGACTGAGGTTGCCCTGGAGGTCGACGACGGAGAACGACAGCCGCTTCGATTCGACGCCGGAGGCGTTCTCCGACCCGTACCGAAGTGAGGGGTCTTTGTGGACGTAACTGCTCTCGTCGTCACCGACGAAGATTCCACCACCCTGGTATCCGACAGTGCCCTCACCCGGTGCGTCGAGCCGAACCGTCTGGAGCGGAAGGTCCGGAACGACCGGTTCTTCCGAGCCGAACTGTCCCTTCGCGGTGATGGTGAGCGTCCCGTCCTGTACCATCTCGTACTCGCCGGAGAGTGCAAACGAGCGGACGTCGTCGGGGTCGTACCCTTGCGTCGCCAGCGTGTGGTCCAGTTGGGACAGTTCGTTCAAGCCTTGCTGGTGAGTCGACTCCGCTTCCAGGGAGTCGACGAGTGCCATTCCGGAGACCGCGAGTACCGCGGCACCGATGGCCACCATGCCGAACAGGAGGACGATGCCGGCGACTGCGGAGATACTCCGATCCGTTCGTGCGTCTGTATCGGTGCCGAATCCAGCTTCGGTCGACGACGAGCCTGATTTGCCGGCCGACCACGAGTCTGTGTTCGACCGAGAGTCCCCAATCCCCAGCGTCATTGGTATCCCAGTAGTCGCTCCTTCGTTATAACATTATTTATCAGTATTACAAAATTATATCTCACTTCGCGGTGACGTTTCGGGGCCGGTGATAAATTATCGGTTGTATTATGTATAGAAATCGAACCAGTGACCCCCAGTTCGTCAGTATCGACTCTACCTGTCTCAATCCGACAACCTCGAATACCCCTTCAGGTACTGGTCCCACCGCAAGTGTTCCTGGGGACTGACAAGTGGATACTGTTCCAGGAGTGTCGACGTCCGAATCGGCGGGGAGTTCGGAGATGTCGGTGTCCCTCGGGTGACGGGATCGATGTGCAGGTTAGTCGTTGTCGACGTCCATCTCGTGGACGGCGACGTTCAGATACGTAAGCTGTGGCGGCAGCGAGTAGCCGTCCGGGTAGGGGTCCAGATCACGGTTCGTGAGATTCTGGTCGTAGTCGAAATCGTTTCCGTTCGAGTGGGCGCAGACGGAGTAGGCGATCATCGATCCGGTGAAGTCGGCCCCGTTTGCTTGCTCGCGGACCTGGTGATGATCGTCGCACCGACCTCCGGCGTTGTTCCACCACTTCTTCTCTTCATTCGATGCAACGTATAGTATTCCCTCGAACGTTCCACCAGATCCAGGGCCGAGGTCGACACCCATGGTCGACGGGCCGTAAAACTGGATCGCGGTAGCATCGCCAGCACAGCCCCCGCCGGACTCGATACAGATGTCTCCATCGAGGGCGAACTCGTCCCCGGCCGCGTATATGCGCAATACGTTCTTCTCCGCCGCGTCACGGTTGGTGACGTGGATACTTCCGGCGTCGAGTTTCACGTCGCCTCCGATCACGAGGGTAACGTTGCCAGTCGAGAGATCGACGTCTTCCTCTACGTTGCCGTCGATTTCGTCGACGTAGTATCTCCCGGCGGTGAGTGTCGAGTGGGTAGCGGGATCTTTCGTCGACGGATCGGTTTTCGCGTCCTGAACGAGCTCGGTAATCACGGGGTCCATCTCCGGGAGGAGCATCCCCATCCGGTACTCGTTGCCGATATTCCCGTGTTGATCGTGGAGGTATTTCGGGTCTTTCCCGCCGATCGTCGCGCCGTTTTGGACCGCTTCGTCGATGTCGAAGTATCCGAACTTGACGACGACAGTTTGGTTCGAGTGATGGACGGCGTCGACGACGCCGGATCCCGCTTCCTCCTCGAAGTACGTCTCCCAGCCGCGGTAGTACGGACTCTCAATTGTGACGGTGACGGTGTCGTTTCTCACGAGATTCGCCCGTTGCATCGGGTCGGTCGAGTTGGTTCGGATGGAGATCGGTCCGGACGACAGATCCTTCTGCTCTCGCAGGTTGGTGATCGGGAACCGAAGCGATTCGCCGTCCGCATCGTACGTGATCGGTGGACGAGACAGGACTTCGGTTTGATTTCCACGTTCGGCGAAGACAGCCCCGGCCTGGTAGGCGATGATACCTCCGTCCGTGTGTCTGTACTCGATCGCTCCGACCGACCGCGTGACGTTGACGTCTCCACCCTTGATGGTGATATTGCCCGCGTTGGTTTTCGTAATCGCCCCGGAGTCCCCCGCATCGAAGGACATCGAACTCGGCGTTTCTCGGTCCGTCGTTTCCGTCGTCATCGTCTGACCCAGCTGGACGAACGATTGCTGGACGCGTTCCTGCTCGGCCTGACTTTGCGTGTCGGAGACGGCTCCGCTCGCGACGAGCATCAGCCCAAGGGCGCCGATCGCGACGAGTCCGACGAGGAGAACGACGCCGATTACTTCCACCTGCGCCCGCCTCGGCGTTCCGTCTCCCCCCGGCGCAGGATTTCCGACAGTCATAGGTGAGAGAGTCTTTCCTATTATGATAAACGATGTGGCCCCATCATTCCGTTTTCACCGTTTATATCGTTCATGAAGGAGTTCAATCCAAAGCGCCTGGCAGAAATTATTGAAAGGTATAACTTTTCTCTGTTCGACAGCCGCGGAACGTCCTGGTTTGACGTCTCGATCGCCTGGTTCCGTTGCTGTCCTCTTTTTCAGAAATATCGTCGTCCGGAATAGTTGTCCACTGATCAGTACAGTGTATCCAGTACAGTTATGAGTCTACTCGGCACCATCCGAATATGGGCGTTCTGTGGCACGTCGTGTCCGTCGTAGCTGTACTCCTTGGTCTTGGCTATAGTATATTTCCGAAGCGGATTCACACGTCTGGATGTGAGTTTCTTCGGCGTTCATCAACTGACCACTACGATGCCTCGAACACCCCCGTTTGGCTGTATCGCGGACTGGGTGTGCTATTCCTGATCATCGGGATACCGGGCGTCCTCTGAGGAGTGTGTCACCGGTGTGGCCGGAACCGGATCTAGACGTCTCACCGTTTGAGGAGTTCACCAGCGCCGATAGTCTGCCTCGTTGGTTTCGTATGCCGCTGTAGGTTTCGTATGCCGCTTTCCGAGTTTCGCGTGCGGACATCCGATGCGAACCGTGGTCAGTTTTATGTATCGTCGTACCCGGAGAGATAGCTATGCACACTGTTATCGTGGGGTATGGGCGGGTCGGTCGTCGGACCGCTCGAATTCTGAGAGAAGAAGGCCACGGCGTGACGATCGTCGATTCGGACGCGTCACGGACGGATCGAGCGACGGACGCCGGATTCACGGCGGTGACTGGGAGTGGCGACGACGAGCACGTTCTGGTCGACGCCGGGATCGAGACCGCTGACGCGGTCGGTGCGTTCACACCCGACCTGAACGTGAACTTCTCGGCCTGTATGATCGGCGATCATCACGACTGTCGGACGGTGTTGCGAATCGACGAAGACTACCGTGCGGAGTTGTACGAACGCTACGCTGAGAACGTGGACGACGTGGTCTATCCGGAGCGACTGGGCGCAGCGGGTGCGAAAACGGCGCTCCTCGGCGGTAACTTCAACGTCGTGACCGAGCTCGCGGCCGATCTCCAGCTCCGCGTCGTCGAGGTGGAGGCGGGATCGCCGGCGATCGGCCGCCGCCTGACCGAACTCGACCTGCCGACGGAGGTCCGCGTGTACGCTCACGGGAGCGACGACGAGGCGCTAACCATCCCGCTGCCGGGGATCGAACTCGCCGCTGGCGACGAACTCGCCGTCATCACTGACGACGCCTCGGTCGAGTCGTTACGGACGCAGTTTTCGGCCGCCTGAAGTCGGCCGATCGGTGCCGGCGTCGGAGTGTGATCGTGCGTCTTACTTCGTATCGGCTTCGGTTCGAAAGACGAGCACGTTCTGGTGGACCATCGAGGGAACGAACGCGTAGGGGTACCCGTAGACGTGGAGGTCCTTCAACGGGTCGTACCAGATCAGATTCGCCTTGAGCGTCAACGGTGTCTCGGCCTCGAGCGTGCGAGCCAGGTCGGCCGAGAGGAACTCGTAGGACTGCTCGCGGTACATGTCGCCGATGAAGACGACGGCGTACCCGCCGGGTGCGAGTGCGTCCTCGAACCGGTCGAACCACGACCCCATGTCCGCCAGCCAGTCGTCCTTGTCCGGCCACGCGGCCGGACCATCGGTCGATTCGTCGAACGAATCGAGCTTGCTCTCTCGCACCTCCGCCCGGTTTCTGGTCTGTTCGAGTTCGTCCATGTGCCAGAACGGGACGTCCGTGAACAGGAGGTCGATCGACCCGTCGTCGATCTCGTCGATCAGCTCCGCACAGTGGCCGTGGCGGAGGTCCTGGGCGGCAAGCGGCGCGTCGCCACACTCGCGTCGTTCGTCGTTCTCTCGCTCCAGGACGGTCTCGTAGATCTCGATCCAGCGGGCAGTCCGCTCGAAGCCGATCGCCTCACGCAGGCCCGTTCCCTCGTGTTCGCAGAAACTCGCGCCGAGGAGGGTGCCGCCAACACCGGCGAACGGATCGAGCACCCGATCGCCGGCCTTGCTGAATCGTTCGATCAGGTCAGCGCAGAGACGCGGGGGCTTCTGTCCGCCGTGTTCGCTCCGGAGATCGTGCTGGACGTCGGGCGGGTATCGCTCGGTGATGACGGACTTCGTCGCGAACTTCCACTCGCGACCGGTGAGATCGTTGAGCCGGTTTCGCTCGTCGTAGATGCCCCGCCCTTCGAGGTGGGTCTGGTGATCAGCCAGTTCGTCGGCGTCGACGTCTCCACCGTCCGTGACGGGACGCGATCCCTCGCGTCGGTACGACTCGTCCGCCGAACCGTCGGTGTCGCTCGCGGCGCGTCGCGTCGGATCCCGCTCCCGCTCGTTCATACCCCGTGTGGCTGCGCGACCGTCAAAAACACTCCGTCCCGACGATCGACGGCCCAGACTGAGGCGGCGTTCGGCCGGTAACACCGATGTCCGCTGGGTGCCTAAGTACGCCGAGGCCCAAGCGCCGTCGATGAACACCCTCGTCGACGGCGAGTGGCGAACCGACGCGTTCGAAACGACGGACGAATCGGGGTCGTTCGACCGCCAGGAGACCCAGTATCGCGACTGGATACGGGACGATCCAGACGCGCGGTTTCGGCCGGAACCCGACAGGTACCACCTGTACGTCTCGTACGCGTGCCCCTGGGCGCATCGAACGCTGATCGCTCGCCGACTCCTCGGTCTCGAGGATGCCATTCCGGTGTCGGTCGTCGACCCGTTCCGCGACGAGGGCGGCTGGCAGTTCACGTCCGAGAAAGACGGATGTACACGCGACCGCGTCCACGACGTCGAGTACCTCCGCGAACTGTACGTGCGCTCCGATCCCGACGCGACGTGCAGGGTCACCGTCCCAGTCCTCTGGGACACGGAGACGGACACCATCGTCAACAACGAATCGCGCGAGATCATGCGGATGTTCGATACCGCGTTCGAGGAGTACACGACGACCGAGCGGACGCTCCTGCCCGACGGCACCAAACCGCGCGTGGACGAGATCCTCGACGAGATCTACGAGCCGATCAACAACGGCGTCTACCGCGCCGGCTTCGCCACCGAGCAGGAGCCCTACGACGAGGCCATCGACGACCTCTTCGATGCGCTCGATCACTGGGACTCCGTTCTGGCTGACCAGCGGTATCTGGCCGGTGATCACCTCACCGAAGCGGACGTCGCGATGTTCACGACGCTGATACGCTTCGACAGAGTGTACCACACACACTTCATGTGCAACGTCAGGCGCATCGTCGACTACGACCACCTCTGGCCGTACCTCCGTGACGTCTACCAGACGCCGAGTGTCGCCGAGACGGTTCGCATGGACCACATCGCAGAACACTACTACACCACCCATCCTGACGTAAATCCACACCGCATCGTCGCTCGCGGGCCCGACCTCGACCTCGACGCGGCGCACGACAGGGATCGGCTGGGCGCGGACGAACCACTCGCGTCGTCGGCGTGAGGTACGGCACCGCCGCATCGCGGCCGTTCGAGACCGACGACGATGATCCTGGCGTGAGTTCGGCAAGTATTATCAGGAGTGGTGAACTCGTTGATGGTATGCCCTATAGCTACGAACCACACTACTTCGAGGACCTCGAGATGGGTCAGACGTTCGAGAGCGCGGCCCGAACGATCACCGAGTCGGACTTCGTCTTCCACTCGATGTTTACCGGCGACTGGACGGAACTCCACACCAACGCCGAGTACTCCGAAGATGGCCCATTCGGCGCACGCATCGCCCACGGACCGATGACGTTCATCGTCGCGACCGGGCTCTTCCAGCGGACGGGCATCGTCGAACGTACCGTCGTCGCCTTCCTCGGGATGAACTACATGGACATTCCGAACCCGCTGTACATCGACGACACGATCAGCGGCGAGTACGAGGTGACGGAACTGCGCGAACTCGACAGCCGCGACGACGCCGGCTACGTCGAGATCGACACCACGATGACCACCGACGACGGCCGTTCCGTCTTCGAGGGTGATATGAAGTTCCTGTTCAAGCGCCGAGACGCCGAGTGATTGGCGGGCCGATCGAGGAACCGATCCACGGGCCGACCGACGAACCGATCTACTGGTCGACCGAGGAGCTGACCGACTGGTCGACCGACGGACCGATCTACTGGTCGACCGAGGAGCTGACCGACTGGTCGACCGACGGACCGATCCACCGGTCGACCGACGCGGCCGGCGTCACTCGAGCGCCCGCTCTAGCAGCGTCGCCTCCGCGCGTCGCAGTCGTTCTAGAAACGCCGACTTCGAAACCCCTAGCTCGGCCGCGACGGCGGCCGCGTCGTTCGTTCGAGGGACCTCGAAGTATCCCATCCGGTGGGCCGTCTCGAGCGCTTCGGCCTGACCGGCCGTCAGGTTCCACCGGGAGACGACGGGTGAGTCGTCCGCGTCGCCGAGGGGCGTGAGTCTGACCAGCTGGACGCCGACCGTCTCGCCGGCGGTCTCGAGGACGGCCTGCAGCACCGTCTGGCCGACGACCGCGCCGACGTGGCGCTCGCTACCGTCGCGGTACCGGATCGACTCGACCAGGAAGCCGCGATCGATCAGCCGGTGTACCACACACCGCTCCGTCGAGACACACCGGAACGTCGATCCGTTCTCGCCGCTCGTTCGGTGGAGGTATCGAATCCGGTCGTCCGCATCGAGTACGTCGCCGACAGCGCCGTCCGGCGTCGAGAACCGAAGGAGCGTCGTACCGTCGGCGCGTTCGAGCGGCGGCGCGGCGTCGATCGGCGCTTCGACGGCCGCGGACGCCTCCGCGAGCGGGCAGTCGTCGCCCGTGACGCGAAACTCGACGACGAGACACTCGTCGATCATAGTACCCGTGGGTACGCCACCGGCATCAATCCAGCGTCGGGCGATCGGGTCACGACCGCCGACCGCGGTCAGTCGATCGCGACGAGTTCCGCGAGCCGGTCGAGCGAGGGCAGCTCGTGCGTCGGCTCCGTCTCGAGTTCGTACCCTGTGCGGTGGTCGCGCCGGACGAAGGCGGCGTCGATGCCAGCAGCGCTGGCGGCGGTGACGTCGCTGTGACTGTCGCCGACGTACAGGGGGTTCGTCGCGTCCAGCGCGTCGACTGCCCGTTCGAGATAGTAGGGTCGCGGCTTCTTTCGTCGGATTCCGTCGAGGGTGGGCTCGCGTCCGATCCAGGGATCGAACCCGTCGAGTTCGAAGTGCTCGACGATGTTGCCGATCGTCTCGTGTTGATTGTTGCTGACGATCGCGCGGGGGACGTCGAGGTCCGTGACGGCCGCGACGTCGTCGTAGAGGCGCTTTTCGCCCGCGCGAATGGCCTCCAGCTGGGCGTCGATCGCCGCTCGCTCGCGTGCCGTCCAGAGGTCGGCGGGATCGACGTCGTGGGTTCGAGCGATAGATCGCAGACCCTCCACGGTCGGTCCGATCAACGTCTCCACGTGTTCGGGCGGCGGAGCCGCGACGCCGACGGTGGCGAACGCCGTCTCCATCGCCCGTTCGAGGACGGCCCGCTCAGTCGGTGTCGTGAGGACCCCGTCGTTGTCGAACACGAAGGCGTCGTATCCCATATACGCGTTCCTACGGGCCCGGCCCGTTTCTGCGTTACGTCGATACCGGCCCGAACGGACCGCGCTCGCGATCTCCTGGCTGGCTACGGCCTGATCACCGGCCGCGAGTTATTCGCCGGCCGCGTGTGACTCCTCGCCTGCCCAGCGCGCGTCGGCGAGCGTCCGCTGGACCACCTCCTGTCCGACGGCCTCCGCGAGCGTCTCGAAGCCGACGCGCTCCGTGCGGTCGTCGGCGTTTGCGACCAGCCGAGAGACGATGAACTCCGGTGTCGACCGGCCGAGCGTGCCGAACCGGGGCTGGTAGTCGACGCGCAGTTCGAGGTCCGGGTTCAATCCCTCCGCGAAGATACCGTCGACACGCGCCGCGTCGGGGAGTGGATCCAGGTCTTCGGCGAGGTGTGTGACGAAGACGCCGAGCGCGTCGCTGTCGACGGCCAGGGTCACCAGTCCGAGCAGTAAATCGGCGGCGCGGCCCGGTTCCGTGATCGCTTCGAACTCGTCGACCAGCATGAGGGTCCGCCCCTCGTCGGAGAGCGGCGGGACGATCGACTTGAGCGTCGATTCGAGGACGCCCGCGTTGAAACTGGCGTGGCGTCGGTGGAAGACGAGCGAGTCGACGGGCGTCACCTCGGCCCGCGACGCGGGGACGGGAAGCCCCATGCTCGCGAGAACGGTCGCCTGACAGAGCGTCTCCAGAAGCGTCGTCTTCCCGCCGCTGTTTGCCCCGGTCAGCACGCTGACCCGTTCGTCGCCCGGGGTCCCTGCCGCGGCCGGCCCCTCGTCGACGGTGTGGTCCCCGAGTGCGTAGGTGATCGGCTGGACCGATTCGTCCGACTCGGCGGCGAGTCGGAGGTTTCGCGCCTCGACGACGGAGATCGCCGGCGAGTCCTCGGCCGCGAACGTCGGCCGGGTGCAGTCGTAGGCGTCGGCGAAACGCGCCAGCGAGAGTTCGAGCGCGATGTCGTCGACCGTCTCGACGGCGGCGTCGATCGCTGCCCGGTGGTCCGCGATGGTGGCTTCGACGTCCTCGATCACCGTCGCTTCGCGCTCGTCGGCCGCCGATTGCACCGAGATGCGCAGTTGTCTGAGCGTCGCGGCGACGAAGTCGGCCGCGTCGGTCGCGTCGCGAGCCATCGCCTCGCGCACCCGGTCGACGGTGAGGTCCGTCTCCGACAGCAGTCGATCCTCGAACGCCTCGCGGAACCGATCGACGTCCGTCACGCCGCCGTCGCGCAGTTCCGAGACGAGCGAGTCGGCGTCCATCCGGTCGAGCGCGTCGAGCGCGGATCGCAACCGATCGAGGTCGTCGTCGACGTCGTCCTGAATCCGGTCACCCGCGCTCGCCTCCAGTGCCGTCGTCGCCTCGGCCAGCGCGTCCGTCTCGAGCGATGCGACGGGTTCGAACGGACCCGCCTCGATCCCGAGGTCGGCGAGCGTTCGGGCCGTCTCGACCGCCGCCAGCTCCGTGCCGGCACGTTCGTCGTAGGCGTCGTAGGCGGCGATCAGTTCGCGGCGGTCGGCGTCCGACAGCGCGGTCCAGACCTCGCGAGCCCGGTCGACGCCGTCCAGTCGCGATTCCATGGCGCCGCGGTCGGTGAGCGGCGTGAGGATCCGAATCCGATCCCCCGCGCGCTCCGTGAGTGCGTGATCGACGACCACGTCTAAGACGTCCTTGTACGCCGCCCTGGCGTCGGCGGTGGCCAGCGTCTCCATTCCGTCGTTACCGGTCGCCCGTCGCAGGATGTGGGTCGCGCGCCCGCGGGTGAGGCCGGCGTCGGCGAGTGCCCGCACGTCGCCCCGTTCGATGGCCGTTGCCGCCCTCTCGGCGCCGAGTTCCTGGACCAGGCGGTCCCGGGTCTTCGGTCCGACTCCCCAGTACTCCTCCAGTCGCATACCTGGTCAATGGGAGGGGACATACAAACGTGGTGGGATCGACGGTGTCGCGGCTGGCGTGGTATCGAGGCCGTCGCCAGGCAGGACACAGTTGGGGAGGGGAACGGGCGGGCGGTGCCCGCCCTGGCGTGAGAGACATGAGCGCACTCGAAGCGGGGGCGAGTCCACTTGAGCACTGGGCGCGGACCCCTGGCGGGCCGGTGGGCGCATGGTGGGCGGAGCCGAGGCCGCACCCGACGCGGGGCGTCCGCCCCGCACTCGACACCTCGCGACCCATCACTTTTGTTATGGAGCCATTGGACGATTCGCGTGGCGATTGTGCGGCCCCTACCGACGTAGTGCGGACCGTAACCGTGTCGTACCCGGTATCCCGACACGTCACCCGATGGCGGGGGTTCGACCTGTCGACGGCGCTGGATCGATCGCACTAGCAGTCTCCAACCAAATGGATCCTCTCGTACGGGTTCCTGTCGAGGGTCACCTCGGTCCGCCTTCGGTATCGCCGAGGTAATCGCTCGCTGACGGGCCCTGCAGACGAGTACCTGCTGGATAACTACGTCTCTACTCCGCTACCTCGCACCTATGATCGAGTGTACGAACTGCGAGACGGCCCAGTTCCTCCAGATCGTCCGGAGTCGGGTCTACTTCGAAGACGGGGAGGTGATCAACGAACTATCGGAACGCTACGAGTGTACGCTCTGTAACGCGACCGGAACCTACGCGCGGACCGACGACAACGACGTCGAGGTCAGTGGCGACATAACCGTGACCACGGAGCGCCCGAAGTACGCCTGACCCCGGAGGAACCGTACGCTCGTCGTCACCTTTCGGGTCGACCGCCTCGAAGGTACTCGATTGGTCTGTGTGGTACTGCCGTGTGGAGACCGTGACGGGCCGCCGAGGTTCTGCTGTTCGGTTTCGTCACTGATCCAGTGGTGTGCGGTCTCGTCGATGGCCGACGCCGATTCAATTCGACCCGTCCGTTTCGTCGGCCCCAGTTGGCGAATCGGGGGACGGGTTCGCCGGCGGGACACGCTGTGGCATCGTCCGGTGTCGCGGGCGACCCTCGTCCGTGTACTGTCGGCGGGCGACCGCGTTGGCCCGTTTGGCACCGTCCCACTCTTCGAGCATCCCGTAGGCGTTCATCGTCTCCATTCCGGCGATCGCCGCCGAGAGGCTGATTCCGACGAGCGGCACGTCGGCGACGCTCACGACGACGTCTGCCCTGAGAACGGCGCCGTCGCGGAGCAGGACGTCGACCAGGTCGACCAGCCCTTCGTCCGTCGGTTCCACGATCAGGGCCCCTCCGTCTCGTCGTCAGCGCCGTCGAACGAGGGGACGAACGAGTACGGTGGCCAGGGACCGGTGAACCGGACGGTGATCCCCTCCCGGTCGGCGACCGTATCGAGGATGGATCCGACGTCGTCGACGGCGTCGTCGGTCGCGAGCAGGGCGAACCGGCAGACGGGTTCGCCGGTTTCACCGTCTTCGTCAGCTGCGGTGCCTTCGCCGGGTGACTGGCCGCTCTCCGCGTCGGAACCGTTCCTCGCGTCTCCGAGCGTGACCGACGGCCGTCTGTCGAGCACTTCCAGTCGCGAGACGAGGCCGTCGATCCGCTCGCGAACGCTGCTCGCCAGCCGACGATCACGCTCGCGGCGCCGTTCCGACAGTTTCCCCTCGTACTGCTTTTCCAGGAGGTGGGCGGTCCCCTCGGTGGCGTCGTCGATCCGGTTCCGGAGGTCGGCCAGTTCGCCGTCGGTCGCCTCGAACTCGTCAGCGGGTATCGGCTCCGTTCGGCGAACCTCGATGCGGTACTCGTTCGCACCAGCGACGTCGTCCAGAACGGTTCGGAGCGCGTCCCGTTCGGCCGCGAGCCACTCGGCGACGGCATCGTCGCCCCCACGGACGATGGTGTCGAACTGGAACGGGATCGGCGTCCCGAACGTCTCGGTGGCCTCGTCCACGACTCGCTGGTGCTGGACGAGCCACTGCCGGACGATTCTGGGGTCGGCCGCGTCGTAGAGCGCGTCGCACCGGTGAACGATCGCCCCGAGCGTGGAACCACCGTCGGCATCGGCGACCACGGTGACGGGTTCGTCGTCGACGCCCGTCACCTGCAACTCGTCGTCCGTGTCACCGAGCGAGACCACGCTGTAGAGGTACCGGCCATCGGTGAGGTCGGGGCGACCGTCTTCGGCCGCAGCAAAACCGGCGGGTGCGTCGTCGGTCACGGCTGTTCACCTCTCACGGCCGCTCACCTCCCGGGAACTGCCCCGGAGTATCCCCGTCTCCGAACTCGACGTCGCCGAGGCGCTGGATCGCGTCTCCGACGAGACCGTCGAGTTCGCCCCGAACGCGATCGACGTCGTCGGTGATCTCCTGATCTGCCTCGATCTCCGCGATCTGGTCCTCGATGGCCGCGAGCTGTCGCCCGAGTCGGTCGACCTCCTCGTCGGTGAGTCGTCCGGACTCCATGCGCCTGACGGCCTCCCGCTCCAGCGCTTCGACGAGTATCTCGACGACGGCGAGGACGAGCGTGAGGAGGCCGTCAGCCGCCGAGTCGCCGTCGACGTCGATTCGCGTCATGCTGAACCCTCTACGGTCATTTAGATTCCCCCACGGTCATTCTGGGTCCTCCTCGGCCGCGTCCGCGTCGGCCGTTTCGAACTCGTCCAGCGTCCGGGAGTCGCCGGTCGGCCGCTCGCCTTCCGCGGCCTCGTCCTCGGCGGTGACGTTGACGCCGCGGGTCGCGTCGATCGGGACGTTCGGACGGTCTCCCTCGGCCAGTTCCGGCTCGTCGACCGCCTTCGCGAGACGGTCCATGTCCGTCCCTTCGGGGAACGCGAGGCCGTACTTCGCGGCCGTCTCGAAGGACGCGATGGCCGCCCGCACCTGCACGCCGAGCAGTTCCGTGTCGCCGATCGAGACGGCGATGTCCGCGTTGATGACGACGCCCTTGTCGAGCAGGAGCTCCAGGACGTCGGCCAGGTCGGCCTGCTGGCGGCTCGGCTGGAAGTCGGTCATCAGTCGTACCCCCGCTTCTCGCGTTCGCGGCGGAACCGGTCGCCGTAGATGTGCGTTCTCGTCGGCCCGTCAGAGTGGCGGACCGTCCGTGGCATGGTCGCGTAGTTCGGTACCGAGGCGACGTCGCTTCGCGTCGTTGGGATGGTCGAGGCGGCCGTCGGATTTCGCGAGTGCGGCGAGCGGTCCTGCTGGCGCATCTTCTCGCGGTTCGCCTCGACGATCCGCTCGAATGTCCCGTGCGTCTTCAACAGCGCCTCGCGGAACGCGTCGACGCCCTCGATCGCCTGCTGCTGGATCACCGCCTGGTACTCGGAGGCGTCTCCGTCCGCGATATCGACGTCTCGTTTCAGCTCGTCGGCGGCGGTGTCGGCGACGTCGTCCATATCCGTCTCGATCAGGTCGCCCTCGGCCAGGTCGCCGGCGACGTCGTCCAGCACTCCGTCCCCACCGCCGAGCAGTCCCGTATCGTCGTCCCCGCCGCCGAGGACACCGCCGAGCGCCCCACCGGTATCCTCGTCGTCGAGTTCGTTCGTCGCCGACTCGATCGCGCGTTTCGACTCCCAGACGTCGGTCACGTCCATCGCGCCAAGCGTCCGACCGAGATCGATCGCCCGGATCACCTGTCTGAGTTGCACGACGGTCGCGTCGTCGCCGCGTAACGCGTCCGGGATCTCTCCCAGCTCGATCGCCTCGCGAACGGTGGCACCGTCTATCGCGTCCGGAAGCTCGGAGACGTCGATCGCGTCGAGCAGCTTCTCGGCCTCTCGAAGTATCGTGACGATCGCCTCGACGTCCGTGCCGATGGCGTCGCTGTCGTTCGCGCCGTCGGCGTCGCCCAGATCGTCGGCGACATCGGTCGCCAGCGATTCGAGCGTCGATTCGACGGCAGTCAGTCGGTCGGTGAAATCATCTGTCATGGGTGGATCACTTCGTCTTCGCCGGTCCCGCTTCGGTCACGTCGGCATCCAGGTACGTCACCGCTTCACCTCGACACGACCGCTAGAGAGCCAGTCGCGTACCTCCTCGGCCACGTCGAGTTCGGCCTCGAGAGCCGCTCGATTTCGCTCGTACTCCTCGCGCGAGCGCTCGCCGAGTTCGAAGAGGAGGCGATTCTCCGCGATGTCGTCCTGGATCTCCTCGACGTCGTAGAGTTCGTCGAGCGCGGTCGCGTGGAGGGCGTTCGCGATACTGACGATCGGCCGAAACAGCAGGTCGTCGACGACGATCATCCCTGTGCCCCGATTGTGACGTCCACGAAGCTGTACGGCGCGAAGGGGCCGGTGTAGCGGACGATGGCGTCCCCGTGGCGCTCTTCCAGCCGGCCGACGGCCCCGTCGAAGGCGTCGCGGTCGTCGCGGTCGACGAGGTAGGAGCGGTTGACGACGAGTCGGTCGCTGAACAGCCGGTTTCGCGCGACGTCGCGGGCGATCGGATCGAGTTCCGCGTCGACCGTTTCGCGGATGGCGTCTTCGTCGATCGAGTCGTTCGGCGGCGTGACGACGGAGACGCCGAGTTCCTCCGCCCCCTCTATCTGGCGCAAACTTTGGGTCAACGCGGATGTTGCTCCCTCGAGTACGTTCGTCACCGTCTCTTCGTTCCGGAAGATCATGCCGTAGCGCATGGGGACGACTGTACGCCCGCCGTCGGCAGTCATCACCTCCCGCAACACCTCGTCGTGGCGGCGAACGTTCTCGTCGGAGCGCTCGGGATCGGCCGACGTGACGTCCGAGACCAGCGCGGCGATCGAGCCGTTCTCGATCGGGTAGACGCGATCGCCGTCGCCAACCCCGTCCACCGCCAATACGATCGCCTCGTCGACGTCGACGACGCCGTAAGCGTACGGGCGACTCACTCGGGTCCACCTCCACGCCCCGGTCGTCGGCACCCGTCGGTGCGCCAGCGGAACCGTCTGTCAGACCCGGGTGGTCTGCCGAACCGTCGACTGTGTCTGGCGATTCGATCCGATCTTGTGGGTGGTCTCGGTGTCTTCATGACTCGACTTCGCCTCTCCTCGCGTGGACGCCGCCGACCGATCGGCTGCCCGCTCCGTCGTCCCACGTCACCAGTCGCGTATCGCTCTGGACGACCTCCCAGTCCCGGGCGTCGGTACCCGTCAGCGTGCTGGACGTCCCGGTTCCGGTCGTCGATCGAGAGCGCTTCGGTCGGCACCTGTGCGTCACGGGCGGACTCCAACGTGACGGCCCCTTACCATACTGCTTGCACCGGCCACGTCAACGATGATACGTCGGCCTGCGGGACTACGGATGCATGGCATCACCACAACGACGGCCGGACTCCTCGAGTCTCGCGGAGGTTCTCGACCGGATCCTCGACAAAGGTGTCGTCATCGACGTCTGGGCGAGAGTCTCGGTCGTGGGGATCGAACTCCTCACTGTCGAGGCCCGCGTCGTCGTGGCGTCCGTCGATACGTTCCTGCACTACGCCCACGAGATGGCCAAGATCGAGCGAGCCACCGCCGACGGTGAACTGTCGGACCTGGAGGAACTCGACATCGAACGGCGACCCGAATCGTCGCCGGTGTCAGCGGAGACGTCCTGATCGCTCGAATCGGGTGTGAGCAATGGCACAGACCGTCGCGTCCGACGATCGATGCATCGCACTCACCGCGGCCGGTGAGCGGTGCTCGCGTTCGGCCGGCGAGAACGAGTTCTGCTACCAGCACGACGAGAGTGATCCAACTGTGAGCGAGGCCGAGACGACGGAGGACGAATCGACCGACGACCAGTCAGGCGCATCCGACGCCGACCCCGAGATGGACGAGATCGAGGTGACGGCGGACGTCGACGACGAACGAATCGAGGGGATCCTCTCGATCCGACAGACGGTCAAATCGACCGCAGGCGACCTCGTCGGTCACCCCTTCGACGGCGTTTCCGAGATCTCCGCCGCGGAGGAGGGCTGGAGCGCCGTCGTCGAGGTCGTCGAACGCCGGTCCGTTCCGGACACCCAGGACGTCATCGGCCGATACCGAATCGAACTCGACGAGGAGGGGACGGTGGAGGGGTACCGTCGCATCGACCGGTATCGTCGCGGTGACACGGCATCCTTCGAACCGACGCAGTAGGATATCGCGTATCGGCGATGCATCCGTGACCGCCACAGCCGAGTCCCGCCACGCCACCGGGCGTGTCGGTGCGTGCTCGACCCGGTCCGAAAGCTGCCGCGACGTCGCGGACGAGGTCCGATCGGAACACTCACGTCGACGCTTCCACGTCGTTTCCCCTGTGACGATCGTTCACGGAACGCCGGTGTCCGGACTCGCGGTCGACGACGAGACGCGGTGTGCCCACTACCGGACGTCGCGGGACGTCGTCGCGCTTCGATTCGGGTGCTGTGAGTCGTACTACGCGTGTCACGCCTGCCACGACGCCGTCGCGGACCACGACGCTCGCGTCTGGCCCCGATCGCGGTTCGACGAACCGGCCGTCCTGTGTGGCTCCTGCGGCGAGACGATGACGCCGGAAACCTACTTCGACGCCGGCCACGCCTGTCCGGCGTGTGACTCGCCGTTCAACCCCGGCTGTCTGGCTCACCGGGATCGTTACTTCGAGTCCCGGTGAGTCATCGCCACGCGACGTGGTCGATCCGAACGATGGATCCGGGTGAGACGCTCAATCGTCACTGTAGACGGCGACCGGTCCGTCGCCCGTCCGCTCGGTCGCCGATCCGGTATCGGTCCGTTCGTCGAGCGCATCCGCGACGCCCGGTGCCAGCGTGTTGACGACAGCGCGGCCGTCCCGGTGTCGTTCGACCAGGCCGTCGTCTTCGAGGGCGGACAGGTGGTGAGAGACGGTACTCGGATCGACGTCGAGCGCGTCGGCGATTCGACCGTTGGGCGCTTCGTCCAGCTCCGCGAGGACGGTTAGCACGCCGGCCTTCGCGGGTTCGTCGAGCGCGGCGGCGAGCTCGACGGCCTCGGAACGCACCGGATAGAATCTCCGTTTGCCGTGTTGCTTTCTGGCCTCGACGAGGCCCTCGTCTTCGAGGACCGAGAGGTGGTGTCTGATCGTCGAGAGTGAGACCTCGACGCTCGCGTCGAGGGCAGAGAGGTACCGGCCGGGCTCGGCCTCGATGCGTTCGTAGAGATTGCGGCGGGTGTCGTGTTCGAGCGGGTCCGAACCGTCGTAGCGGCTGTACCGGAGCACGCCGAGCGGGAGCTTGTACGCGAGGCCGGAGACGCCGCCGAGGAGTCGCAGAAGGGTGCCGAGAGTCCGACCGACGAGTCTACTCGTCGCCCCCGCCGACCCGCCTGCGGTAGCCCCAGTGGCGCCCGCCGCAGCGCCGGCCGTCGCTCCACTGCCTGCCGCGCCGGCACCCCCGAGGAGTGTCAGGCCCCCGAGCGCGCCGACGAGCCCCGCATCGACGGTGTCACCTGGTCCGTTCCCGGACCCAGCGGACACGGGGCCGCTGCTACCATTGCTGTCGCCGGTTTCAGTCGGCTCTTCCCCGATCGTTGCTGGGTCGATACCCGCCTGTACCGACGCGTTTGCCGGTCCGGTTTCGACGTCGAGTCGCGCCCGGGACGATCCGTTCACGCGCACGGCGGCGCCACCGCCGGGGCGAAGCACGCCTCCGATCACCGAGGCGGTGTCGTCGATCTCGCCTTCGATCGGCGAGTCGTCGACGATGCTGTCGACCTCGAGCGGGTCGGTACCGTCGGTATCGGTGTCCGGTTCGGACGCAAACTCGTCGTCGACGGGGTCGAGTTCGCCAGCCGCTCCGGTATCTCCCTCGTCGTCCGTGGCGTTTCGGAGGTCCTCGACTGGATCGGTCAGGCGTTCGTCCGTTGCAGCCGGTTCGCCGTCCGCCTCGGTGGACCAGTCGACGGTATCTACTGACACCGTCGACGGGCCAGCCCCAGCCGCGGTCGCACCGCCGGTGGCGAACGCCAGCAAGAGCACTGCTCCCGCCACGAACACGGCTCGAGACGATACGGAGACTGGCATATCGGTCGGGTCCGACGCCAGTCTTCGTAATATGCTTTCTCTTTCGGGTTGGCTTGGTCGAGTGCGAACGGTGTCTCATCCGCCATCGTCTGCTCAGCTGTCGTCGGTATCACAGTCGTCGGCTTCGCCGGTGGAGACGGCAAACGGGGCGGGTTCGTCGGTCCAGGGCCAGCCCGGGAGTCGGGTCTGGAACCCGGCGGCCAGCGCGGCGTCCAGGTCGTCGAGGCCGGCGGCTTCCCCGTCTTCGCCGTGGACAGAGACGTCCGCGTAGTGAAACGTCGCTTCGGCGAGTGTTCGGCGGGGTTGCGTGCCGGCGAGCATCGCGGCGAGTTCGCGACCGAGGAGTTCGTCGACGACGAACCCGGGATAGTCCGCCTCGACGTCGAGGTCGCGGAGGAGTGAGACGAGGGCCGCGACGTTCACGGCCAGGTCGCCGTCGGCGAAGACGTCGTCGACGGCGGATCGATACTGCTCGGGCGTGATCGGTGCGACGTCGGCGTCGAACTCGTCCCCGAGCGCATCGCGGACGTCGTTGATGAGGGGGACGATGGGGGTCGATCGGTTCAGTATCCAGTCGCGTTCGGCTTCGACGCGGGTCGGTGTGAGCTTCATAGTGCTTCTTTGCGTGTGCGTGGCCCTGACGTTTGCGAAGGCTTTTATAGCGTGGATTGAGTATCTTCGGGTAAGCGGGTTCTCGCTGGAGTCCTCCCGTGCTGTCCGGACGAACCCGGTGAGCGTCTTCGTCGCCCGATCGACGATCGTGACACGATGAGCAGAACCGACCCGACTGACGTGGCCGACGCCGCGTCGGCGATCCTGTGTCCCGTTGCACTCGACGGGGGTGCGAGCGGCGACGTACCGGTGCGACGCCATCGACTGCGGCCTGGCGTCGCGTTCCGTCTCTCCGGCGAACCGACCACCTGCGATTATGAGTACTGTAGAGCAGCAACTCGACGATTTGAAAGCAACGATCACCAGCGAACTGCCGAGCGACATCTCGGTGTCGTCGGTGAAGTACGAAGGACCGGAGCTGGTCGTGTACACCCACGATCCCAAGAAGTTCGCCCAGCAGGGCGATCTCGTCCGGAAACTCGCGAGTAAACTCAGAAAGCGAATCACCGTCCGGCCGGATCCGAGCGTCCTCTCCCGACCGGAGGAGGCTCGCGAGCAGATCATGGACGTGATCCCGGACGACGCCGGCGTCGAGGACCTGGACTTCCACGCCGACACCGGCGAAGTCGTCATCGAGGCGGCCAAACCGGGGATGGTGATCGGGCGCCACGGATCGACGCTCCGAGAGATCACCAAGACCGTCGGCTGGACGCCGGAAGTCGTCCGGACGCCGCCGATCGAGTCCTCGACGGTGTCGAACGTGCGGAACTTCCTCAAGCACGAACGCGACGAGCGCCGCGACGTTCTCGAACGCGTCGGCCGACAGATCCACCGCGAGGAGATGTCCGACGACGAATACGTCCGCATCTCGACGCTCGGGTGCTGTCGCGAGGTCGGCCGCGCGTCGTTCATCCTCTCGACACCCGAGACGCGGATTCTCATCGACTGTGGCGACAAACCGGGTGCGGAGGGTGAGGTGCCGTACCTCCACGCGCCGGAGGCGCTCGGCGCCGGTCCGCAGACGATCGACGCCGTGGTACTCACCCACGCCCACCTCGACCACTCCGCGCTCATCCCGCTCCTCTTCAAGTACGGCTACGACGGGCCGATCTACTGTACGGAGCCCACGCGCGACCTCATGGGACTGCTCACCCTCGACTACCTCGACGTCGCGGCCAAGGAAGGGCGAACGCCGCCGTACGAGTCCGAGCAGGTCCGCGAGGCTATCAAACACACCATCCCGCTCGAGTACGGGGACGTAACAGACATCGCGCCCGACGTCAAACTGACCTTCCACAATGCCGGGCACATCCTCGGCTCGGCCGTCTCGCACTTCCACATCGGCGACGGGCTCTACAACGTCGCGTTCTCCGGCGACATCCACTACACCGACACGCGCCTGTTCAACGGCGCGGTCAACGACTTCCCGCGCGTCGAGACGCTCGTCCTGGAATCCACCTACGGCGGCCGGAACGACTACCAGACCGACCAGGAGGATTCCGAACGCAAACTGACGGAGGTCATCAACGCCGCCTACGATCGCGGCGGTAAAGTCGTCATCCCGGCGTTCGCCGTCGGGCGCTCTCAGGAGATCATGCTCGTCTTAGAAGAGGCCATGCGGGAGGGCGACATCCCGACGATGCCCGTCCACCTGGACGGGATGATCTGGGAGGCGACGGCGATCCACACGACCTACCCCGAGTACCTCCGGGACGACCTGCGCGATCGGATCTTCCACGACGACGAGAACCCCTTCCTCGCCGACCAGTTCAACCACATCGACGGCGGGGAAGAAGAGCGCCAGGACGTCGCCGACGGCGAACCGTGTATCGTCCTCTCGACGTCTGGGATGGTCACCGGTGGGCCGATCATGTCCTGGCTGGGACACATCGGACCCGATCCGGACTCCTCGCTCGTCTTCGTCGGCTACCAGGCCCAGGGGACTCTCGGCCGGCGTATCCAGAACGGCTGGGACGAGATTCCGGTCTCGGACATCGGACGCCACGACCGGGGTAGCAACGGTCGCGGCACGCTCTCGCTCAACATGCACGTCGAGACCGTCGACGGCTTCTCGGGCCACGCCGACCGCGCCGGTCTCGAGAACTTCGTCAAGACGATGAACCCGCGCCCGGAGAAGGTGCTGTGTGTCCACGGCGACGAGCGCTCCGTCCAGGACCTCTCGTCCGCGCTGTACCACGACTACAACATGCGGACCTTCGCGCCGAAGAACTTAGAGACGTTCCGCTTCCTCTAACGGCGCCAGCGGACTCGTTCGTCCCGTTTCGACTCCGATTTCGCCTCGCCGTTTGAGTCGCCTCCGAGGCGAGAGGGGTCCAGATATCGGCCACAGGCTGGTGTCCGTAACCGGTGAGTGGTCGTCCGTCTGTACGAGAGCCCATCCCCTCCGACACTAAGTACTCACGCGTGGGTCGTTCCCACGATGTCCGACACCGACACTCCCTCCGAACCCCACTCGGCGTCCGGGGCGTCGACGGACCGCGACGAACTGCGTACGATCGCCTTTCGCATGCGGGAGATTCAGCGCCTGCTCAGCGTCCGGGTCGAACAAGAGAACCGGCGACTCGAGGCTGATGGCATCGATCCAGTCACCAACACGCGGTTCGTCGGGGAGTCGATCACCGACGACAGGCAGGCCGAGTGAGCGGGAATTCGACCGTCGACTGTGGTCGGTGGCTGAGGCTCGCGGGTCAGTCCGCGTCGGCCGGATCGACGACCGTCTCCTCGACGAGGTCCACGCCGATCCGGTCGCACTGGTCCGCGAGTGGACACGCTTCGGGGCCGTCCAGACACGCCGGTTTGCGAGCGGTGCAGTACTCCCGTCCGAACTGGATCATGGCTGTGTGGCCGAAGCCGCACTTTGCGCCCGGGATCGCCGTCTCCAGGGCTTCACGAACGCCCTCGTGGTCCGCGTCGGCCGGGGCGATGCCGAGTCGCCGACCGATCCGGTGGACGTGTGTATCGACGGGGAAGACGCCCTCGCGACCGCCGGCGAACAGCAGGACGCAGTCGGCCGTCTTGGGACCGACTCCGTGGACCGAGAGTAACTCCTCTCTGACCGTGCCCGGATCGGACGCTTTGACGTACGCATCGAAGTCTGCGGCCGTGTCGAACTCCGAACGAATCCACTCGGCCGCTTCCTGTATCATCCGAGACTTCTGGTTGTAGAGGCCGGCCGAGCTGATCGTCTCCGCGATGGCGTCCCGGTCGGCCTCGGCCAGCGCCGTCGCGAGGTCGGCCGCCGCGTTCGAGTCCGTGGACGCTGCGCCACGGCCGGAACTCGCGTCGTCCGGTCCGTACCGCTCGATCAACGCGTCGTGGGCCGGCTGGCTGGCCACGTCGCTCGTGTTCTGACTCAGGATCGTCCGGACGAGGCAGGTGAAGGCGTCCTGGCCCCCGTAGGTCTTCTGCCAGTACAGCGCCCCGAGTCGATCGACGATCCGTTCCGCGCGGGTGTCGGCCGCCCCCGGATCGAACGTCGCCTCGGGCCCGCCGCCGCCCTCGCCGCCGCTTATGTTGACGGCGGGTTCGTCCGCGCCGGACGCGTCGACCGGATCGACGTCGGACTCCTCGCTCATGTCCGACGAGAGGACCGGACCGAAGAAATGCCCTGCGGTCGCCGAATCGTCGCCGCGCACCGTCCCTGTTGTTGCGATCGGGCCCGGACCGGATCAGGAGCGACCGAGTAGCGTGGATTCACCCGCCCACCCGCCGTCGGTCGCGTCCTTCCACTCGCCGATCCCGGACGGGTCGAGGTGGACGTGTGCGTCACCGACCGCGTCCAGCGCACGTACGCCTTCGACGAGATCAGTCTCGATGTCGTGGGCCTCCCGGAGCGTGAGGTCGCCGTCGACCTCGACGTGGGCTTCGACTTCGAGAACGGTGCCGTCGTAGAAGACGACGAGATCGTGGACCCCTTCGACCGCCGGGTGGGCGCGGAGGATCTCGAGTATCTCGTCTCGGTGGTCCGCCGGAGCGCCGGCGCCGGCGAGGTAGCCGACGTTCTCGCGGGCGATCGAGACGCCCTGGTAGACGACCAGCACGCTCACGAGGCCGCCGGCGATCGGATCGAGCGGCGGGTAGCCGACCATGAGCCCGACGATGCCGACGAGCGCGGCGATCGTGGTGTAGATGTCGTTCCGGCAGTCGGCCGCGAGTGCGGCGAGCGCCGTGGAGTCGAGGTCGTGGTTGATCCGAACGGTGTACGCGTAGACGGCGTACATGAGCGCCATCGCGAACGCGAGGGCGCCGACGAGGGCGACGCTGAAGGTGGCGCTCTCCCCGGCGAGGAGTCCCTGGACGGATTCGTAGAGCAAACTTCCGCCGAGAACGACGATCGTCGCTCCGACGAACAGCGCCGTCAGGGGTTCGATCCGCGCGTGACCGTGCGGGTGGGAAGCGTCCGGATCCTCGAATCGCGTATCGCCCCAGACGAGGACGACCACGCTGGCGACCAGGTCGCCGACAGAGTGAGCGGCGTCGGCGAGCAGGGCCACGCTGCCGAACGTGAGGCCGACGATCCCTTCGACGACGATCTTCGCCGCGTTGCCGAGGACGTTCACCCAGGCCGCCCGGGCGAATCGTCGGCGGTCGTCGGCCGGTGCCATACCGACACTTGCCTCACGCTAGCCTTCAGTGTTGTCGTCTTCGACAGTTAGGGTCACCTGGACGTCTGCGCCGTCGGCCAGCGCGTCCACGAGTGCCCGGTCGACGTCGGTCGCGGCGGCGTCGGCCTCGAGCATGACCGTGCGATCGTCGACGTAGTCGCTGGTTCTGCCCACGGCGCTTCGTTCGCTCTCGAAGGTCAGCCGCGGATCCCCTCGACCGGTGACCGTCCTCTCGTGGTCGCCGACGGTGACGACCATCGTGATCGTCGCGCTCGTGTCCTGGCACGCGGCGACGAACGCCGGGTCGAAGTCTGCGGGTGCGCGGTCTGCCTCGATCGCGAGAATGCAGTCGCCGGCGGGCGTGAGAAAGTCGTCGGTCGTCACCTCGAACGTGCTAGCGTGCGTGGCGGAGACGTTCTCGTGACCGCGCGCGTCGATTCGTTCTGTGCGGTGTTCGGCGGCCGAGTCAGGTGATTCACTCACGTACACTGAGGCGACTCGCTCGCTGAAAACGGGTTCGATGCTGGCCGACCGTCGACGAGCCAGTTCGAACCGGCGTCCGGGTCAAACCGTACAGGCGCCGAGCCAGCCCGAACCGGCGGTGAGAGACGATCGGTCGAGCGGCCTCAGACCAGACTCGCGCCGTCGAAGTCGCCACGTCGATAGTCGACGTCCATGAGGTCTAAGATCGTGGGCGCGATGTCGAAGAGGTCGACGTCGTCGATCTCGACGTCGGGATCGTCGACGTACAGCGACGTGTCGTCGAAGCTGTGCATTCCGTTACGGGGCCCGGTGTCGAAGACCGGTCCCTCCCCGCTGAAGCCGGACTTCAGGTCGAATCCCTTGGTCGGAATCGCAACCAGGTCTGGTGCGATCTCGTCGTGGTCGCCTCGGAAGGCGGTCTCCTTCTCGACGACGCGATCCACCACGGGGGTGCCGTCTGGCCCCTCTAGCGACCGAAGCAGCTCGGCGAGTTCGTCACGGACCTGTTCGTAGTCGTCGGGTGAAACCGACCCGCGAGGTTCGCGCCCCTCCAGGTTGAGGTAGAATCGGCCCGGGATGAACGAGTACGCGCGCGTCTCGTCGGCGATGTCGTCGAGTTCTTCGGGGTCGTCCGTCCGATAGGAGAGCCACCCCTCCTCGGCGAGCCACTGGTTGCAGTGAACCTCGTAGTCGAGGGTCGTAAAGCCGTGATCGGAGGCCACGATGAGGGTGACGTCGTCGGGGAGCATGTCGCGAAGCCGGCCGACGTACTCGTCGACGGCGCGGTAGAACTCGAAGAACGCGTCGGCGTACTCCCCGTCGCGCTCGTAGTCTTCGAAGAGGAAGTGGTTCACGCGATCGGTCGTCATGAAGACGCCCATGAAGAGGTCCCAGTCGTCCTCCTGGACGTAGTGGGCGAACGCGTCGAATCGGGCATCGAGCGTCTCGTGGGCGTCCTCGATGAAGTCGGTCTTGTCGTCGTCGTGGCCGAGTTTCGGATCGACGTCGATGCGATAGCCGGACGACGCGAGCTCGTCCCCGACCGATTCCGGGTGCGAAGCGGACTCCAGGTCTGGTGAGAGAAACCCCGACACCATTCGCTGGACGTTTCGCTGTGGGGGGAACGTCACCGGAACGTTGAGCACGGTCGCCTGTCGTCCGGCGTCGGTGACGCGGTCCCAGATGCGGGTTGCCTGGACGTCCTGTCCCATCGGCACGTACGTCTCGTACGTTCCGACCTCGCGGTCCTGAAACCCGTAGACGCCCGTCGACCCCGGGTTGACACCCGTCGTCAACGCGGGCCAGCAGGCGCTCGACTCGGGCGGCACGATACTCGAGATCTCGCCCGCGCTCCCCTCGTCCGCGAGTGCGGCAACGTTGGGGAACGCCTCTGGATTCTCGGCGAGGAGACTGTACGGCACGCCGTCGACGCCGATGAACGCGACACGGGGGTCGTCCTCCCCCCGCAACCGGTCGAAGAGACCCATGGGTGCCCGTAGCCTAACCGGATACAAGAAGGTTCGTCTTCGGACACTGTTTTCGAGAATCGCGAGCGGGAACGCCGCGAGAGATATCCGCCGCAGTCGCCGACCGTGCCCGCCGCAGTCGCCGACCGTGCCCGCCGCAGTCGCCGACCGTGCCCGCCGCAGTCGCCGACCGTGCGGAGATATCGGAGCGAGTCGCCTGTGCGCTGGAGCCCCGTTACGAGTCGTCGCCCGATCCGTCGAAATTCGACGGAACGACCGTGACGTGGGCCATTCCGACCCCGTCGACCTCGGTCGCGGTTTCGGTGTCGGCCGTGTGCGCCGGTCGTGGGGACCGCTCACTGGTTGCCATACACGACTGTGTACGCACGCACCACTCAAAAGATTACCCATGCTCATAATGCATGCCGGCCAACGAGTCCATTACTCCGAAGTATGATCCGCGACCTCGTCGGCCACGGACGTCGATCGATCGGTCCGCCGCGACCGGCCCCGTGTGTACGGGCGCAGTTCGACCCAAGCGTAGCAGCCACTACGGCCGAGAGTCGAACCAACAGTGCGAGAGCCGAACCGACAGTGGGACATCTCTAAGGGGGACGACTGTGTCACCGCGAACGATGCCTTCACTTCCCCCGGAACGGGTGCCGATCGTCACTGCGATCCTCTCGACGCTCTCCGTGGCGTTCGTCTTCTCGGCGGCGGGCGGGTACGTTCCGTCGTCCGTCCTCCCCGGTGCACCGTCGGCCGTTCTCGACGCGATCCCCACCGTCAACGTCCTCGTCAGTGCCGTCGCCATCGCCACGATCGTCACTGGCTGGCGAGCGATTCGCCGCGGCCACGTCCGGTCCCACCGGCGAGCGATGCTCTCCGCAGTCGGTCTCTTCGTCACCTTCCTCACCCTGTATCTGTACCGACTGATCGTCACCGGAGGTGCCGCCGCGTTCGACGGACCCGCGGCGGTCTATCGGTTCGTGTACCTTCCGATCCTTATCGGGCACATCGGACTCGCGATCGTCTGTATCCCGCTTCTGTACTATACGATCGGCCTCGCGGCGAGCCACGACGTGGCGTCGCTTCGCGAGACGGCGCACGCGAGAGTCGGTCGCGTGGCGGCCGCGCTCTGGATCACCTCGTTTTCGCTCGGGATCGTCGTCTACCTGCTTGGCCGTGTCGTCTTCGGGTGAGGTCGGCGTCCGCATCCGGCCCGACCGACGTCCGCCGACGGCCACCTCTCGTCAGTCGTCCGCGTGCGCACGCTGGCCATCGATCACGGGCCGACTCACGTCCCGGTCGGTTGCTTCCCCGTCGATGTCGTAGGGGTACTCGGCCGTCACGCAGCCCAGACAGAGGTCGTCCCGTTCGGTTTCGAGTGCCGATGCCACGGCGTCGGTCGAGAGGTACGCGAGGCTGTCGGCGCCGATGGTCTCTGCGATCTCGTCGACCGACTTGTCGCTGGCGATCAACTCCTCGCGGGTCGCCATGTCGATGCCCATGTAACAGGGTGACACGATCGCCGGTGCGCCGATCCGCATGTGGACCTCGGTCGCACCGGCGTCTCTGAGCAGGTCGACGAGCTGGTTCGAGGTCGTCCCGCGGACGATCGAGTCGTCGATCAACGTCACTGACTTGCCCTCGACGGTACTCTTGATCGGATTGAGCTTCAAACGGACCGCACGCTCGCGTTCGTCCTGCGTGGGCATGATGAAGGTCCGACCGACGTATCGGTTCTTCATCAGCCCCTCGGCGAACTCGGGACCGTCGTCGCCGTCCTCGCGCGTGCCGCCGTCGGGTGCGGTCTCGCTTGCGGCCTCCGCGTAGCCGCTGGCGAACGCGCGACCGGAGTCCGGTACGGGCATCACGACGTCGGACTCGACCCCGCTTTCGGCCCAGAGCCTCCGACCGAGTTCGCGGCGAGCGTCGTAGACCAGCGTGTCGTCGATGGTGGAATCTGGCCGGGCGAAGTAGACGTGTTCGAAGAAGCAGTGAGCCGTCTGCTCGCGCTCGACGAGCTGGTAGGAGTCGAACCCCGATCCGTCCCGATCCAGCACGACGAGCTCCCCGGGACGGACGTCTCGGACGAGCTCACCGTCGAGCGTGTCGATCACCGCTGATTCGGAGGCGATGACGTAGCCGTCGTCGAGCGCTCCGATACACAGCGGCCGGTTGCCCTCTGGATCGCGCACACCGAGGACGACGTCGTCGTGGCAGATCGTCAGCGCGTACGAGCCGTGGATCCGGCTCATCGTGCGCTTGACCGCCCTGATGAGGTCAGATTCCAGGAGGTTTCGCGCGAGGTCGTGAGCGATCACTTCGGTGTCGCCGTCACTCGTGAACGCGTGGCCGAGACCCGCGAGCTCGTCGCGGATCTCGTCGGCGTTCACCAGGTTGCCGTTGTGCGAGAGCCCGAGTGAGCCGCTCTTGAACGAGACGGAGAAGGGCTGCGCACAGCCTTTGTCGACGCTCCCGGCCGTGGGATAGCGGACGTGACCGATCCCGGCCTCGCCGGCGAGTCCGTCTAAGTCCCCCTCGTCGAACGCGTCGCCGACCAGCCCCATCTCGACGTGACTGTGTTGCTGGAACCCGTCGTGGGTGACGATCCCGGCGGATTCCTGCCCCCGATGCTGGAGCGCGTACAGCGCGTAGTACAGCGGTCGTGCCGCCGATCGGCCGTCGAGAGAGACTCCGACGACGCCACACTTCTCCGTCGGTCCGTTTCGGAGGGGTGTCTCGCCCCGTCCGCCAGTCATGTCCTTCGCTTGGGTTCCCAGCAGATAAAAGACTCCGTATTTTCCTCGCGCGCCTGTCGGGGAGCGGACCTGGTTCGATCAGCGGGCGGATTCCGCGTGAGGCCAGCCGACATCGCATCGATGCTCGTCGGCGCCGTCGCATCGAACTCGACGTGCTCATCGAGTCGTGCGCCGTCGGCGTTCGGCGGTACCCCGACCCACTCTGGAGAACGGGCACCGTCTAGCGATGTTGAGAGCCGATCTCTCACTCTCACTCTCACTCTCTCTCTCGACAGCGTACCGACTATCGGTGTACTCTAAACACGGGTGTCGAGGGGTTCCCGGTCGAACAACTGCGTGCAGAAACGGGTGGCGTCAGGGTCGTCTGTGGTCAGTTGTCGCCGGCTTTGCCTTCCCAGGCGTACTCGCGCCGTTTCGCCGACTTGCCGAAGCCGCACGCGGAGCACTTTTTCTTCTTCACGTGGTAGGATGCCTCGCCGCAGCGGCGACACGTCACGTGAACCGTCTTGTTCTTCTTGCCCTGACTCGGGGTTCCTGAACCAGTCATGGATTGATCGACACGACGTTATCGCCGCGTATAATCGTTGTGTCTTGTGCCGATCCGCCGTCTCCCTCGGGGTCGTCGCGGGCGCTTCCAGCGGAAGACGCGTCGCGCGCTCCCTGGAGGACGAGGTTCATGTGTTGATCGTAGCCCGAGAGTTCGCCGACGTACTCCTCACCGGTCTTCAGGTGGACGTGAACCCGGTCGCCGAGCGAGGCTTCGAGGACGTCCAGCGGTCGTCCGCTCATACCCATGTCGCCTGTCACCGCGCACTTAACGATACCGATCGGTTCGACACCCGATCAGGGGAACCGAGGCAGTCAGGACTCCGCCTGTTGGGTCATCGACGGGTCACTTGCGGTGGTCCCCTGGGACGGAGACGGAACCTGTGAACCCAGGCGTGCGTCGTCGCGGTAGCGCTGCGATCGGTCGGCACGCTGCTGGCGACGTCGTCGCGTCCATCAGAGCTGCGTCCCACACTGGGGACAGTACGAACCGTCCCGAGGTACGTCAGTACCGCAACTGGGACACGAGTCGCCCGATCCGGACCCGGACGATCCCCTGGATTCCGTCGCATAGTCGTCGAAGTCCCCCGTGAAGATTCGCGTTTCGGAGCCGGTCGGTTCCGGACCATCTTCCGAACCGGTGTCGGCTGCGGCGTCTGTCGACGCGTCGGTCTGGTCGGTCGGGGGGTCCGACGAACTGGAATCGACCTCGGCACCTGCGCTCGCACCACCGTCGTCGGTCTCCGACGACCGGCGGGCGCGATTCGAAGACGAGCCGGTGTCGACCGACCGATCGGTGTCGCCCGACGTGCCCGACCCGCCCCCACGAAACGCTGATCGAACCGGCCCATCGGTCCGATCGGTGGCGTGATCCGCCTCACCAGCGTGCGGACTGGAAGGCGGCGGCGCGACCGTCGGCTCGCTTCGAGTTGACGAACGGCGTGCTAGCGACCGGATGCGTTCGTCTGCGACCCGGACGAGACCGAACAGCGATCGATCTGCCGTGGCCGGGAGCGAGAATCGACGCGCGTCCAGGTCGAACCCGTCGGTTCGGATCGAGCCCACGTAGAGGGTGGCGACGACGACGGGGGACAGAGCGAGGAGTACCGGTTCGAGCGGGACGCCGACGGTCGACAGTCCGGAGACGACGCGGTGTCCCGCCTCGTTCACTCCAACGTCGAGTATTTCACCGGTTACCAGCGTGACGAGTGCGAGGACGGCCGGGAGCGAGGCGATCGCCCCCACGCGGACGCCCGTTCGCCTGTCGTGATCGAGCATCGAGTAGACGGCGATCGCCCGAAAGGCGAGAGCGTGTGCGCTCACGATTCCGATCAGAGCCAGCCACCAGGGCGGTGACAGTGGCTCGAACCGACCGGCCGCGACGACGATGGCGCCGACGAAGGCGACGAAGGGGACCGCACAGATGACGAGCGGATCGAGGGAACTGAACGTCCGGTCGAAGTATCGGTGATACCCACGTATCAGCCATCCGCCGAGCGTGCCCAGGGCCACGATCAGCACGACAGTCCCGACGATCCCGACCACTGACCCGACCGCCTGCCCGGCACCGAATCCACTGGCCACGAGATCGATTCCCGCCAGCAGGCCGCCGCACATCAGTAGCGCGAAGAAGATCGCCAGAAACGAAAGCGGGACGAGTGCCACCTCGTAGAAGATGAGGACTGCGTGCGACACGAGTGCCCGTCGTGGAACCTCCATCACGGATTACATACGACTTCTCACGTATATACTTTCGTGAGTGGTAGTGAGTTGAAGTGTCACTGGCACCCTGACGAAGACAGTGATCTGCGAGCGCACGAAAACCGAGTGCAAGGGGTTCGGGGAGTTGACCGCAGTGATGCTGTCTGTTCGTGGGCACGGTTCGCTGTGCAGACTGGCGCCCGGCGTGGCGCCGGCTCGACCCGACAGCAGCGAGGTGACCGACTGACCCGACACCGCGTTGCGGTTTCGATTCTGCCGCCCGGTCGGGGACGGAGGAGTGTCGGTCTCCGATCGTGTCGACGACACAGAATGCGAGAACCCCGCCCCACAATATAAAACGAATCGACAATACTTTTTTCTATAGTGACTGTGAACGTCTCGACCTACTATGTCAGACCAATCAGAACTGGTGTGTGTCTCCTGTGACACCTCGTTCGATCCGACACCGAACGGTGGATTCTGCCCGGACTGCGATACACCGCACCCCGACTTCGAGGCCGAGTCAGACGAGGAGCCGACCGACGAGGGCGCGGACGACTCCGAATCGACGGACGCCGAGACGACCGAAGACGAGATCTCGGAGTGGGCCTCGGACGCCGTGTCGTACTGTCCGGACTGTGGGGCCGACATCGCGGCGGCAGTGGCCGACGCTGGCGACGAAACCGACGGCGACGTCGATGCGTGCCCGGATTGCGGCCGTTCGGTGACGGACGAATCGTACTGTCCGGACTGCGGGACCGATCTGGACGCGGTTCGAGACGACGCGTCCGACGACGAGTCCGACACGGACGAGCCAGCGACCGACGAGGGGTCGGATTCGGAGGCGGGTTCCGACGATTCGACGGACGAACAATCCGATGCGGCTGGGGACGAAGACTCCGATGGGCCGACTGACGACGAGGACGACTCCGACGCCGAACCTGCATCCGTGACCCTCACCTTCGAGGGTGAGTCGCACAGTTTCGGCGACGGCGACACGTTCGGCCGACAGGACGAAGACTGGCTCGAAGCGCTCGTCGAGGCGAGCGGTGGCTCCGACGACGTCGCGTACATCTCGAGCGACCATCTGACGTTCTCCGTCGACGACGACGGCGTCTACGTGGAGGATACCAGTCGCAACGGGACGAAGCTGAACGGAACCGATCTCGACGGCGACGAAGCGGAACTCGATGACGGAGACACGCTCGAACTCGCCGAACGTGCGGAGATAACCGTAGAACTGTAGGACTCCGAAGCGATCGGGTCCTGGGACGGTCGGGTGCTGAGACGTCAGCGGTCGCTCGTATCGAACGGGCGGATCTCGCTGCCCGGTCTCCGTCGCGTCGGTCGAACTACGCCAGCGGATGCTTCACGTATCGCTGGTGTCACACCAACTGAACGCTCCGAAAAAGTTATCCGACTATCCTGCCACGATATACCAGTCACAATGACGACGAGTATTTCGACGAAGGTCAACCGACCGTACCTCCCCGAGGACGGCGGTGGCATAACGTGTGAGTTGCTCATCGAACCGGACGCCCGGGACGAGGCGACACAGCGTCACATCGCACTCTGCGTCGACAGCAGCGGGTCGATGGCCTACAGCAAGATGGACCAGGTTCAGGACGCGACGAAACTCGTCTTCGGCCTGCTCAACGACGACGACTACCTGAGCATCATCACGTTCGACAACGAGGTCGACGTCGTGATGAACGCCACGCGCTGGGGTGATATCGAGCGCGAGGAGGCCGAGGATCTCCTCGAGAACATCGAGACCGGCGGCGGGACCGACATCTACGCCGGGCTCGAGGAGGCGCGGAAGTCGCTGATCGAACTCGACGAGGGCGAAGACATCTCGAAACGCATCCTGTTGCTTTCGGACGGTCGTGACCTTCGGGCGAAGCCCCCGGATTTCGAACCGCTCGCGAAGGCGATCGCCGACGCCGGCATCTCGGTCTACTCCGCCGGGATCGGGACGAACTACGGCAAGGAGGTCATTCGAACGGTCGGCGAACACTCACAGGGTCGCTGGGCACACGTCGAGAAACCGACGGACATCAGATCGTTCTTCGGCGACGTGGTCCAGGAGGCCTCGACGGTGCTCGCGAACAACCCGGAGTTGATCCTCGATCCGATCGACGGTTGCGAGGTCGGGATGGCGTTCCGCCGACTCCCCCAGGTGCAGAAGGTCGACGTCGAGACGGCCGACGACGGGAGCGTCGTGATCGGTCTTCCGGACCTTCAGGACCGGGAGCGACAGGAGGTCGTCCTCAAGATGGACGTGCCGCCGGGGACCGTCGGCGACGAACGGGTCGTCGCGTCCGTCGAACTCGACTCGGAGACCGTCGACGCCTCGACGGACCTCGCCGTGACCTACTCGGACGACGCCCAGGAACTCTCCCAGCACGAGACCGAAGTTACGCTCGCGTACCACGATACCGACCTTCGCACGCGCATCGCCCACGCGGATTCCTCCGACGATCTCGAGGAAGTCAAAGCCAAGATCGACGAGACGGAGGTCATCACGGGCGAGACGGAGATCGCCGACGTCCTGCGCGAGAACGTCACTCGCATCGAGCAGGGTGACGAGAGCGAAGCTCGTAAGGTCCAGGAGAACACCACCGTCGTCTTCGACGACAGTCAGTACAATTGATCCGACTCGCCGGATCACGCGTCCACAAACAATTCCGACATCATGTCTGATCCATCCGCTGGAGACGTACTCGCCGGCCGGTACGAACTCGAATCGGAAATCGGCCGCGGCGGCTTCGGAGTCGTCTGGCGCGCCCGCGATACGTCGACCGATTCCCCGGTCGCGCTCAAGTATCCGAACTACGAGGGAAGCGCCCCTGCGGAGATGGTTGATAAGTACTTCGACCGCGAGCGGGAGGTCCTCTCCGATATCCGGGCGGCCGGCGGCCACCCCCACATCATGGCGTACCACGGTCTCGAGGACGGATTCGGCACGTCCGTCCTCGTCGTCGAACTGATCGAGGGTGACGAACTCGGAGCGGTCGTCAGGAACGACGATCCGATCACGGATCCCGACGAGGTTCGCGAGATCGGAATCGGAGTCTGCGACGCCCTCTCGTTCCTGCACGACCACGACATCATCTACCGCGACCTCAAACCCGACAACATCATGCTCGACGGCTCGTACGAGCCGAAGCTCATCGACTTCACGACGGCGAAGGGGTTCGTCGACGAGGTCGGTGGTGCCGAGTTCACGAGCGGGACCCACTCCCACCCGGGGGCGAGCTCCGAGGGGGATTCGACGGTTCCCGGGGAGTTCAAACCACCCGAACTGAATCGTGGTTCGGACCAGCGCCAGGGCCCCTGGAGCGACGTCTACTCGATCGGCAAGATCCTCTGCTTTCTCCAGGTGGGGTGGGTCCCCGACGACGACGGCGTGGCGCCGATCGACTTCGGTGTCGAAAGCGCGGACTACCTGGACGAGATCGTCCGGACGGCGACCCAGCACGACCAGACGGACCGGTATCCGAACGCGTCGGTTCTGAAACGAGCGCTGGAGACGCGCGACTCGACGATGCCGGCCCAGGCGTCGCTCACGTGGCTGGGGCGGGACACGCGCTGGCGGATCAGTCCCGGTGATACGATCGGCCGAAAGACGCGGGACGGCCCGCGTCCGTCTATCATGTTCGACGACGACACACACCGGGCGCTCTCGGCCGTCCACTGCCGGTTCGATACCGACGCAGACGGGAACTGGACAGTGATCGACACGAGCCTCAACGGCACGTACATCAGCAAGCACGACGAGCGATCCTGGGATCGCCTCCTCTCCGAGACCGGTCAGCAACGCCAGCGGGAGAAGGGCGAATCGGTGCCGTCAGACCTGGCGGCAGAACGGACGCTGTCTGACGGTGACGTCGTCGCCCTCGTCAGTCCGAGCTATCCCGAACGATTCTACGTCCAATTCAACACCTAACGGAGATCATGGAACACGCGAGCACGGTAGACATCGGTAGACGAAAGCGGAACGCGAACGGTATCAACGAAGACAGCGTCGCGACGGCCGTCTTCGAGAATCACCACCGTGGAACGGGTCGATCGGTCGGGGTGTTCGTGCTCGGTGACGGCGTCGGCGGCGAGGCCAGCGGTGACGTCGCCTCGTTCTTGACGACGACCATCGTCAGAGCCCACCTGTCGAACGCAGTACTCGGCGACGGAACCGACCACCCCGACCGGTTCGACATCGGCGCGTACGACGACACACCCCCGACGGTCGAGGAGTCATCGGCGCTCTCCGAAGAGGGCGTCCGTCGTGCCATCCAGACGGGGATCGACGAGGCACACTCGCACGTACAGGAGTACGCCAGAGACGTCGGTGAACGGCCGGCGACGACCGTCGTGGCCGCCGTCTACGCGGACGGCCAACTCCACTACGGGTGGGCCGGCGACAGTCGACTGTACGTCGTCAACCGGGAACACGGCACGATCGAACAGCTGACGCGGGACCACGCGGTCACGAACGACCTCATGGCCCAGGGAGAGATCGAAGACGAAGAACACGCCCGGGTTCACGAGGACGCGACCGCTATCACGAACGCGGTCGGCGGTTCGGGTCACGGTAAGCCGACCGTCGACGTCCAGTTCGGCTCCGCGCCCGTCTATCGCGAGGACGTCCTCCTGCTCACCAGCGACGGGCTGATCGACGCCTATCCGAACGTCGCACCGCTGCGGGCCGCCTACGAAGCCGCGGACGACACCGAACCCGTCCGGGCCGATATCCGGGAGACGCTCGTGACCGACGACGAGATTCGCGACTTCGTCCTCCAGGCTGACGACCTAGGTGCAGCCGTCGAGGCACTCGTCGACTTCGCCAACGAGCGTGGTGGCAAGGACAACCTCTCGATCGCGCTCGCGACGGATCCGGATGCGGCCGCGACACCGGCCGACCTGTCGCCACGCGGCCAGGGCGAGTCGCCCGAACTCGTCGATCGGGAGACCCAGATCGAATCACCGCCAGATCCGGACGGAGAAGACGCCTCGAGCACGACGGGTGCGGGCGCCGGCACAACCGAGAATCTCGACACAGTGACAGAAGCCGCCGATTCCAACACGGAATCAGAGCGCGTACCGGCCGAGAACGTCGTCCGCCTCTGTGAGGGCGATCCGCCGACCGTCGCGGTCGCCGTGATCGGCGAGGACCGCGTCTTCGAGGTCGGTGACGGGGTGACGATCGGGCGTGTCACGGACTCGGCCGACGACCGCCCCGATATCGGTCTCGACGTCGGCGGCGACGGGATCGTCGAACCGTTACACACGACGATCCGGTACGACGAGGCCGCAGACGAGTGGCGCGTCTACGATTCGAGTTCGTCGGGCACGTACGTCGAGACAGACCCTGGCGAGTGGCTGTTGCTCCTCTCCGAGGAGGGGGTCGAACTCCACCGCGAGCTCGGATTCGATCCGGGAGCCGCAACCGAGGAGTCCATCACCGACTCGACGGTGTTAGCCGACGGGACCGCCTTCACCCTGCAAGATCCCCGCGACGACGAGACGGTGACGTTCCAGTTCTTCCGGAACGTTTCGGACGCACAAGATCCCGATAACCGAACGGAGGAGACGGGTGAATCGACGTTCGAGCGCTTTCTCGTGTGACCGTCCCCGTGGATTGTTCCCGTGGCCGGGTCGGCTCACACCTCCCGCCGGACGTGGGTGGCGATGAGTGACGACGGAGCGCCGGATCGCATCGTCGGCGATCGCTACCGACTCGAGGACCGACTGGCGGCTGGTGGACTGTCGACGGTCTGGCGCGGAACGGATCTAGAGCGCGAGTGGCCGGTGGCGATCAAGGTCGAGCGGGACGGGACGAACGAGCCCGCTCAGGTCACACGACACTTCGAGCGGGAGTGTCACTGGATTAGTCACTTCGCGGACGCACCGACGCCAGCGTCGCTCGTTCAGTTCGTCGATGCATCGATAGACGGTGCGGACCGATACGTCGTCTCTGAGTTGATTCGCGGCGGCGCACTCGCCGATCGGATCGTCGAGGGTGCGACGCCGGGCGTAGACACCGTCGCGTCCCTGGGCCGACCGATCTGTCGAGCCCTGGCGTTCTTACACGACAACGGTGTCGCACATCTCGATCTGAAGCCCGCGAACGTGCTGTGTCGTCGACGCGGCCCACCCGCCGTTATCGACCTCAACTCGGCGGTGAGGGTCGGCGATGGCTCGTCGCCGCTCTTCCATCACGATCCGTACAAACCGCCGGAACTGTCGCCGACGGACGCACAGGACGAGCCGGCTGGCCCACACTCGGACGTGTACTCACTCGGCGTCCTCCTGTACGTTCTGCTGGCCGGTTCTGTTTCGGGCTGTGACGGCACGAAGCTGGCCGACTGGGCGCCGATCGATCCGTGGTCACGCGGGATCGAGTGTGCGGCCGACCTCGCGACGGTCGTCAGGCGGGCGACGGAACCCCTCCCATCGGACCGGTACGAAGACGCGAGGGTCCTCCTCGACGCTCTGGAATCCGTGCTCGACGGTTCCGCCCGGATGGCGACGCTCACGGCCGAGTCGACCGGAGTGAGAATCGGCGTCCGTCCGGGCGAGTGCGTGGGACGATTCGACCCCGCCGGTGAGATACCGGCGATCGTCCTTCCGGACGAGGACGGATACCTCTCACCCACGCACGCCCGAATCGACCGGACTCACGAGGGGTGGATCCTCGTCGATCGGAGCCTCAACGGAACCTACGTGGAGCGTGACGGTGAGTGGCGCTACGTGTGTTCTCGCGACGGTCTCGAACGGCGACGATCGGCTGGCGAGGCCGTACCGGACACTCGGCCGGCAGACCGCGTTCGACTCACCGACGGTAGTCGTATCGCGCCGGTGCGTCCCGACTCCGGTCCGGTCCTCAGGTTCGAGTGCTGACCGGTTCGTTCGGTGGCGGACGGTCACAACGGCTAAGTGTCCCTCTGTGGACAGACGACGTATGGGTGAGAAGAAGTACACTCTGCTGGAGTTGCACCTGGACGGAGACACGCAGATTGGCCCGGGTACGGTCTCCGAACTGCTGACTGGTGGCGATGCGGATACCGACGGGATCGGACCGTCGCCGTCCGCTTCGTCGTCGGACGCCGACGCTGCCGGTGTCGGGACGTCGCCGGCCGAGGACGAGGAGGGCGAGTCGGGCCGTCGGCTGTTTCCGCTGGTCGCCGGAACGATCGCCATGATCGCCATCGCAGTCGCCGTCCGGCGCTATCGCCGCGACGACGGGGCGGAATCACTCGACGAACGCGACGTCGTCGTCAACTGATCGGTGTCGCCGTCCGGAGCCGAACCCTTTTGCCCGGTACCTTCGTACGGAGGGATGTGAACCTGTATCGCAGCGCGCGTGCCGTCGCGTCCGCGTCCGGCGAACGCGCGATCGACTGGGCCGCGGTGGCGAACGCGGCGAAGTCGTTGACGCCGCCGGGATCGCTCGATCTCGACGAGATCGACGAGGCGGGGTACAGAGACGACGTCGATGAGGCGCGGCGGTCGATCGAACGGGTCGGCGCGGTCGACGTCTCGCTTCCCGACGCGATCGAAGTGCAGAACCGCCACCACTGGATCGACGCCAACGTCGAAACCTTCCAACGAGTGATGGCGCCGATCGAGCGGTCGATCGGACCGTTCCCTGGCGTCGCCCGGACGATCAACACCGGGACCATGTCCGTCCTGCTCGGCGTTCTCGGTCGGAACGTCCTGGGCCAGTACGACCCGCTCTTGCTCGCCGACTCTCCGGACCACGCGTTGTACTTCGTTCACCCGAACATCGTCCGCGTCGCGTCCGAACTCTCCGTCGACCGGGATCGATTTCGTCGCTGGATCGCGTTTCACGAGGTCACCCACGCCGCGGAGTTCGCGACCGCGCCGTGGCTCACGACACATCTCGAACGGGAGGTCGAACGGAGCGTCGAGACGCTCTCTGCGGGTTCGTTCGACGCACAGTCGTTCGAAACCCTGGACGTCACGATGACCGTCGTCGAGGGCTACGCGGAACTCCTGATGGATCACGCGTTCGACGACGAGTACGTCGACCTGCGCAGGAAACTCGACGATCGTCGTCGATCCGGTTCGCCGATCCAGCGACTCGTTCGCCGACTGCTCGGTCTCGGACTGAAACGTCGCCAGTACGAACGAGGGAAACGCTTCTTCGAAGCGGTCGCGACCGAGCGAGACCTCGCGTTCGCCAATCGGGTCTGGGACGATCCGTCTGCACTCCCCACCTCGGCGGAACTCGACTCGCCACACCAGTGGGTCGACCGGGTATCGGGGGAGCACTGACACATCAACGCGCGTCACAGACCCGTCTCGTCGTTCGATCGCTCCCTGCGTGATCGGCTCCGTGTCAGTGGATCACTCGCTACGCAGCGACACGTTTCGTCTCGGTGAGTCGCCGGTGGCCCTCGACACCGGATTGCCTCCTGGTACCGACCCACGTATCGACCTCCTCGAAACCGGATTGCCTCCTGGTACCGACCCACGTATCGACCTCCTCGACACCGGATTGCCTCCTGGTACCGACCCACACACTGACCTAAACGATTAGGCCATACTACTACGTAGGTATGAACGCTACCCGTATATGGCACCAGTAGTGGGGTGCCTGCCTCTGACATGGCGGGATGATTCCCGCCGTTTTCACGACCCCATCTGCCGTCGCATCGACCACGTCACACTGGGTAGATGAACGATTAATCGACTGGACGGCTGTGGGCCGCACTGGAAACGGGTGATGGGCCAGTACGTCGACCTGACCCAGCGCCCGTACGAGCGCCCGTAAGAGCGACGTGCGGAGCGCGTCTCGACCGGGAGGGTGCCGTTCACAGTCGGTACGAGGCGGATACCCTGACCCGGTGGTGGGGGAGGAAGCCGGGTCGATATCTCGAACCACGTCACATGAAGCCCCGGTCGACGTCGTGGGTCTCGATGAGGTCGTCGAGCTCGGCGTCGAGAAGGGAATCTGCATCCTCGAAGCGCGCTGAGAGTTCGTCGAGTTCGTCGGGTCGGTCGTACCCGTCGTAGGTCATCGGACCGAACGCCGGACTCTCCAGGGCCTCCATCACGTCGTCGAAGAAGTCCGCTGGCGTCGTCGGTGCGTCGGCGTGCGTTTCGACGACCGTCTGGAGTCGGTCCGTCACCGTCTCGGCGTGGTCGTCGTCTTCGGGTGGTTGTTGCACGGCGAACCGACCAGTCGCCTCCCCGGCCGGGAGGAACTGTCCGATCTCGTCGTCGAACGAGCGGGCGACTTCCGCCCCGTAGCCGTGCACCTCGTACGGATTCTTCGCGTACGTCTTGAGGAGGTAGACGCCTGCGGACGGATGTGCGAGGTAGAGGTCCTCACCGACGCCGGCGGCCCGGTCGCCGGCGATGGCTCGCCACGCCCCGGGGTCGGTCGATTCGTCGCTGACGTCGTCGAGCAGATCGTTCCACTCTCGAATCCGCATACACCGTGGTTTCGATGGAACGGAAATGAGCGTATCGGCTCGCGGCGATCGCGGGGAATCGGCGACGTCTTCCGGACCGCTCTATTCAGGGCCGAGTGCGGGTCACTCGACCGTTGGAACCGGAACTGATTCGAGAACGGTGTCGACGATCTGTGATTTTCCGACCTCGTTTACGGCCGCGTCCGGCGTCAGGACGAGGCGATGGGCGAGGACCGGTTGGGCGACGCGTTTGATGTCGTCCGGGGTGACGTAGTCACGCCCCTGGAGCGTCGCACACGCGCGTGCGGCCTCGAACAGTCGTTGCGTGCCCCGCGGTGAGACGCCGACCTCGACGCGACCGTCGGATCGGGTCTGTCGGGCGAGCGCGGTGATGTATTCGAGCAAGTCGGGATCCGTTCGGATCGTCTCGGGTGCCCGCCGGAGCGCTCGAACGTGGCTCTCCTCGAACACTCGTTCGACGGAGGGACTCTGTTCCTCGCGTGCGCCACGGCGTTCGAGGAGTTCGACTTCGCCGGCCTCGTCGGGGTAGCCTATTGCGGTCTTGATCAGGAATCGATCGACCTGTGCCTCCGGGAGCGGGAAGGTACCCTCCTGTTCGACCGGATTCTGCGTGGCGATGACGATGAACGGTTTCGGCAGTTCTCGCGTCTCGCCGGCGACGGTTACCTGGCCTTCTTCCATCGCCTCGAGGAGCGCGGCCTGCGTCTTGGGCGGCGCGCGGTTGATCTCGTCGGCCAGGACGATGTTCGCGAAGATCGGGCCCTCGCTGAACTCGAACGTCCCGTCGGTCTCGTTGTAGACGTGCGTCCCGGTGACGTCCGACGGAAGGAGATCGGGCGTAAACTGCACGCGTGCGAAGTCGAGGCCGAGCGCCTCGGCGACGCACCTCGCCGTGAGCGTCTTCCCCGTTCCCGGGACGTCCTCCAGCAGTACGTGTCCCCGGCTCACGACCCCGATCAGGACGTCCTCGAGGAATCGACGATCCGCGATGACCGCCTCGCCGATCGTGTCGAGGACCCGTTCACACTCCTCGTGGGCCTGTCTTGCGTCCATGTCGGATTCTGCCTCTTTCGACAGATAATATTTCCGATTCGACAGGAAATCCGAACGGGGCCACGACGCCTGCGCCCGAATCGAAACCACTAAAATCGTACCCCGGCTACTCCGAGACGAGCCGAGATAGCCTAGCCCGGCCAAGGCGGCAGATTCGAAATCTGCTGTCCTCACGGACACGGGAGTTCAAATCTCCCTCTCGGCGTTTTTCGCGACGCAACACGGCGCGTGGAGCGGACGCTGCGTCGCGAAAATCCGAAGTGGAGATTCGAAGGCGTGGTTCATACCTCCCGTCCTCGTCGTCCGGGATGAATGCCATTCGGGCGACCCACCGTCTGTGGCCTGCGACCGAACTCCGTTGGCCGTGGGTAGCCTGCGACCGAGTCCCTCAGTCCGCTGGTGACAGGTCGACCGTCGCCTCCTCGTCGAGCAGCCGGTCGATCGAATCGACGACCGCCGCGACGCTCGCCCGGGTGATGTCGGCGTCACTGCGGACGACCGTGACGGAGCGGTCGTCCCGTCGGAGTTCGACTTCGACAGTGACGACGGCGTCGGTCCCGCCGGAGACGGCATCGACCCGGTAGGTGTCGAGTTCGACGTCGGCGGCCGGTCCGAGTGCCTCGCGGACGGCGGCGATGGCCGCATCCACGGGTCCGGCGCCGGTGCCACTGGCGACGCGTTCCTCGCCGGCCACCTCGAGGCGGACGCTGGCCGTGGGAACTGAGCCACCGCTCGTCGCGGTGAGGTTCGTCAATTCGACGGTGCGCTCTCGGTCGTCACCGGTGACGTCGTCGGCGATGGCGAGGAGATCGGCGTCCGTAACGCGCCGGCCCCCGTCCCCGAGTGCGGTCACTCGTCCGGCGATGGCGGCGACCTGGTCGTCGGTCGCAGAGACGCCGAGGTCTGCGAGAGCCGCTCGCACGCCGGCGCGACCGGCGTGTTTTCCGAGCACGAGTCGCCGTTCCCGACCGACGGTGTCCGGCGGGTAGGGCTCGTACATGCGGTCGTCCTTGAGCGTGCCGTCGGTGTGAATGCCGCTCTCGTGGGTGAACGCGTTGTCACCGACGACGGCCTTGTTCGCTGGGAGCGGGATCCCCGAGGCGCGGGCGACGAGTTGGGCCAGATCGTACACCTCGTCGAGAGCGACGGTCTCGACGTCGTAGACGTGTGAGAGCGCGATAGCGACCTCTTCGAGGGCGACGTTTCCGGCGCGCTCTCCGATTCCATTGACGGTGCAGTGGACGAGGTCGGCACCGGCGTCGGCCGCCGCTAGGGCGTTCGCGACACCGAGTCCGAGGTCGTCGTGGGTGTGCGCGCTCACCGGCCCTACCTCGACGAGACGAGCGACGGCCTCGGCGGTTCGTTCGGGGCCGGTGTGGCCGACCGTATCGGCGAAACAGAAGCGATCTGCGCCCGCTTCAAACGCGCGGGCAGCCAGCGTCTCGAGGTACGCGAGGTCTGCGCGTGAACCGTCCTCGCCGATCACCTCGACCCAGAGGTCGTGGTCGACGGCGTAGGTGACCAGTTCTGCGGTTCGATCGAGGTTCGCCTCACGGGAGGTTCCGACTTTCCCCTCCAGGTGGCGGTCGCTCGCGGGGACGACGATGTGAACGCCGTCGACGCCGCACTCGCGTGCCAGGTCGACGTCTTCGCGTACCCCCCGACAGAAGCTGGTCACCCGAGCGTCGAGATCGAGTGCGGCGACTCGAGTGATCGCGTCGCGTTCACCCGCGCCGGTGCACGCGCTCCCGGCCTCGATCACGTCGACCCCGGCTCGGTCGAGCGACCGGGCGATAGCTGCCTTTTCGTCGGGATCCATCGAGACACCCGGCGCCTGTTCACCGTCACGTAACGTCGTATCGAGCAGGCCGAGGCGGTCGCGCTCGAAGAGTTCGGCGGCGCCTCCTGTCTCTGTGGCGGGCGGATCGAGCGCGTCGCGTCGTGAAGAATCAGTGGAGTCGGCGAATTTCCCGGCCAGCCGCCTTGCGGCGACTTCCTCTATCCTCGTCGGCGTGAGAGTGATCTCGTGCCATGTGTACTGTATACGTCTGGCGAACGGGCTTAACCCCGTCGACGGCCGTGATATTTGCCACGCCGCTCGGGACCCGACTTCGAGCACTCCGTTCGACCGTTTCGGGGGATGGCCCGCGACGTGTCACTCCTGCAGCCTGACCCCGTCGCCCGGCTCGACGTCGGTTGCGGCCCCGGCGGGAAGTTCGACGATGAGATCCGCTTCGTCCCTGCCGAACCCGCGCCAGGGTTTCAGGGTCTCGACCCTGGTGACGACGTCGTCGACGACCCAGACCACGTCGAGCGCCACGAAGACGAACACCATGTGTACGTCTCGAACCCGCGCATCGTCGAATCGAAACGCGATCGCGTAGTCGTCTGGGATCGATCGTCGAAACATCAGGCCGCGAGCCTTCGCGAGGAACGAGTCCGCGGTGTCGACGGTCGACGCCACGGTCGTCCGGTTGCCGGACGCCGGTTCGTGAACGAGCTGCACGCGTCCCGGTGGGTGTGGCGACACAATAAGTCCTCTCCCGATTTCGACGACACCGCCCGACGCTTGGGTGGAGCGATGACAGTGGGTTCGGTCGTTCGGACGTTGTGACCCAGCCGTTCGAATCGATCGGTACCTCGTAGGTGGCGAAGACGGGGCGGCCGATTCGCTCGCAGCTTACCCGTCCAGCGAGAAGGTTTCGGAATCGTCGTCGGCTGCGTCCCACGTGGCGTCGCCGTCGTCCGACGGCGCGTCGTCGGTTGCAGACGTCGAACCGTCCCGGTCGTCGCCAGGACGACCGTCGTCGGCGTCGTCTGGAGACGCGGTGTCCTCGTCCCCTGGTTCGCCGAATGCGAACGATTCGCCGGCTCCGCCGTCGTCTGTCTCGTCGTATTCGAGGCCGACGACGGAGTCGTCAGCGGGTGCATCCGTGTCGAACCGATCGAGCGCCTCTGAGAGGGCCAGCGCCTGTTCGGTCAGGTCGTTCGCGGAGTTTGAGACTTCGGTCATCGCCGTCGTCTGTTCTTCGGCCGCGGCGGCCACGCCCTCGGCTTGCGTCGTGGTCTGCTCGGCGATCGATGCGACGTCGTCGATCATGGCGACGACTTCCTCGGTCGATGCGGCCTGTTCTTCGGTCGCTGCGGAGATCTCCTGGACGCCGTCGTTGGTCTCCTGGGCGTATTCGGCGATCTCCTCTAAGGCGTCGACGGTGTCGGTCACCAACTCGCCGACGCGTTCGATCTCCTCGCTGGTTCGTTCGACCTCCTCCGCAGAGCGTTCGGTCTGGGTCTGGATACCCTCCAGCTGATCGTCGATCTCCTCCGTCGCCTCCTTGACGTCCTGGGAGAGCTCTTTGACCTCGGCGGCGACGGCCGCGAAGCCGCCGTCGTCGTCGCTACCCGCGGAGCGAGAGGCTTCGATGTTCGCGTTCAGCGCGAGCATGTTGGTCTGTTCTGCGATCTCGCCGACCCGTTCGACCAGCTGGTCGATCTGGGCGACGTCGTCGCGGAGCTGGGCGAACTCCTCGACGACCGACTCCCGTTCGTCCTCGAGCGTTTCGACGGCATCGATCGCCTCGCTCGCGGCTTCCTTCCCCTCACGTCCCGTCCGTGCCGTTCGTTCGGCGACGTCCGCCACCTCGTTGGACGAAGCGGCGATCTCTTCGGTCGTCGTCGAGAGGTTGCTCATCTCGTTGTCGACCGAGCGGAGCGACTCGTACTGCTGGTTCGCCCCGTCGGAGATCTCCTGGACGGACTCACTGACCTGTTCGCTGGCCGAGCGGACTTCTTCGCTGGAGGCGGTCACCTGTTCGCTGGCCGTGGCGACCTCTGTCGCGAACTGGTTCAGACTCTCGACCGTCGCTTCGATCTCCGTCAGCATGTCGTTGAAGTCCTCGCCGATTTCCCGCATCGTGTCGTTGTCCGTCGCGTTGGGATCCATGCGGACGGTCAGGTCACCGTCGGCGGCGTCGCCCATCACGCCGCAGTACGCACTCGCGGCGGACTGCAGGTCGTCGTTGAGTTGCTGGACGCGTTCGCGTTCGCGTTCGGCCTCGGCGCGTGCCTCCTCGGCTTCGGTGATCTGTTGTTTGAGTTCGTCGCGCATCTCCGCGAAGCCGTCGTACAGACGTCCGATGTTGTCGATCCTGCCGGTCTGGAACTCGACGTCTAAGTTCCCATCTTCCATCTCCGCTACCTTTCCGGTCAGCCGGTCGATCGAGGAAGCGGTGTTTCGACCGATCGCCGCACCGATCAGCACGATGAACAGGATTCCCGCCACCGTCGCGTATATTCCGTACTGATTGACCGAGTTTACGAACCCGAAGGCCTCGTCCGTCGAGGTGTGTACGAGGACCGTCCACCCCATCTCGGTGGTGTGGTACGACCCGACGAACTCCTCGTGGTCGAAGTTGTGGGGGTCGTCGCGAATCGAGGCGCTGGACCGCTGGTCGACGACCATCGCGTCGCTCTCAGACTGACCCGAGAGGGCCTGTGCAATCCACTCCTGGTCGCTTTCGTAGGGCTGCAGGAAGACGTCGTCCAGGTAGCCATCGATGAGAACGTCGCTTCCGCTTCCGGTGAACGTGTCGTCAAGTACGATTTCCCGATCCTGGTTGAGCGCTAGTACCGTCGTTTCGCCACTAAACGTGTTGCCGAACCGGCCGGACAACTGTTGGAGGTCGTACGTGATCACCAGTGCGGCGTCCTGGGAGTATCGATCCGAGTCCTCGTGACCGATGCGGATGTAGTAGGAGACGACGGGCGTGCCGTCGGCGACGTACGCGTCGGTGTACGTTGCGGACGAACTAGAGAGGTCCGACGAGAGTTGATCGGGGAAGTCGACGTCTGAAAGCGACTGGCCGTCGGTCGTCGTCGCCGTCAACTCACCGGAACCGATGTCTGCGACGTGGAGGCTCTGGACGTCGTCGCCGAGTTCGAGGTCGAGATTCACCAGGCGATTCTGTATCTCTTCGTCCGTCCCTCCTTCGATTATGGGTGTGTTCGAGTTGCTCTCGACGGTCCGTAGGTTCCGATTGTGCCAGTTGTCTATCGTCGCTGCTTCCTGTGCTGTGAGCGCCTCCTGATCTTCGAGCGCGTTGTCCTGTACGCTGTCCGTGATCAACGAGGTGCCAACGAATCCGACGAGCCCCACCGCGAGGCCGATTACGAGTAGGGCAATTGCGAACTTCGTTGCGTAACTCCGTCTAATTACCGTAGGTATCAAACTCCTGATGATATTGTTCATTTCATCCCCCCGTGTATGCGAGATACAGGTACGTTACAGTACGAAAGTGTTGTGGCCGCCTTACCTGTTCACTATCCAAGTAGTTCACTCAATGTGGTATTATCATAATGTGTTCATATCTTTTGCAGAGAGGTGTCCATCACACCGAGTGAGTACTGCGCTCACCGACCTGCACCGTTCGAGCGTCGGTGGATCGGACAAGAGTCTCCACGCAGGGTCCGGGTATCGGCCCAGCGGTGAGACGCCGGACCGCGACACTCTTTTCCCTGGCGATACTGGTCTCGATCGATGGAACGAACGCCGAATGGCACGTCGGTCGGCGTCGACGACCCCTACGAGCACGTCGAACGATGTGACCATCTCACCGACGATGGGACGTGTCGGTATGCCGTCGAGCACGCGGCGGACGATCCGGCGTTCGCCCGGGAGCGACGTGCGGAGGACTATCTGTGTCTGGCCGTTCCGTCGGGAACTGCAGCGGATCTCGACCCGGCAGACTGGGCGACCTGTCCACACTTCCGGTGTCGCAACCGTGACCGGGAGTGCAGCAGGTGCGGGCTCGAAGAACATCGGGTCGCTCACTCGGACGAGCGGCCGCTCCTCGAAGAACACCACCTTTCGTACGCCGATTCGGTGGGCGCGGTTTCGACGGCGTGTTCCCACGAGATCACGGTCTACCTCTGTCGGTGGTGTCACGCCAAGATCCACGACTCGTGGGCACGGATCGACGACGACGTCTCGCCGGATCCCGACGCGATCGCAGCGCGGGAAGCTCGTCGGAGTCGTGAACAGGCAGAACTGTCGTTCACCACGGCGGCGGAGCGAAACGATCGGTGCTGATTACGTGTGTCGATCGGCTGTACGCAGGAATGCGTCCGGGACAGTCAATCGAGAATGTCGCCGATTCGGCGTGGCTCGCCGCTCAGGTCGGGGTGTTCGGCGACGAGTTTCAGGACCTCGTGATCCGTCACGTCGTGATAGCGTTTGTCCGTCGCCTCTTCGATGAGCGCCTTCTCCAGGTGAAATTCGGTCCCTTCGTAGACGACATCGACTCCGTCGTCGTCGAACGCGAGCGACGTCATGCCGACGCGTAGGACGGGTCGACACAAAAACGAGTCGCTCGACCGCCGTCTGCCGCGCGTCTGACGGCCGTTTATTAGGGTTCGGCACGCGCGTTTCGCCTGTGCCCGGACACGGAACTCCCCTGGACGAACTCGTCGTACCCGACGGGACCGAAGCTCAGGAGCGCGATCTGGTGACCGATGGGGACGTTCTGCTCGGAACGCGCGCGACGGTCGAATTCGGCGTTCGCGGTCGGAACGTCGTCGCGAGCGAGGGCGTCCGATTTGGCGGCGCGATCGAGGCCGAGGGCGATTGCCGCCTGGACATGTGGGCCGACGTGGCGGAGAGTGTCCTCGTCGGTGGCGACGCGTACCTCGGCGAGCGGGTTCACATCGGCGGCGAGTTGATGGTCGCGGGCGACCTGGACATCGGCGACGACGTCGACATCGAGGAGGGCTTCGAGGCGAACGGCTGGATCGTCATCCGGAATCCGATGCCGACGATCGTCTTCCTGTTCGTCTACTTGAAGCACCTGCTCGTCGTCGGCGAGGAAGACGCCGCCCAGCGATTGATCGACGAACTGATCGACGAGGACGCGGCGGCCGAGCCCGAGACCGAACCGCTCGTCGTTCCCGCCAACGGGACCGTAAGCGACGACGCGTGGCGGGTATCGACGCCCGCACGAATCGGCGACGAGTGCCGTCTCCATGGCAACGTTCGCGCGGAATCCATCACCGTCGGTCGTGATACCGAACTGTACGGGAGTTTGCGAGCCCGGGGGGACATTCACGTCGAGTCGGGGACGGTAGTTCACGGTGACGTGACGACGCGAGACGGTTCGATCACGCTGGCTGAAGGCGTTCGCGTCCTCGGGGACATCTCCTGTGGCGAACTCGAGCTCGGTACAGACACCGTCGTCGACGGTGTCATGCGTGCGGCGGGCCAGATCACGATGCAGAACGATCCGCGTCCCGAAGCCGACTGAACCGGTGTGTCAGTTGCGAACCGGTGGCCGGATTGTCGCGCCAGACTCGATCGAGGATGCGGCCGTCGCGCTCGTACGGCCGTCACGCTCGGGGATTCGACGGCGCGCGATCGCCTAGCCCGACCCGTCAGCGACCGCCACGAACGGTCAGTAACCGCCGAATACCTCCATTCTCGCTGAAATACCCACGAAGCGGGTCACTCACGCGCGTCGCGTCGGGAACGCATACGTTCTATGACCTGTACGGAGCGGGGAGTGTCACCCCCACATCTTATTACCGTTTCCTTCGATAGGGAAACACGAGCATGGGACGAGTGACCGTCGAACGATTGCGAGGTGTACCGTGCGGTCGGTAGTCCTGACCAAAGGCGTCCCCGACTTCAGCGAAGGAGCGGTCTCTTTCAACGAGGAGGGTCACCTGGAACGGGGAAAGACGCCGACGGTGATGAACCCCAACGACGAATTCGCCCTGCAAGCGGCGTTGCAGACCCGGGTTCGTCACGGGGGGCACGTTTCGGTCATGAGTATGGGTCCGCCGGGATACAAGGAGATACTCGGCGAGGCGATGGAGTCCGTCTACGCCGACGATCTCTACTTGCTATCGGACCGTGCCTGCGCCGCGGCCGACACCTGGGCGACGGCGATCACGCTCAGCGCCGGTCTGGAGACCTACCAGGAGGAAGTCGGCGACATCGACCTGGTGTTCGCCGGCTTCAAGACGGCCGACGGCGAGACCGGCCACACCGGTCCGCAGACCGCCTGGGCGATGGACTGGCCGATGGTAACCCACGCGCTCGCCCTCGACATCGAACCCGACGAGGACCGACTGCGGGCGAAACGACTCGTCGAGGGCGACGTAGACGAGATCGAGACGGTCGAATCACGGCTTCCGAGCTTCGTCGTCGCCGATCCGGAGTTCGAACCCTCCTACCGGAAGGCGGCCCACCGTCTCGAGCACAAGCGCCTTCGCCGCGAGACGAGAGCGCGCGCCGAAGAGTACGAGGACCACGTCACCGTCTGGGACCACCAGGCCCTGAACCTCGACCCGGACAGCATCGGCCTCGACGGGTCACCGACGATCGTCTCGTCGGTCGATCCGATCCCCAAGGCGCCCTCCGAGCGGGAGGCGACGATGGTCGATCCCGCCGACGAGGACGGAATGACAACGGTGGTAGAGGAACTGCAACCGTTCGCGGCGGGGGGTGAGTGACGATGGTAGACCCCGACGAACACACGGTCGCGGAACTGCGCGACGAACTGGACGCCGTCGACGACCTCGACACCCTGAGCGCCGTCCTCGACGCCGAGCGCGAGGGCCAGGACCGAAAGACGGCACGCGAAGCCGTCGAGAAACGGATGGACGAACTCCGCGAGGCGGGCGAGGTCGACGCCCCCGAAACCGAGGGCGAGTACGAAGACCCCGACGACGCCGACGCGGCGGACGAAGCGGACGCGGATACGGACGGAGACGGCGACGAAACCGAACCCGACGCCGACGACGGCGATGGTGGCGAGGCGGACGACGCGGCGAAAGACACCGACGAGACGGACGACGCGGCGAACGACGCGGACGACGAGGCGGACAACGACGACGGGCTCAGCCACCCGACCCGGGACAAGAAGCACATTCGGGCGCTCCAGGGCGGACACTACGAGGACATGTGGGTCTTCTGTGAGACCCAGCAGGGCGAGTTGCTCGACGTCTCGAAGGAGATGCTCGGCAAAGCCCGCGAGTTGATGGATCAGTACGCCGCGGACTACGGCGACGACGAGCAGGTCGTCGCCTTCTTGATGGGGGACGACTGTCGCGAACTGGCGACAGAGGCGATTACGTACGGCGCCGACGTCGCCGTCTTCCACGACGACGACCGACTCGCACGCTTTCTCAACACGCCGTACACGCGGATTGCGGCCCACATGGCACGCGGGGAGGGAACCTTCGACGACGACAGCTGGTACGACTACGACGAACCGCGCTACGCCCTGTACCCCGCGACGAACAACGGCCGAGACCTCTCGGCGACGGTCCAGGCCGAACTCGACTCCGGACTCGCCTCTGACTGCTCCGACCTCTTCATCGAAGAGGAGAAGATATCGAACCCCGTCAAGACTGGCGAACCAGGGGAGAAGAAGGTGTTCGAGAAAGTCCTTCACATGAAGCGGCCGGACTTCTCCGGGTTCGAGTACTCCACGATCCTCTGTCTCGACAACCCCGATCGGGACTTCCACCCGCAAGGGGCGTCGGTCATCCCCGGGACGTTCGACGTGCCCGAGCCGGATCCCGATCGCGACGGACTCGTCGTGGAGCACGACATGGACCTCGACGAGGAGTGGTTCACCGTCACCGTCGAGGAGTACGACGAACTCGACGAGGGCGTCGATCTCACCGGACACGACGTCGTCGTCTGCCTCGGCCGCGGGATCGGCGACGCGCCGACCGAGGGCATCGAACTCGGACTCGACCTCGTCGACGCGTTCGAGGACGCCGCCCTCGGCATCACGCGCGGTATCGTCACCTCGTCCTACCAGTTCGACGGCCACGTGCAGGACTACACGGGCGAGGACCGACAGATCGGCGAGACCGGGCAGGTCGTGGCGCCCGACCTCTACATCGCTGCCGGTGTCTCGGGGGCCGTCCAGCACAAGGTCGGGATGGACGACTCGGAGACGATCGTGGCGATCAACACCGATCCAGACGCGCGGGTCCACGACTTCTCCGACTACTTCGTCGAGGGGGACCTCTTCGAGGTGCTCCCGCGGCTGACCGACGCGGTCGAGAGCGGTGACGTGAGTATGGAAGCGGTTGCCGACGGAGGTGACGACACATGACGGATACAGGCGAGTACGAACACTACGAGGCGATCGTCGTCGGCTGCGGTCCCGGCGGGGCCGCCGCCGCGGCGCGACTGGCAGATCATGGGGTAGAGACGCTGGTACTCGAACGCGGGGTGGAGGCGGGGTCGAAGAACGTCTCCGGCGGACTCGTCTACGCGGAGGAGTCGGCGCCGTACACGATGGACGACCTCTTCGACGGCTTCCGTGAGGAGGCGGCCGAACGACCGGTGACCGACTACGAGATTCACAACGTCGCCGGAAACAAGGTAAAGTCGATCTCACTCGAGGATCTCCACGAACACGACACCGACTGGTGTGACGCCGTCCTCCGGCGCAAGATGGACTCGTGGCTCGAAGACCGCGTCCACGAGAAGACGAGCGAGACGGGCGGTGGCGTCCTGACTGGCGTGCGCGTCAACGGCCTGCTGCGCGAGAACGGCGAGATCGTGGGGGTCACCTGCGACGAACTCGATCCGATCACGGCGGACGTGATCGTCGCGGCGGACGGCGTCAACTCCGAGCTCGCACGCGACGCGGGCCTGATGGACTGGGACGAGCCGGACGAGTGGTTCCAGGGCGTCAAGGCCGTCGTCGAGATGGATCCCGACGACATCGCGGATCGATTCGACGTCGACGAAGACGAGGGTGCAGCCCACCTGTTCTCTGGTGACCTCTTCTCCGGCGTCCGCGGCGGCGGGTTCCTCTACACCAACGAGGAGTCGGTCTCGATCGGGACCGTCTTCCACTTAGACAGCCTCCTCGCCGAGGAGGCGGAACCGCACGAGTTACTCGACGCCTTGCTGACACACCCGTTGCTCGCCCAGTGGCTCGGCGACGACTACCGCGAACGGGAGTACAGCGCGAAACTCGTCCCCGACTCGAAGAAGGTGGCGCACCCGTCGCCATATCGCGGGCGGCTCCTCCTGGTCGGGGATGCCGCCGGCCAGATGCAGGCCCAGGGTCCGATCATCAAGGGCATGAATCACGCCGTCTCCGCGGGTGCGCTCGCCGCGGACGCGTTCGCGAGTACACGCACCGAATCTGCGCCGGATGCGGCCGGGCGCAGCTACGTCGACATGCTGGAGAAGTCCGGCACGATGGACAAACTGCGCCCGCGGCGGTATCGACTGGCGAGTGCGGTCGGCGAGAACGACCTCGTCGAGCGTGTGACGAACGGCCTCCTGAAATCGAAGATCGGCCGCGTCGCGGCGACGAATCGGCTCTCGGCGACAGTCCTCGAGAAGGCGTACAACTCCCCATTCATGGTCGGGATGCTCCCCGACACGAGCACGGGGTACGTGACGCTCCCGACGGTCCTCGGCGAAGAGCTCGGACGGACGGTCCGCTGGGACTCCGAGGTCGATCCGCCGAGTCTGGAAGAACGCATCGGCGACCTCACGTACAATACGGACGTCGGCAACCCGCACATCCGCCTGTTAGACGAGTCCTACGAGGCGAGCGGGGCGGCGGTCGCGGCCTGTCCCGTCAGCGCCGAGGACTTCGGCGGTGGCTGTTATCGCTCCGAGGTCGTCGAGACGAACGGCTCCGCCGAGCGCCTGGTTAGCTTAGACACCCAGCCCTGCGTGGAGTGTGGGACCTGTGCCGTCGTGGCGGAGACGGAGTGGGAACACCCGAGCGGAACAAAGGGCGTCGAGTTCAAGCAGGGCTGACGGACTCGACGCCGCTCCTGACGCCACTTCGATGGAACACCACGGTGCGCGCATCCTGGCGCTGGCCCGGCGGGCAGAGCGGGACCGCCGTCGCTGTGAGAGTGATGGTCACGCCAGCGTCGCCGATCCCGAAGGGCGCTACCTCCGGGAGGGCGCCGGGCACGCTATCTGGCTCTACGTCGAGGGCCGCACGGGTGGCCGCTTCGTGCAGTTCTCACCGGCCGAGTACGACGCGCTCGAAGGCGCGATGAACGACTGGCTCGCGTGTTACGCGCGTTCCCGTGGCGTCGATTTGGACCCTGCGTTCACGCTTCGGACGGCCGCAGAACTGTTGCTGGAGACGCGAAACGTCCACGACGTTGCCGAAGTACTGATCGACGCTCCGACCCGCGGGTCGCGCTGACGGCGGCGCCGTCGCTCGCCGGCTAGCGTGTCGTGAAGAATGGTTCGTGATACCGGGAAAACGCTGGTCGCCGTTTTACAGGCGGGTGACGTTGGTCGCCCGGGGGCCCTTGGGGGCCTGTTCGATGTCGAATTCGATGTCTGTGCCTTCTTCGAGGTCCGGACCGCCAACGTCTTCCATGTGGAAGAAAACGTCATCGTCCGCGTCGTCCGTCGAAATGAAACCGTAGCCGCCTGTGTCGTTGAAGAAATCAACGTTACCTTCTGCCATTGCTTCTAAGGGGAGGGGAGGGCCACGGATAAGGCTTCCGTGGGTACCACTCACGCGTGAACACGGGACTCGGTGGCGCTGTAGACGTTCCCACGCGGCGTCTATTGCCTGGTAGACGCGATCCCCGGATCGAACGGTGGGATCAGTCGCTCACCGGTTCGGACGACGCCACCACGCCGTCGCGCTCGGGTGAGGGATCGTCGACCGGTCCGGCCGCATCGAGTGCGCGTCGGGCGTGGAAGGCGACCGAGAAGTCCTGGGGGCTCGGGATCGCACAGGCGAGCCAGCCGAGGACGAACGCGGTCGGGATGGGATGAGCGAGCGATGGCGCGTGGCCGACGGTCGCGAGCGCGAAGGGAGCTATCGAAAGGGTCAGCGGGGCGAGTGCACCAAGCTGGAGGGCCCACGTTGGCGAGTCGGGGCCGGGATCGGGGTGGACGACGGCCCACGGGGTTCGGGCGAGCCACCGGATCGGGTGGCCGTCGCGGCGGGGGAAGATCGACACGGTGTAGGGGATCCCACTCAGGTGGAGGACGGCGGCGTGGGTTCCTTCGTGGGCGAGGAGGCCGGCACTCACGCCGAGGGCGAGCGACGCCGTGACCAACGTGAGTTCCGGGACCATGCGCGCGAGCCACAGCGGGTGTCCACGGCTGTGTCTCGCATCAGGGGCTGGATCCGGGATCGAGAAACGCCTCGGGGTTTGCAGATCGTGCAGTTAAGAGGGGACGCGTCGTCTCTCGCCGATCGCGTTCGACGGGGCGACTCACCCGTCGGGATCGAGTTCGACGGTCGTCAGCGATCGATCGAGGTGACAGACCTCGTGCGGCGGGTCGCCGGTCACGCGTACGATTCGGGCCGACTCGGCGGGGTCGATCCCGTCCGGCTCGCACAGGTGGTGACTCGGGCACTCGACGTACGGACAGGGACCGCCGAGGGTGGCTTCGCTTCCGGCGAACGCCCCTTCGTCCGGCACGTTCGCCTGCACGGTCGTCGGTTCAACCTCCACGGCGCGTACGCCGCCGTCGTGGAGGGCACACTCTAAGAGCTGGGCGTTCTCCCTGACGTCGGTCACGCGGTAGCGCTGGCCTGGTTCCAGCGTGAGGCACTGGCTCCGGTACGGGCAGCCGGCGCAGGCGTCGGCCTCGCCCTCGTAGACGAACTCCGTTCCGGGTTCGGCAAGGCCATCGCCGATCAGGGTGATCGTCGACATGGGTCTATCTATTCGCCGAGCGAGGTTAAGCCCGGCGGGCCGAGGTGGTCGCTCCCACCGTGGACGGAGAATCGTCGGGTCGGTGCAGACGAGTTCGCTCTCCACGGAGACGGCAGACTTCCGGGGCGAGCAGGCTCCGCCAGTGGTGGTGAGAGTGACTGGTAGATGCGGGAGTCACTCCGATCGGCCGGTCAGCTCGTCCAGTCGATCCAGGTACTCGTGACGGGGTACCTGATAGGCGTCACGATACGCGATCTCGCCGGCGGCGAACCGATCGAGCAGGTCGAACGTAATCGCCTCGGCGTCGGCTCGCGTTTCCGTGCGGCGGACCTCGTCTACGTACACGTCCGGCTCCAGGTACAGGGTGACGAACCAGTCGTCGTGGACGGTCCGGTCGGTCGGATTCTGTGCTGGTCGGCGCGTCCGTGCGCCGTGCGTGAGATAACAGACGGGGAGGCAGGGTGCGGGGAAGTCACTCCCGTCGAACACGTCGGGGCGGTAGGCGTAGACCGTCCGACCCGTATCGTCGTCGGCCCAGACGACCCACCCGTCCGGAACGTCGGCCGGCGCTGGCATGTGCCCCGCTACGACACCCGTTCCTATAGCCTCCGTGGTTGGGGTGGAACACTCCGTCGCCACAGAGTCTGTGTCTGTCGGGCGTGGTGGCCGACGTCAGCGAGTGTCGAGCCTCAGATCCGGCCGCAGTGCGTGACGAGTGGACGGCGTTCGACGGCAGCGATCGACCGGCGTCGGAGCCGGATCCGACGCTTCGAACTGCGTGCCAGCGCCGATCGGTGTGCTGTCGCGCGAGCCGATCGTGGCACACGCAAGCACACGGTATACCCGCGCGTCTCCTGTTTCCGAACTATACGGACTCCAGCCGATTCAGTCTGCAGGGAGATTCGGACCGAAACACGCCGCCTATAAATCCCTTGGGGGCAAGCTTATATGGCTGGAATACTACCATATTAAACACCATCGATATCCGTTCGTCGATCGGTGCCGCACAGCTCGCGGGCGTACTCGCCCGTGTGAACGAGGCTCACAATGGTGTGGACGTCCCACCGAACGCGCTGGATCGGTCCCGCGAGGAGTTGCCGGTCACCGGTTCGGATTCGGGCCGGGAACGAACGAACCGATCGATGGAAACGGACGCCGTGCGAGCCGACGGCGACTGCTCCCTGCGGTTCGGGGGTCGGCGATCGGCCGTCCCAACGGCCAGACGCGCGACGGCAGCCGTGCGACCGACGGTCCTCAGTGATACTATGACCAGTGATACGGACACGCTCGAACGACTCAGTACCGCCTACCAGCAATCGATGCCCGAAGACCTGCGAACTGCCAGATCGTTCGGCTGGTACCTGGAGGAACTTACCGCCGACCCGAAGATCGCCCGGAACGCCCACCAGCGGGTCGCGGACATGTTCGATTACTACGGAACGACGTACGACGAGTCTCAGGGGCTCGTCGAGTACCATCTCGCCTCCCTCGATCCGTTGAACGACGGCGAGAACACGTTCTACGGTCGCGTCGTCCACCAGGCGATCCACGAGTTCGTCAACAAGGTCAAATCCGGTTCTCGCAGGCTAGGGCCCGAACGCCGGATCAAACTCCTGCTCGGCCCGGTTGGCTCCGGGAAGTCACACTTCGATCGACAGCTCCGTCGGTACTTCGAGGAGTACACCCTGAAGCAGGACGGCCGGATGTACACGTTCCGCTGGACGAACCTCTGTGACGTCATCCGTGATCAGGATCCGTCGGACGACGTCGTCCGCTCGCCGATGAACCAGGACCCGCTCGTCCTCTTGCCGATCGAACAGCGACGCGACGTCATCGACGCGATGAACGAGGCGCTGGACGCTCCGTACACGATCCAGAACGAGCAGGCGCTGGACCCGGAGAGTGAGTTCTACATGGATCGACTCCTCGCCCACTACGAAGACGACCTCCAGGCCGTCCTCGAGAACCACGTCGAAGTCGTCCGGCTCGTGGCCGACGAGAACAAGCGCCAGTGCCTGGAGACGTTCGAACCGAAGGACAAGAAGAATCAGGACGAGACCGAACTCACCGGCGACGTCAACTACTCGAAGATCGCCGTCTACGGCGAGTCCGACCCGCGCGCGTTCGATTATTCGGGGGCGTTCTGTAACGCCAACCGCGGCATCTTCTCCGGCGAGGAGCTGCTCAAACTCCAGCGCGAGTTCCTCTACGACTTCCTGCACGCGACCCAGGAGCAGACCATCAAGCCGAAGAACAACCCGCGGATCGACATCGACCAGGTGATCGTCGGGCGCACGAACATGCCCGAGTACAAGGACAAGAAGGGCGACGAGAAGATGGAGGCCTTCAACGACCGGACGAAACGCATCGACTTCCCCTACGTCCTTTCCTACGAAGACGAGGCTCGAATCTACGAGAAGATGCTGGAGAACGCGGACGTCCCCGACATCCACGTCGAGCCGCACACCCTGGAGATGGCGGGCCTGTTCGGCGTCCTCACGCGGATCGAAGAGCCGGATTCGGACCGGGTCGACCTCCTCTCGAAGGCGAAGGCGTACAACGGCGAGATCGACGAGGCCGACGACGTCGACGTCAAGAAGCTCCGCGAGGAGGCAGACCAGGTCGCGGAGATCGGCGAGGGCATGGCCGGCATCTCGCCGCGGTTCATCGGCGACGAGATGGCCGAAGCGATCATGGACTCGAAGCACCGCGAACGGGGCTACCTCTCGCCGCTGACCGTGTTCACTTTCTTCGAGGAAAACCTCGAGCACCACGGCTCGATCCCGGAAGCGGAGTTCGAGCGGTACTACCGCTATCTGGAACGTGTCCGCGAGGAGTACCGCGAGCGCGCCATCGAGGACGTTCGAAACGCGCTGGCGTACGACGTCGAGGAGATCCAGCGCCAGGGCGAGAAGTACATGGACCACGTGATGGCCCACATCGACGACGCCACGATCGAGGACGAACTCACCGGTCGCGAGCAAGAACCGGACGAGACCTTCCTGCGGGCCGTCGAGGAGGAACTCGACATCCCTTCCGACCGCAAGGACGACTTCCGCCAGGAGGTCTCGAACTGGGTGTCGCGGCGCGCACGGGAGGGCGAAGCGTTCGATCCGACCGACAACGAGCGGCTGCGGCGGGCCTTAGAGCGCAAACTCTGGGAGGACAAGAAGCACAACATCAACTTCTCCGCGCTCGTCAGCGCCGGCGAGATCGACGACGAGGAGCGCTCGGCGTGGATCGACGCGCTGGTCGAACAGGGCTACTCGGAAGACGGGGCGAAGGAGGTACTCGAGTTCGCGGGCGCCGAAGTCGCCCGCTCGGAGATCGAAGATCAATGAGCCACGGAACCGACTACGTCTCCGACGCCGATCGCGCCCTCGCGGAGACGTACGAGGACCCACAGAGCCTGGACGCCTTCGTCGACCGCCTCTTCGAGCGGCCGACGCTCGCGTCGCACGCCTCGAAGTACCTGCTCGACGCCATCGAGGCCGCGGGGACGCGGACCGTGCTCGAAGAGGGCGAGTACCGGACCCGGTACCGGTTCTTCGACGATCCTCACAACGACGGCGAACACGCCGTCCTCGGTAACACCGAGATGCTGAACGCGTTCGTCGACGACCTGCGCTCGATCGCCGCCGGCCGCGGTAAGGGCGAGAAGCTCATCTGGTTCGAGGGTCCGACCGCGACCGGCAAGTCGGAACTGAAACGCTGCCTGATCAACGGGCTCCGGGAGTACTCGAAGACGCCTGCGGGACGGCGCTATACGGTCGAGTGGAACGTTCGGTCGGCGACGGCGGAGGATCGACGTCTGAGTTACGGCGTCGATCCGACCGCGGCCGACGACGAACACTGGTTCGCGAGTCCCGTCCAGGCGCACCCCCTCTCGGTCTTCCCCGGTGACGTCCGTGACGACCTCCTCACCGCGCTCACCGATGCGTCCGACGAATCGGTTCCGATTCGGCTGGAGACCGATCTCGATCCGTTCTCGAGGGAGGCGTTCGACTACCTGGAAGAACGGTATCGCAATCAGGGCGAGGAGGCGCTGTTCTCTGCGATCACCGACGAACGCCACCTTCGGGTCCGTAATTACGTCGTCGACCTGGGGCGGGGAATCGGCGTCCTCCACGCCGAAGACGACGGGACGCCCAAAGAGCGCCTCGTCGGCTCCTGGATGCACGGAATGCTCCAGGAACTCGACTCCAGGGGCCGGAAGAACCCGCAGGCCTTCTCCTACGACGGGGTCCTCTCGCAGGGAAACGGCGTCCTGACGATCGTCGAGGACGCCGCCCAGCACGCAGATCTCCTGCAGAAACTGCTCAACGTTCCCGACGAGGGGACCGTCAAACTCGACAAGGGGATCGGGATGGACGTCGATACGCAACTTGTCATCATCTCGAACCCGGACCTCGAGGCCCAGCTCGATCAGCACGCCGATAAGAACGGGCTCGACCCACTGAAAGCGCTGAAACGCCGCCTGAACAAGCGCCGCTTTACGTACCTGACGAACCGGTCGATGGAGGCCGAGTTGATCGGGCGGGAACTGACCGATCAGACGGACGTGTGGACGGCGACCGAACCCGAACAGCTAGACGAGAAGGTACGCCAGCCCCTCGTGGTCGGGGTCACGACGGACGGTGGAACAACACGGGAGCGCGAACTCGCCCCACACACCATCGAGGCCGCCGCCCTCTACGCGGTCGTCACGCGGCTCGTCACCGAGGACCTGCCGTCGGATCTCGACCTCGTCGAGAAGGCGGTGCTCTTCGACCAGGGATACGTACAGCAGGGGGACACCCGCCGGGAACTCGACGACTTCGCGTTCGACGAGGACGCGCCGGACGGCACGCACGGCATTCCGGTGACGTACACGCGGGACGTGCTCGCCGACCTCCTCCAGGAGGGGAGCGACCGCCACCACGCGGAGCTTCCGGTCGAGGACGTCGTCATGCCGCGGGACGTCCTGGATGCGATGGCGGACGGGCTCTTCGAGGCGCCGATCTTCTCGACCGGGGAGCAATCCGAGTTCGAATCCCGCGTCGCGCCGGTCCGTGAGCACGTCTTCGGAAGACAGGAGGACGACGTGATCGAGGCCATCATGCACGATCGGCGGGTGGACGAATCGACCGTCGCCGAGTACGTAGAGCACGTCTACGCCTGGGAGACCGGTGAGGCGCTCACGGACGAGCGGGGCGATCCTGTAGAGCCCGACGCGCTCAAGATGAAACTCTTCGAGGTCGAGCAACTCGGGCAGTTCCGCGAGACCGATTACGATGGCAATCGACCGACGGAAGCCGTCCGCGAGTTCCGCCAGGAGAACGTTATCACCGCGCTGAACCGCTATGCGTGGGAGCACCGCGACGAGGGGTTCTCGGCGGCTGACGTCGACCTCACGTCGATTCCGGTGCTGACGGACGTCCTCGAGTCGTACGACTGGGACGACGTCCGTCGTACCTACCCAGACTTCGATCCGCACGCCTGGGACGACCCGCCCGGCGGCACCGAAACTGAGCGCGTAAAGGAGGCGGCGATCGAGCGACTGGTCGCGGACTTCGGCTACTCCGCGGCCTCCGCGGAGCTGACCAGTCGACACGTCGTGAGCCAGGTGAGTTATCAATGGGAGTGAACCGACCGAAACGCCTCGATCGAAAGCGGTCCGTACCAGGGGTGAGTTCGCCGTGGGACTGAGAGACGACGTAGAACGGTTTCAGTCGGTGGGCGAGGAGCGACGGGAGGATCTCGCCGACTTCATCCAGTACGGCGACCTCGGCCAGAGCGGCGCGACCGAGATCAACGTCCCCGTCAAGATCGTCGACCCGCCCGAGTTCGAATACGACCGTCGCGATCAGGGTGGCGTCGGCCAGGGCGACGGTGACACGCCCGACGTCGGTCAGCCGGTCGGCCCGCCACAATCCCAGCCGGGCGACGGCGACGAGGAGGGCGAACCGGGCGAGGAGGGTGGCGATCACGAGTACTACGAGATGGACCCCGAGGAGTTCGCCCAGGAACTCGACGAGGAACTCGGGCTCGACCTCGACCCGAAGGGAAAGACGGTCGTCGAGGAGACGGAGGGGCCGTTCACGGACCTTACGCGGTCCGGACCGAACAGCACGCTCGACGTCGAGCGCATGTTCCGCGAGGGACTGAAGCGGAAGGTGGCGATGGCGTTCGACGAGGACTTCGTCCGCGAGGTCTGCACGGTGGCGGGAATCACCCCGCGTGAGGTGTTCGAGTGGGCGCGCGAGGAGCGCCTCCCCGTCTCGATGGCGTGGATCGAACGCGCTCACGAGGACGTCGCCGACGAGCGCGGCCGGTGGGAGTCGATCGCCGACGTGGAGGCGTCCGTCGAGCGCGAACCGATCAGCCAGCGCATTCGCCGGGACGGCATCGACCACGTCCCGCTGCGGCGAGAGGACGAACGCTACCGCCACCCGGAGATCGTCGAGGAGCGAGAGAAGAACGTCGTCGTGGTGAACATTCGCGACGTCTCTGGATCGATGCGCGAGACCAAACGGGAACTCGTCGAGCGCGTGTTCACGCCGCTCGACTGGTACCTCACCGGGAAGTACGACACCGCGGAGTTCGTCTACATCGCCCACGACGCGGAGGCCTGGGAGGTCGAACGCGCGGACTTCTTCGGCATCCGCTCGGGCGGCGGGACGAAGATATCGAGCGCCTACGAACTGGCCGACGAGGTCCTCTCGGAGTACCCCTGGAACGATTGGAACCGGTACGTCTTCGCGGCGGGCGACTCCGAGAACTCCTCGAACGACACGTCGGAGCGGGTCATTCCGATGATGGAGGAGATCGACGCCAACCTCCACGCCTACGTCGAGACCCAGCCGAGCGGGAACGCGATCAACGCGACCCACGCCGAGGAACTGGAGAAGCACTTCGGCGCGGACGCAGACGACGTCGCCGTCACGTACGTCAACTCGTCCGACGACGTCGCCGACGCGATCTACGACATCCTGAGTACCGAGGGTGAGACCGATGAGTGATTCCGAACCGATCGACCGAACCGAGACCGCACCGCTTTCCGACACCGTTCGCAAGCGCGCGATCGCGACCGACCTCGCGGAGCCGGTGGCGGCCGCTCGCGACCTGGCGACGAAACTCGGACTCGATCCGTATCCGGTCCACTACTGGATCGTCGACTACGACGAGATGAACGAGCTCATCGCCTATGGCGGGTTCCAGCGCCGGTACCCCCACTGGCGCTGGGGCATGCAGTACGACCGACAGCGCAAGCAGGATCGGTACACTGGCGCGCGGGCGTTCGAGATCGTGAACAACGACAATCCATCGCACGCGTTCCTCCAGGAGTCGAACTCGATGGCCGACCAGAAAGCCGTCATCACTCACGTCGAGGCTCACGCGGACTTCTTCGCCAACAACGAGTGGTTCGGGCTGTTCACCGACGGACGAGCCGGCGACGACGAGGTCGACGCCGCGGCGATGCTCGATCGCCACGCGCGAACGATCGAGGGGTACATGACCGATCCCGAGATCGACCGCGCCGAGGTGGAACGCTGGATCGATCACGCTCTCACGCTCGAGGACACGATCGACCAGCACAGACCGTTCCGCGACCGCCTTGAACGCGAGACCGATTCCGAGGACGTCGACGACGACCTCAGGGAGAAGCTGGACGAACTCGACCTCTCGCCGGAAGTGACCCGGGAAGTGTTCGACGAGGAGTGGCTCGACGCGCGCGAAGCGGAGGCCGACCGGGGACCGACGTCGGCGGCGCCCGAATCGGACGTCCTCGGGTTCGTCCGGGAGTACGGCATGCAGTACGACCGGGAAGAGGGCCGCGCCGTCGAGATGACCGACTGGCAGCAGGACGTCCTCGAACTGTTGCGCGAGGAGGCCTACTACTTCGCGCCCCAGCAGATGACGAAGGTGATGAACGAGGGGTGGGCCGCGCTGTGGGAATCCCGGATGATGGCGGACGAGGCCTTCGCCGGCGACGACGAGGTCGTAGACTACGCCGATCACATGGCGAGCGTGCTCGCCTCGCCCGGACTGAACCCCTACAGCCTCGGACTCAATCTCTGGCAGTACGTCGAGAACGTCACCAACCGACGCGACGTCGTAGAACAGCTGCTTCGCGTCGAGGGCATCACCTGGCGAACGCTCTTGGACGAGGTAGCGTTCGACGCGATCCTCGATCGCCTGGAGCCGCCGAACGCCATCGCCTCCATCTCGGCCGAGACGCTCGACGACCTGGCGTCTCTCCCGGACGAGTGGATCGATCGCGAGGCGCTCGGGGCCGCTCGTGAGGGCGAGATCGACGTCGAGCGCTACCCGTGGCGCGTCCTCTCCTACGAGGGTCTCGCCCGTCGACACTACTCGCTGGTGAAGCCCGCGAATCGATCGGTCCTCTCGCGCGTTTCGCGCGATCAACTGGAGCGTATCGACCGGTACCTCTTCGACGACGATCGATACGACAGCGTCGAGGACGCCATCGCGAACGTGACCTACACGGCGGGGTGGGATCGCCTGTTCGACGTCCGCGAGAGCCACAACGACGTCACGTTCTTGGACGAGTTCCTCACCCCGGAGTTCATCCGGACGAACGACTACTTCACCTACGAGTACTCGCGAGCGACTGCCCAGTACCACGTTGCCAGTACCGATCCGGAGGACGTCAAGCGCAAGCTTCTCTTGCAGTTTACCAACTTCGGCAAGCCGACGATAACGGTGGCCGACGGTAACTACGACAACGCCGGCGAACTCCTGCTCGAACACGAGTACAACGGGATCGAACTCGACTTCGAACAGGCCCGGGCCGTTCTCGAACGCCTGTTCGAACTCTGGGGCCGGCCAGTGAACCTCCTGACGATCCGGAAGGAACTGGACGACCACGACGTCGAGGTGGCCAAGCGTCGCAACCGCGAACCCACACCGGACGAACGCGGCGTTCGCCTCCGCCACGATGGCGACGAGATCACGGTCGAACGCGTCGACTGGACCGCTGTGGAACACCTCGCTGCTGACGACGTCGACTACGACACGAGACCCGACGAGTGGCTCGCCTGAGTCGTCACCGACCGCGGTCCCTCGGCTGCGAGCCGTCGACGGTAGCTATTCCCCGTCGGCGTTCCTACTGGGGACATGGCATTCGACGTACGGACCGACGAACGGACGACGACCGTCGACGTTACCGACCGGGTGTCCGCGGCCGTACCCGAGGACGCGTCCGGCGTCTGTACCGTCTTCGTCGAACACACCACGGCTGCTCTCGTCGTCCAGGAGGACGAACCGCGACTGCGACGCGATATCGTCTCGTTCGTGCGAGACGCCGTCCCGGACGAGGGCCACGCTCACGACGAGCTGGACGGCAACGCGGACTCGCACCTTCGAGCCACGGTACTCGGTCCATCCGTGACCGTTCCCGTTCGCGACGGCGAGCTCGCGTTCGGCACCTGGCAATCCATCCTGCTCGTCGAGTGTGACGGTCCCAGAACGCGAACCGTGACGGTGACCACCGTCGACCGCTAGGGTGAGCCTGGTGTCGGTTCAAGCTAGATAGACTCGCGGCCGGATCCAGCCCGATCAGTTCGATGCCGATTCCAGGCAGGTAGATCCGATGCCGGTTCCAGGCGGGTCGGTCAGTTCGTGGTCGACTCCAGGCAGGTAGATCCGATGCCGGATCCAGTCCGGTCAGTTCGTGGTCGACTCCAGGTCGGTCAGTGTGGTCCCGGTGGTGAACGCGATCGGTTCGTCGTACTCGTCCTCGGCTCCGAAGAAGACGGCGAGCATCGTCTCGTCCGTGTCGTCGACGTCGATCGTAGCGCGGCCGTCCGTCTCGCCCGAGACGCTTTCGCCATCGGCGAGCGAGACGGACACCTCGTAGGAACCGGCCGTCGTCCAGACATCCGTGTAGATTCCTGCATCTTCGGTGCTCGTCTCGTTCGTCTCGCCCGTCTCGTTCGATTCCTCGGGACCGCCCCCGTCGCTCGAGGGAAGATCGAAGTCGGATTCAAGCACGGTCGTCCCCTCCGGGTCGACGACCGAGATCGTTCCCGCAAGGCGATCAGACGTGGTATTGAAGAGGTTAACGTCTCCGAGGACGGCATCGCCGATCCAGTTCGCGACCGCCGAACAGCCTGCGAGACCCACGGTGGCCCCCGCGGCGAGCCACTGGAGCACTCCTCGTCGAGACGGCGTTCGTTGCACACTCATAGTGTAAGCTGATTAAGCAGAATTCTATTTATCTATTGTGATCTTTACGCTGTCGCGCGGGGATCGCCCCCGAAATTGATCGTGGTGGAGGATGGACCGTCCCTATGGCACGATCAGCGACGTTCGACTTCGACGAGACTGTGACGATCGTCACCGGCGCGACCGGAACGCTGGGCGGTGCCGTCGCAGAGCGATTCCGTGAGGCGGGCTCCACCGTCTGCGGCATCGATGTCGCGGAACCGGAGGAACCCGACGGGACGTTCGCACAGGAGCGAACGAACTTTTATCAGGCCGACCTCACAGACGAAGGAGACGTCGAACGCGTGGTTGCCGAGATCGTCGACGAGCACGGCCGCCTCGACCACTTGCTCAATGTCGCGGGAACCTGGCGCGGCGGGCAACCGATCGAGGAGACTGACCGTACCGAGTACGATCTCGTAATGGACGTCAACCTGAAGACGGCGTTCCTGGCGTCGAAACACGCGCTTCCCGAACTGCAGGCGGCCGGCGGCGCGATCGTCAGCGTGAGTGCACGTTCGTCCCTCGAGGGCGGGGAGGGAGACGGCCCGTACCGAATTTCCAAGGCGGGGATCCGGCTGCTGACGGAGACGCTCGCGGCGGAAAACCGCGGGACGGTCCGCGCGAACTGTGTCATGCCGAGCGTCATCGACACCCCGGCGAACCGCGAGATGATGCCCGACGCGGACCAGGACTCGTGGGTCGACCCGGTCGACATCGCAGCCGTCTTCGCTTTCCTGTGCAGCGACGCGTCCTTGGTGACGAGTGGGGCGGCTGTCCCCGTGTACGGGGAGACCTGATCAGCCCGTATCCGTGAACGTGACCGTTCCATCCGATCTCCCGGAGTATCGTTCGTTCTGAGGCGTGCGTGGTACTTGTAGACGAACCAGGAACCGCCCCGTCGTTCGACCTGGATTGTCGTCGGTGTGGCTCGGAAGGGGTACTGTCGGTACCCGTCAATTGGGGGGTGCAGAAGTACCAGCACGCTGAGGTTATGTCCGTTCGATTTGTGGATGTGTAGCGTGAAGTATATTAGCCATGAGCCGAGAGTCGCAGACAGGCATGGGTGAGAATATCAGTGGGGGTCGAGCGACGGACGGCCTGTCGGCCGTGCGCGACCGACTTTCACCGACGTCAGGTGCTAACATCGGTGGGCTGCTTCTGGCTCTCCTGATGGTACTGTTGGTGGTCGATCTGATTCGCCGGCTGGTGACCGGTGACATCACGTTCGCATCGTTACTCGAATATCTGTGGTGGGGGCTCCGTGATGCCATGTACATCGGCCTCGCCGCTGTCGGTCTCTCGATGACGTACAGTATCCTTCGATTCGCGAACTTTTCACACGGGGATCTGATCACGACGGGTGCGTTCGGCGGCTGGGCTGCCGCGTACCTCGTCGGTGGCGTGGGGGTCGCTGGCGTCGGCGAGCTGATACTGGTTCGGGCGACGTCGGGCGGCGTCTCGCCCGAGGCGGTGGGACTGGACGTGTTCGCGTCTCCCCTCGCGATACTCGTCGGGCTGGTCGTCGCCGGCGCGATAACCGTACTCGTCGCGCTGGCCATAGATCGACTCGTGTACAAGCGAATGCGAGACCAGGGTGGTATCGCGATGCTCATCGCGAGTGTCGGCGTCGCGCTGACGCTCCGATACCTCCTCGCCATCATATTCACGAACAGCAAACGTGGAGTGACCGCGAGCGCGCCCGACGTCGGACCGTTTACGGCCCACGAACTGACGCTCGTCCTCATCGCGCTCGTCCTCATCGTCGGATTGCACCTCCTGTTACAGTACACGAAACTCGGCAAGTCGATGCGAGCGATGGCCGATAACAAGGATCTCGCGTTGATCACGGGCATTCCGACCGAACGAGTCATCACGGCGACCTGGATCATCGGCGCCGCGTTCGCCGGAATCTCCGGCTACCTCGTCGTCCTCGATCGCGGGTCCATCTCGATCAACCTCGGCTGGTTCCTCCTGCTCTTGATCTTCGCTGCGGTCATCCTGGGTGGTATCGGCTCGATCTACGGGGCGCTTGCCGGCTCGCTCGTCATCGGAATGACCGTCAACGTCTCGTTGATCTGGTTACCGTCAGACCTCTCGAAGGTCACCGCGTTCGTACTCATGATCCTGATACTGGTGTTCAAACCGAACGGTCTGCTAGGGGGGGTGGAGACGGCATGAGCGCCGAGACCGTCACCGAGTCGGACGGCGCGGACAACGCGCCGACGCCGATGGTTCGTCCGAGCTGGTTCGCCGACCTCGGTCGAATCGCCGCGGTCGTCGCCGCGACCTACGTGTTCTTCCTCGTACTGGGTCTCGTCGCCGGTCTGAACGTCGACTACATCATGAGTTTCCTCCAGCGAATCACGTTCTACGGCGCCGTCTTCGCCATGGGGGCACTCGCTCTGAACTTACACTGGGGCTACACTGGCATGTTCAACATCGGCGTGATCGGCTTCATGGGTGTGGGCGTCTACGCGATGTCGTTCGTCACCGCCTCGCCGGACGGCTCTCCGGCCGGACTCGGCCTCCCGATTCCGGTCGGGATCCTCGTCGGCTTCCTGGCGGCGTGTCTCGCCGGATTCGTCATCGCACTCCCCGCGCTTCGCGTTCGCGCGGACTACTTCGCGATCATTACCCTCGGATTCTCCGAAATCGTCCGGTTACTCGCCCTCTCGAGTTCGCTCAGAACCCTGCCAGGTGGCTACGGGACGGGTGGCGGGAGCGGGATCAGTGCGCCGCGGACGGACAGCGTGGTCACGTGGCTGCAGTCGAAACCGGTCACCGGCGAGCTCGTCGATGCCGTCGTCTGGGCCGGGGTCACCCTCGGCGGGATTCCGGACTCAGTCATGGAGAATTACGTCTATACGGGCATTCTGATCGGAATCGTAATCCTGATCTTCCTGCTCCTGACGCGGATCGCCTACTCGCCGTTCGGACGGGTGCTGAAAGCGATTCGCGAGGACGAACTTGCGGCACGGTCTCTCGGGAAGCGAACTGACCGTGCGAAAGTCGTGGTGTTCGTCCTCGGCTGCGGGCTGATGGGCCTCGCGGGCATGCTGTGGCTCGGCCAGCGGACGCTCGTCAATCCGAACAACGTCAGACCGATCTGGACGTTCTACATATTCGTCGCATTGATCGTCGGCGGGGCGGGCTCGAACACGGGCAGCGTTATCGGGGGCTTCGTCTTTGCAGCCTTCGTGTACGATTTCCCGAACTACCTGGGGCAAGTAATCGAGTCCTTCAGAGACGTATCGACGCCGTCGACGATCGCCGCCGCGCTCGGCTCGTCGGATCCCCTGGCCGTGTTCGACTACCTCGTCGTCGGTTCGATCGACGACATCAGATACATCGTCCTCGGCGTCGTCCTGATCGTTCTGATGATCAAACGGCCACAGGGGCTGTTCGGCAACCGGAAAGAGATTGCCGCCGCGGTCGACCTCAGTCGGCACGACGCCACCGCCGGGGGCGCCGAATCGACCGACGACGCTGCAACGACCGGTCACTCAGGAGGTGAGTCGGATGAGTAGCACCGAATCGAGCGACTCGGACCAGGGTGTTACGGGCGACGAATCGACGGACGAGGCTGCGTCGGACCGCCAGGTCGAGAACGCGGTACTCGAAGTGTCCAATCTCCACAAACGCTTCGGGGGGATCGTCGCGGTCGACGATACGAGCTTCTCGGTCGAACGGGGCTCGATCACCGGCCTGATCGGCCCGAACGGCGCCGGGAAATCGACGACGTTCAACTGTATTACCGGGGTCTATCAGCCGGACGGCGGAGCGGTTACGTTCGATGGCGACGACGTCACCGGCTGGGAGCCGCCCCGGATCGCGAATCGAGGGCTCGTTCGCACGTTCCAGATCGCGCGTGAATTCCCGGAGATGACCGTCCTCGAGAACATGATGCTCGCCCCGAAGAACCAGCTGGGCGAGCACCTCTGGCGATCGGTCCTTCCCGGGGCGCGCTCCGGGGTCGTCGAACAGGAGCGCGAGCTCAGAGACCGTGCCTGGGAGACGCTCGAGTTCTTCGAGATCGATCACCTCGCCGAAGAGTACGCGATGAACCTCTCCGGTGGGCAACGGAAACTCCTCGACCTGGCACGGGCGCTCCAGACGGACCCGGAGATGCTCATGCTGGACGAGCCGATGGCCGGTGTCAATCCGACGCTCGAAGAGAAGATCTTAGACCGGATCCACGCCCTTCGTGAGGACGGTTACACCTTCCTCATCGTCGAACACGACATGGATCTGATCATGGAACACTGCGAACACGTGATCGTAATGCACCAGGGGCGCGTCCTAGACGAGGGGGCGCCGGAGGCGGTTCAGTCGAACGAGCAGGTCATCGAAGCGTACCTCGGAGGTGAGGTCGAATGACGTTACTCGACGTCTCCGATCTCGACTCGGGCTACGGCGACCTGCAGATCATCGACGGCGTCGACATGATTGTCGGCGACGGCGAGTACGTCACCATCGTCGGCCCGAACGGGGCCGGCAAGTCGACCGTGATGAAGTCGATCTTCGGACTCACCACCTACATGGGTGGGTCGGTCGAGTTCAAGGGCACCGAGATCAGCGGGTATCGCCCGGAGGATATCATCTCGACGGGTATCGGCTACGTCCCGCAGAGCGACAACGTCTTCCCCTCGATGTCGGTGATGGAGAACCTGGAGATGGGCGCGTACATCTTAGACGAGGTCCCCCAGGAGCGGGTCGATCGTATCTTCGACCGATTCCCGATCCTGGAGGAGCGGTCCGGTCAGACAGCCGGCGACCTGAGTGGCGGCCAGCAACAGATGCTCGCGATGGGTCGAGCGCTCATGCTCGATCCCGATCTTCTCTTACTCGACGAACCGAGCGCGGGCCTCGCGCCCGATCTCGTCCAGGACATGTTCGATCGCATCGATCGCATCAACGACGACGGAACGGGTGTGTTACTGGTCGAACAGAACGCGAAGGAGGCGTTACGCCGGTGCGATCGCGGCTACGTGCTCGTCCAGGGACAGAATCGATACGAGGATTCGGGAGACGCGTTACTCGCCGACGAACAGGTCAGGCAGGACTTCCTCGGCGGATAACGAGGTCCGTTCCCCGACGCGAATTACCCAAGAGGGCTGTGATCCGCCACTAGGACGCTACTGGGTGGCGACGCTCGGCTCGTGTGGCGCCACTGTGACGTCTCGACACGGTAGTACACCACTTGGCTTTGTACCACGTCACAGAATTGTACGGAGGACGCTCACGACTTCACCCGTGAGGCATCCGACTCCGTCGTCGACACTCGGTGTGTCCGGGTTCCGGTCGAGATTCGACCATTTTTCAGGTGCTCTCAACCGGCGATGTTCGGATACGCGAACGGATCCGGCGCAAGCGTTCACGGGTAGGAAGGTGGGTTGTCGTCGAGCAGGAGCGAAGCGTCCGCTCACGATCAGGGCGCTCGAAGCGGTGGCAGCAGTCCGGTTCCTGGCAGTAGTATCTGAACACGGCTTCCCAGCCAGACCGTACGTTCTTCGTCGCGGTGACATCCAATCAGACGGCGACGCTGGGATGACTCGGTGCCACCAGCCCACTCTGTGTACGACGGCACTAGGATGACACTCTGTGTCGAGGCGAACCGACTGCCGGGTCACTCTCTCGGACCTGTCGAACACGCCGTCGAAAAAAGTCGATCGAGCCGCGTCGTCAGGCTTCGTAGGTGACGCTACGTTCGACGCTGTAGCCGTCTGCACTGTAGCTACCGATCTCGTACGTGACGGCCGAGGGGTTACCGTTTTCGAGGAAGTCGACGGGTCCGGATGCGCCCTGGTAGTTGATCGCGTCGCCGTTCTGGGCCATCTCGACCGCATCGGCGAGGTTACCGGGGCCGACTTCTTCGCCGTCCGGGTTGGCGACCTCTCGGATGTTCTGGGAGATCGTGGGCCCGTCCACCTCACCGCCGTACAGCGTCGCGAGGATGAGGACGGCGCTTGCGTCGTAGGCCTGCGCGTTGAATACGCCCGGTGCGTTGTCGTACTCGGATTCGTAGAGGCTGGTGAAGTCTTCGATCCCCTGGCCGTCCGCTCCGGGGGCCGTCCCGATGACGTTCTCCATGGGGTTCGAGACGTCGTCGGGGAGGCTCTGGTCGATGAGTCCGTCCGGAACGAGAATCGGCATCTCGTTGTCGTAGTTCTCGTAGAACTCGCGGAGGATCACCTGCCCGGCTTCCGGGTAGCCGACGAGCATGAGCATGTCGGGATCCGTTCCGGCCGAGTTCTCGAGCTGGGACGTAAACGAGGTGTTGGACGAGTCGAAGGAGACCTCGCCGAGGATTTCGGCGCCACGGTCCTCACAGCCGGCGACGAATTCCTCGTTGAGTCCCTGCCCATAGTCGTTGTTCAGGTAGAGCGTGGCGATCGTACTCGCGCCCTGATCGTTGACGGCGATCTCCGCCATCGCGTCGCCCTGCCAGGCGTCGCTAGGGCAGGTCCGCAACAGGTAGTCGCCGTTCATATCCGTGATGTCGGGACTGGTACTCGCCGGCGAGATGCCGACCACTTCGTTCGGGATGAGGATGTCTTCTGCGATATTGATCGTGACGGCCGAGGACGCCGCACCGGTGATCGCCGGATATCCCGAGTCGACGAGCGTCTGGGCCTGACTCACGCCGACCTCGGGTCTCGTCTCGGTATCCTCTCGACCGACGTCGATGGTGAGGTCCGTGTTGTTTTCGATCTGCGTCGCCGGCAGTTCGGCGCCGTCGGCGATCGGCGTCCCGAGCGACCCTAACTGGCCGGATTCCGGCTGCAGGATCCCGAGCCTGGGCTCTATGTCGCCGCTCCCGCTCGAACCACCGTTCCCACTGAGCGCGTCGAGACAGCCCGCGATTGAGACCGTTCCCGCTGCACCCATCCCGCCGAGCACCTGTCGCCTGTTCAGCTTTCGTGCCATGAGGTACCGTATAGCGGTCCATTATATAGTAGTTATGTATTCGTTTCCACAGCGGGTTGTTTTATTATATCGGGAAGAAACGGCCTTACACCTTTGGAATCTAATGTGATTCCCCGACTTTAAACAGAATTGATGTATGTATTCTGGCTAAAACTTGGGCCTAGTGTGACAAAACCGACGGCTATAGGATTTGGACGTATCGATTACTGTTCACGTGTTGTTCCCCGAGCACGAATCGGATTCGGTTCCACGTCCCCGACACGGTCGCGATTCCGGATTCCTGATCTCACGGAGGGTGTGCGCGCACCTGTCCATGGGTCGGTCGGGTTCGTCGCAGTGACATCCGACCGCGAATCGCGTTCGAGGACCCTGTCTCACTCGTTCTGTAGCCGAATACCTTCGACTCGCGGCCGGACGCGTTGACGCATACGTTCACTGTAGCAGAACGCTTTTTGGGGGGCTGGTCGTTCGTCTCGACAATGAGTCTCGCAGGGTGGAACGGACGATGACGATGGAAGACCGCATCGAAGAACTGGAGCGACTCCGTGCGGAAGCGCGTCAGGGTGGCGGCGAAGAGCGCATCGAGCGCCAGCACGAGAAGGGCAAGCTGACCGCCCGCGAGCGCATCGAGTACTTCCTCGACGACGACACGTTCACCGAGTTCGACCAGCTTCGCACGCACGACGAGACGAACTTCGGGATGGACGCAAAACAGGTCAAAGGCGACGGCGTCGTGACCGGCTACGGCGAGGTCGACGGCCGGAACGTCTTCGTCTTCGCCCACGACTTCACCGTCTTCGGCGGCTCGCTCGGCGAGGTCTTCGCGGAGAAGGTCTGCAAGGTCATGGACATGGCGATGGAGGTCGGTGCGCCCGTCATCGGGCTCAACGACTCTGCGGGCGCGCGGATTCAGGAGGGCGTCAAGAGCCTCGCGGGCTACACCGAGATCTTCCGGCGGAACCAGCAAGCGAGCGGCGTCATCCCGCAGATCTCCGCGACGATGGGACCCTGCGCCGGCGGTGCGGTGTACTCCCCCGCTATCACGGACTTCATCTTCATGGTGAAGGACACGAGCCACATGTACATCACCGGCCCCGGCGTCACCAAGACCGTCACCGGTGAGGACGTCACGCACGAGGAACTCGGCGGGGCGATGACCCACGCCGGCGAGACCGGCGTCGCCCAGTTCGCCTGCGAGTCCGAGGAGGACGCACTCGACAAGATCCGCCGCCTTCTCTCGTACCTCCCGCAAAACAACGTCGAGGATCCCCCAAGGGTCGAGCCCTGGGACGATCCGGAACGACGCGACGATGCACTCGAGTCGATCGTCCCCGACAATCCCCAGAAGCCCTACGATATGACGGACGTCATCGCGACGACCGTCGACGAGGGCTCGTTCTTCGAGGTCGCGGAGAACTACGCGAAGAACCTCGTCGTCGGCTTCGGCCGACTCGACGGCCGATCGGTGGGCCTCGTGGCCAACCAGCCGCGAGTCAACGCCGGGACTCTCACCGTCGACGCCTCGATGAAGGGATCGCGCTTCGTTCGCTTCTGTGATTCGTTCAACATCCCGATCGTCACCTTCGTGGACGTTCCCGGCTACATGCCGGGCACCGATCAGGAACATCGGGGGATCATCCGCCACGGCGCGAAACTGCTCTACGCCTTCTCCGAGGCGACCGTCCCGCTCTTGACCGTCATCACGCGCAAGGCCTACGGCGGTGCCTACTGCGTGATGGCCTCGAAGAACCTCGGCGCGGACGTCAACTACGCCTGGCCGACCGCCGAGATCGCCGTCATGGGGCCGAAGGGCGCTGTGAACATCCTCTACCGGGACGAACTCGCCGAGGCCGACGATCCGGACGCACTTCGGGAGGAACTCATCGAGGAGTACCGCGAGGAGTTCGCCAACCCCTACACGGCGACGGACAAAGGGTTCCTCGACGACGTCATTCGGCCCACCGAGACCCGGCCGCGCCTGATCCGCGACCTGGAGATGCTCCAGTCCAAGCGCGAAGACACGCCGGACAAAAAACACGGGAACATCCCGCTGTGACGGGGGGCGATCGATGAGTCGAAACGAACCCCCTATATCGGGCGACGATGATGGCGATACCGTGACGGACGACGCGAACGATGGCCCCGCCGATACGGCTGGCGACATCGACGCAGGTGGTGACGCGGACCGGACGGCGGGGACCGACGCGGAGATCTCGCTCGACGGCGACGTCTCGCTGTCGATCCCGCCGTCGGCTACGCCGTCCGAGACCGCGGCGATCGTGGCCGCGATCGGCGCGCACCTTCGCGACCGGGAAGCGGCGGCCGCGGCGGCAGAATCTTCGGATACGACGTGGGACGGCCAGCGCTGGGCGTTCGCCGGCCGAACCGGCGCGTTACAGGGTCGATCGACACGCGTCCCGTCCGCTGCCCCAACGGACCCGTGGACGGCGGCCGGCCGGACCGACCGGTATTGAAACCACGTAACGCCGGACGATGACACGAGAGTCGTACAGTGACGGACGATTCGTAGAGTGACGGGCGTACTCACGCCCGTAGCGGGCGCTGGTGGTGTGAGGAAATTCTTTGAACCGGCCGTATTCTCTGCGATCTCCGAAGCGGGATCCCCGCATCTATCCTCTCGACTTTGGGTACCCGCAAGGATCGCCGGGCCTGTGAGAGCGGCCGCTGCCCGAACCCGTCGGATATGTGAGGGATATACCAGGATATATATTAAGAATGATAAAAATAAAAACAATTATTATAGATAGGATTAGTGTTCCGAGCGCAATGTCGGATGATAACGGGCGACGTTCGCACTTTCGGCGGAGAGACCTTCTGAAACGAGCCGGCGCCAGCTCCCTCGGGATCGGGGCTATCGTGACCGGGACAGGCGCTGCGCGAGAGGATCGCCCTCGCGACATCGCCGAGGGTCCGGGTCCGAAAATCGACACCGATCCCGAACGGTTCCGATCGGAGCCGTCGTACCGACGCCAGGTCGTAGCGAAGACGACGGCGGGACTTCGCCGACAACTGGTGACACTGGAGTACCTGGATACCGCCGACGTGTCCTTCGAATTGCAGACGCGGTTACCGGACGACCGAACGATCGACGCGAGTTTGCCGGTCGACGGATACGACGTCACCGAGTCGAAAGCCGATGGCGTCCTGATCAGTCTCTCCTATACCCGCGCCGCCAGGCCGATGACGATCTTCGTCCGTCCATCGTACGGACGGGCCCACGCCGTCGTCGAAACCGACGATGGTGACGTCATCGTCACGGCGGATGGTGAAGTGTCTCCCGCCGACTGCGAGGAGGATACGTACTGTGAGTTCTATTCGTGTGATCGATGTTTCTGTGACCCGTACGGCTACCCCGCCTGTTTCGAGGAGGGGAAGGAGACGACCCAGCGGTGCTGCCAGTCCGAGAGCGGTTTCAACTGCTGGATCGTCAGTCAGGGAGCGTGTGGGAGTTGCTCCACTGCGGGATTCGATTGTTCCTGTTGCCCCTGGAGCTGAGTGCGTTTTCGGACGGGATCGATCGACTTCGGGGCGGCTTCAGTCACGGCCCGGGATCGATACTCAGTGGGGGAAGTGACGGGCTAGACGGCGTTCCGTAGCGGTCCGGGGTTGGTTCGACCCACCGCGACTCCGTTGCGAAAAAGTAAGGTACGCCCCGAGCAACCGTCCGAGCAGGAATGTTCCGGAAAGTCCTCGTCGCGAATCGCGGCGAGATCGCCGTCAGGGTCATGCGGGCCTGCGAGGAACTGGACGTCGAGACAGTCGCGGTCTACTCAGAGGCGGACAAGAACGGTGGGCACGTTCGCTACGCCGACGAGGCCTACAACGTGGGCCCCGCCCGGGCGGCGGAGTCCTATCTGGACCACGAGGGCGTCATCGAGGCCGCGCACAAGGCCGACGCGGACGCGATCCATCCCGGCTACGGGTTCCTCGCCGAGAACGCCGAGTTCGCCGCGAAAGTCGAGGGCGAGGAGGGGATCACCTGGGTCGGTCCATCTAGCGACGCGATGGAGAGCCTGGGGGAGAAGACCAAGGCCCGGACGATCATGAGCGACGCGGACGTGCCGATCGTCCCGGGGACGACCGATCCGGTCGAGTCGGCCGAGGAAGTCGAAGCGTTCGGCGAGGAATACGGCTACCCCGTCGCGATCAAGGCCGAAGGCGGCGGTGGCGGCCGCGGGATGAAGGTCGTCGAATCGGCCGACGAGGCCGCGGATCAACTCGAGAGCGCCAAACGCGAGGGCGAGGCCTACTTCGACAACGACTCGGTCTACCTCGAACGCTACCTCGAGAACCCGCGCCACATCGAGGTGCAGATCGTCGCCGACCAGCACGGCAACGTCCGTCACCTCGGCGAGCGCGACTGTTCGCTCCAGCGCCGTCACCAGAAAGTCGTCGAGGAGGGCCCGTCCCCGGCGCTGACCGACGAATTGCGCGAACAGATCGGCGAGGCCGCCCGTCGCGGCGTCGCCGCCGCGGACTACACGAACGCCGGCACGGTGGAGTTCCTGGTCGAGGAGGATCCCGACCGCGACGGCCTGCTGGGCCCCGACGCGAACTTCTACTTCCTCGAAGTCAACACGCGGATCCAGGTCGAACACTGCGTCACCGAGGAGATTACGGGTATCGACATACTCAAGTGGCAACTTCGGATCGCTGCCGGGGAAGAACTCGACTTCGCCCAGGACGACGTCGAATTCGACGGCCACGCGATCGAGTTCCGCATCAACGCCGAGAACGCGGCGAACGACTTCCAACCCGCCTCCGGTGGGACGCTCACCACCTACGACCCACCGGGTGGCGTCGGCGTCCGCGTCGACGACGCGATGCGTCAGGGCGACGAACTCGTCACCGACTACGACTCGATGATCGCGAAACTCATCGTCTGGGGTGCCGATCGCGAGGAGTGTCTCGCCCGCTCGTCGCGCGCGCTCGCGGAGTACGACATCGAGGGTGTCACGACGATCGTCCCCTTCCACCGGCTGATGTGCACCGACGAGCGCTTCGTCGAGGGCACGCACACGACGAAGTATCTCGACGAAGAAGCGGATCGCAGCCGATTCGAGGACGCCCAGGAGCGCTGGGGCCCGGACGAACCCGCGGCGGAACCCGAGGACGTCGACGTCGTCGAGCGCGAGTTCACCGTCGAAGTCAACGGAAAGCGGTTCGAGGTCGACCTCGAGGAGCGCGGTGCCGCACCGCTGGCCAACGGCGGTAGCGGCGGTTCCGCGGGGGCGCAGCGACCGTCACAGGGATCGAGTGCCAGCGCAGACACCGGGAGCGAGACGGCGGACGTCTCTGGCGACGGCGAGTCGGTCACGGCCGAGATGCAAGGGACCGTCCTCTCCGTCGAGGTCGGAGAAGGCGACGAGGTCGCCGCAGGGGACGTCGTCGTCGTGCTCGAAGCGATGAAGATGGAGAACGACATCGTCGCCTCCATCGGCGGCACCGTGAGCCAGGTGCCGATCGCCGAGGGCGACAGCGTCGACATGGGCGACACGCTGGTCGTGCTGGAGTGAGGCTTCGACTCGAAGTGTTTCGTTTTCGCCGGTATCGATTACGGAGCCGTTTTGCCCAACTGTTCGGTCCCTGTTAGCACTTTGAGGCTGTGCGATGTAGCCCGTCCTATGAAGAACGTCGACGACCTCATCGAGGGCGCGGCCGAACTCGCGGATCAGGGCCTCTCGCGCGGAGAAATCGCGGACGAACTCAACGTCTCGCGAGAGACGGCGAGCTGGTTGGTCGACCGGAGCGGGCTGGACACCGATACCGAGTCGGGGGGGCAGACCGCTTCGGAGCCGAGCCGGCCGCAGGACGTCCACGTGGACTGGTCGGCGATCGGGCGCGACTCCCGCCGACTGAACGCGATCGCCGTGGCGATGGCCGATCTGCTGGCGAAACACGGCGAGGATGTCGATCTGACGGTCGGGATCGAGAAGGCGGGTGGCCCGGTCGCGGCGCTCGTCGCGCGGGAACTCGAGACCGACCTCGCGACGTACGCACCCGCGAAGCACCAGTGGGAGGAAGGCGACATCGCGGAACTCACCGGCTCGTTCAGCCGCAACTTCGCGGGCATCCGCGATCGGGAGTGCTACGTCGTCGACGACACGATCACGAGCGGGACAACGATGAGCGAGACCATCGAGGCGATCCGAACCGAGGGCGGGGAGCCACTGGCCTGCGTCGTCCTCGCGGACAAGCAGGGGCTCGACGACCTAGATGGCGTTCCCGTCTACTCGCTGTTGCAGGTGATCAACGTCGGCCGACACGACGCGTGAAGCCGCCTCGCACTCGTCACTTGATCCCAGCGGTACCCCCTGCTACCGAACGGATCCGATCCGCATCCGACCCCTGAATCGATCCGTGACGAACTGCGTTCTGGCCTCGGTGACGATCCGTGTTCCGTACCGGTCGCGTCGGCTGAACCAACAGCTACAACGGTCGACGTGCTTTGAGGGCCATGGGAATCGACTACAGCGCGCTTCGGGACCCGAACGCCGAGTACACGATGCGCGATCTGTCGGCCGACTCGATGGGCGTCACCGCGAAACGCGGCGGCGGCCGCGACGTCGAGATCACGGACGTCCAGACGACGATGGTCGACGGCAACTTCCCGTGGACGCTCGTCCGGGTCTATACGGACGCCGGGATCGTCGGGACGGGCGAGGCCTACTGGGGGGCCGGTGCGCCGGAGTTGATCGAGCGAATGGTACCGTTTCTTCGCGGGGAGAACCCCCTAGACGTCGATCGCCTGACGGAGCACCTCGTCCAGCGGATGTCCGGCGAGGGGTCGATCGGCGGCGTGACGGTGACGGCCATCTCGGGTATCGAGGTGGCGTTGCACGACCTTGTTGGCAAGATCCTCGACGTGCCGGCCTACCAGCTGCTCGGCGGGAAGTACCGCGACGCGGTTCGCGTCTACTGCGACTGCCACGTCGAAGCGCCCACGGACGAGGGTGACACTGCCGATGGAGGTGACACCGGCTACGGGAACGGACCGCCGACACGGGCCGCCACCGGCGAAAACCCGCCACCGGCCGAGCCGCTCGTCCAGGCCGAGGAGGCCGAACGCGTCGTCGAGGAGCTGGGCTACGACGCTCTGAAGTTCGATCTCGACGTGCCATCCGGTCACGAGAGGGACCGGGCGAACCGTCACCTGCGCGACGCCGAGATCGAACACAAGCGATCGATCGTCGAGGCGGTCACCGAGGCGGTGGGTCACCGGGCGGACGTGGCCTTCGACTGCCACTGGTCCTTCACCGCGGGGAGCGCCAAGCGACTGGCGAACGCGCTCGAACCGTACGACGTCTGGTGGCTCGAAGACCCCGTTCCGCCGGAGAACCACGACGTCCAGCGTGAGGTAACGCAATCGACGTCGACGCCGATCGCCACGGGGGAGAACGTCTATCGCACGCACGGCCAGCGCCGGCTCCTGGAGGATGGCGCCGTCGACATCGTCGCACCGGACCTTCCGAAGGTCGGCGGCATGCGCGAGACCGCGAAGATCGCCGATCTCGCCGACCTCTACTACGTCCCCGTGGCGATGCACAACGTCTCTTCGCCGGTCGCGACGATGGCCAGCGCACAGGTTGGCGCGGCGGTCTCGAACGCGCTGGCCGTCGAGTTCCACGCCTACGAACTGGAGTGGTGGGCGGACCTCGTCGAAGAGACCGTGATCGAGGATGGGTACATCGAGATTCCCGAGGAGCCCGGTCTCGGGGTGACGCTGGACATGGACGTCGTCGCCGAGCACATGGTCGAGGGCGAGGAGCTGTTCGAGGAGGCCTGAGTCGAATGGACGCGAATCCAGCTGCCGATACGGACGGTGACGAACCGCTCGCCACCATCGTCGACAGCGGCGTCGTCGCCGTGCTCCGCGGGGTCGATCGCGAGGCCGTGGGTCCGGTCGCGAACGCGCTCGTCGAGGGTGGTGTGCTGGGCATCGAGATCACGGCCGACGATCCCGGCGCAACGGAGAAGGTGTCACGGCTGCGTAGCGAACTCGACGGGACCGACGCGGTGATCGGTGCCGGAACCGTGCTCGACCCCGCCACGGCGAGTGCGGTCGTCGACGCCGGTGCGTCGTTCGTCGTCACACCGCACACGGCGCCGGACGTCGTCCGGACGTGCAACCGTCGCGGCGTCCTCTCGATGTGCGGCGTGCTGACGCCGACGGAGGCCGTGACCGCGATGGAGGCGGGGGCGGACGTCCTGAAAGTCTTCCCCGCCAGTAGCGTCGGTCCGGACCACCTCTCCGCGCTCGCCGGCCCGCTCGGGAACGTGGCGATGATTCCCACCGGCGGCGTCTCGTTGCAGAACGCGGCCGACTACATCGACGCCGGCGCGTGCGCGGTCGGCGTCGGGAGCGACCTGGTCGACGGCGACGCGATAGCCACGGGGGACGTCGACACGCTCGAACGCCGCGCCGAAAAGTTCGTGGACGAAGTCGCCGACGCCCGCGCGGAGTGAGGTGCGTTCGCGATCGAGAGTGACGCCGTGGCGGATCGGCACCCAGATCACGCGGGCGTCGACGGCACGAGCGTCCGTCCCGTCTCCACGTCTCGGTCCTCGTCGACAGCGCGGGGAGCGGGATTCCGGACGTCGCCGAGGAACTGGACCTGCACATGCCCGCGGCGGGGGAGGGCCAGCACCTGTTCTCGCCGCTGGACCTCGATCCGACGGTCGCGGACACGGACGGCGACGGCCTTCGGGACGACGATGAGGTCGACATCGCCGTCAGTTACGTCCACTCGAGTTCCGGCGGGAAACTGCGCGGGTACGTCTCCCAGGCCTACTCGCACCCCGCCCGTGTCGATTCGACCGGTGACGGGCTGACTGACCCCGAGCAGACCGAGGGTTGGCTCGCCACGTACGCGACGAACGAAGAGCAGACGGAGACGTTCCTGGAGGAACTCGACGCGGCAGAGGACATCGGCGATCTGGACGAGGATATCCTCGAAGAGACACGTGTCTTTGCCGACCCGCTGGTCGAGGACACCGACGGTGACGGGCTCTCAGACGCCGACGAGTTGCGCTACGGGACGGATCCGGAGGCGACTGACACGACGGGCGACGGCGTGTCGGACGGCGAAGCGCTGACGGGCGCGTACGATCCGAGGCTGTACGACCTTCGGCCGCCGTCGATCGAGGTCTGGGACGCGTCGTACGACGGCGAGCCGATCTTCGAGGGGACGTACCACACGGAGTACTACGTCGAGGATCCGGCGGGGCTGGCGGAGTCGGAGGTGCTGTACAACGAGGAGGTCAGGGAGACCCACTCACTGGACGGCGTGTCGAGCGAGCCGATCGACAGCGCGGTGACGATCGGCGCGGCAGAGATGGTTGGCGATATGTTCTCGGGGTCGACGATCGCGGTCACCGCGGAGGATCGAAACGGGAACGTAGAGCGGGTGGTGGCCTACGAGCGGACCAACCTCATGGGGCAGATCTCCGAGGAGTTGCGCGCCCAGGGCCTGAGCCACGCGACGGTCGAATATTACATGGGCGTGCTCTCGGGGCTGACGTCGGGTGCGGGCGAGATCTACGGCTTCCTGCTGGCGCTGTACAAGAAGCCGATCGAGACGATCGCGGCGATGACGGATATCATCGACGTGATCACGAACTTCACGGAAGTGATCGCGTCGCTTCCGGCGGCGATCGACGCCCAGCAGGATCAAAACAACCCGCACGCGCCGGGGAGCGAGTTCTACCAGGAGTACCGGATCGGGTGGTACGAGGGCTACGTCGGCTGGTTCATCCTGGAGGCGCTGGTGCCGGGCGGCGCGATCGTGAAGGCGGTGAAGAACACGAAGCGCTTCCAGAAGATCGCCAGCAAGCTGGACACCGGCGAGATCAACCGGGCGGCGAAACTCGCCGGTCGGGTCAAACACACGACGAAGACGCAGGCGAAATTCGCGCGGACGCAGCTGTCGCGCGGGTTGCACACCTCGATCGGGGTCACGCGCGACGCCGGAGAGCGCGTCCTGAGCGAGATCCGGACCGCGGGCGCGCAGTATCGGGTCGCGACGTTGCTCCACCGGCACGACGTCGATGGTGACGCCCTGAACGATCTGGACCCGGAAGCGCAGTCGACCGTCGGGCCGACGATCCAGCGTGGCGGTGCGAAGACCGCGGAGGCGATGACCGACGGTGGCGTCGACGACGTCTGGCGTGTACACAACATGGATTTCGACGTCGATTCGGAGAAGCTCGCGTCGAATCTGGTGGATCACTCGGATGAGATCGAACTGGAGCAGCTCGTCGACGATCTGGAGGTGCTGTCGGAGGCTGGGGTTCCCGGACGGAATCGTATTGCTGATGACCTTCTTGAAGCGGAGGCAAGTAACATTGATGGCCCGGCGTTCGAAGCGAGAGTTACTATCGAAAAGGGCGTAGACAACGTGAAAGAAGTGCAAAAACCGAATCCCTACTCAAGGGGTGATATAGATGTCGTGACCACTGATGGCCGGGTTATCGAGGCGAAAAGCGGCGATTATTCAGGAGCGGTAAAAGGAGATGAAATGTATAAGAAACTCGAAAACAAGATCGGACAATACCAGCAATACATCGAGGTCGAGGGAGGCACTCTCGAGGTAGCTTTAAAGACGGAGCCTCACGAGGATATCACGGACATGGTCGAATCCAACGGTGGGGAGGTGGTCACGTATCCATGAGCGATTTCCTCTCAATTCCCTATCTCCTCGAGTCGGAACCGGAACCAGCGGAAATCGAGTCGCTCCTCCGTTTCTGTTTCGACGACTTGGAATGTTCGCGTTCGCCGCCGGATAGCGACGATGCTCGCCGGTTCGGCTACTCGACACAGTGTACCGATGGAATCTGCTACGAACCGACCGTTGACGAGGCTGTCAACGGAATCGTTCGAACAGAAGGCGGTACGCTGTGGTTGTGGTACGGTGATCTCTACGTGGGGATTCACGTCCCAGGCCAATCACCGAAGCGTATCGACGTGCCAAATCTATCGCTGTCTATCGACGAGTGGTACACCAAACCCAGGAATTACGAATCCCCGGAACTCATCCCGGAATTCATTCACGCCCTCTACGACTATCTCTCGCCGATCTACGTTTATGGCGACATGTATCTTGATGAATCGGTACTCTCGGAATCAGGCATCGAACGAGGCGAGATTGAAGATCTCTTCTGGGTGAACGGATTCGGGCCGGAGATGGTCGAGAACCTCGGTCGGGAACGAGTCCTGGAAGCACCCGCGTGGCGTGTCGATGAGCGCGAAGACGGCGGGGTCTTCCTCTGGCTGTCCAAATATGCGTTCACTGGACGCAGTGAGTATCTGGAAGCGCTTCACGAGCAATTCGGACTCGAATCGTAAGCTGATTCTCCCCGAAGTTCTCACTGATCCCCTTCTATCAGAGATTTAGCGGGTGGAGACCCTTGCTGGCTGAGTCACGCACACGACGGAGACGCAGGCGCAGTTCACGCGGACGCAGCTGTCGCGCGGGTTGCACACCTCGATCGGCGTCACGCGGGACGCCGGTAAGCGCGTCCTGAGCGAGATCTGGACCGTGCCACGACCATCACGGCAGTACTTCACTCGTCACGACGAGTCCCGTTCAAACGGAACGGGGCTGTAGAGAGTAGTCTCCGCGAGCGACCGAAGGGAGCGAGCGGGCCGACGACCGATGTGGAGTGACGCGAAGCGTCACGAAACGGAGGGAGGAGTGCTTTTCATCGAAGTTTTTCCGAGGGACGTCGCGTTGTTCGGCGAAGCCGACAGCGCGACAGACCGCAGAGAAAAAGTTCGGGTCGCAAGGCATATGCGGCCGAGCGTCCCTAGAGGGGATATGGACTTCCCACCGAATCAGGGGCTCGATCAGGACGAGGTCACCGAACAGGTCGACGAGGCGATCGCGGAGAACGACGTCGTACTCTTCATGAAGGGGACGCAGCTGATGCCTCAGTGTGGGTACTCCCGGAAGGCGCTAGGACTCATCTCCCAGCACCGCGAGGAGTTCGAGACGGTGGACGTCCTGGAGTCGATAGACGAGTACCGCCAGGCGCTCTCGGCCCAGAGCGGCTGGGAGACGATCCCGCAGACCTACGTCGACGGCGAGTTCGTCGGCGGGAGCGATATCCTGGAGGAACTCCAGGAGCAGGGCGAACTCGCGGAGACGCTCGACGCGGCGTGAGCGGGCCGCCGAAAAAATCTCAGAATCGTGGTACGTGCAGCCGCGAACCCGTCACCCGATGGTGATTCATCCGGTCTCTCGCTTGTAGTATCGAACAGCAGGTCATTTAAGCGCCGCCCTCGTATGGACGAGTAAGCGAGCACTCCAGAACTGTCACCATGTCATCAGAGGAATCCGGACACGTATATCGTCTCCACTCGACGCTCGAACTGCCCCTCGAGGACCTACACGATCACCTCGACGAAGCCACCTACCCCGACGGGATCGCCGACGTGGAACTCACCCGGCGCAACAACACCCTCATTCTCAAGGCCGACGCCGAGGACGATAGCGTCAGCAAGTACACGCCCTCCGCCCAGCTCAAGGCCAGCGTGACCGAGAACCGCGTCTACGAGGAGGACCCCGACGAGCGCCGGAACGCCTTCCGCTGGGAGGACGAGGAGGAAGAGGAGATCGAATCGGAACTCGTCGAGTACGCCGCCTTCAAGGGCGACCGCGAGACCGTCCTGCAGAACTCACTCCTGCAGTACGAGATGTTCCTCGTCCTCTGTGACATCGCCGAGCAGTCCGAGAAAGGCACCCTGACTGCCATCTCCGACCACGACGGCGACCTCGAGGCGACGCGCATCGTCGACGGCGAGGTCCGCCCCGCCGACGTCGAGGTCGTCGAAGGCCCCCGCGACACGTCGAACTCCTCCGGCGGCGTCAACTGGCGCGACAACAAGTTCATCAGCGACTGATTGGTCTCTCCACTAGCCCATCTCCACCTCACCCGGATAGCGTCTCGTTCAGATGTCAGTTTCACAACTTTTTCTGTTCCCGGAAGACGTTTCAAAACCGGTGTGTATACGAGCGTCGCTTCTCCACTCACGGTGGCCCGCCCCCGATTAGCGCACCGATCGGATTTCGACACGCTGGCGGCTACTCGGTCCCCTTTCGTGGAAATGGGTTTGCGATACCGTGAGGACCGTTATATCTCCGTAACCACTCTTTGATTCCAATCCGAATACCAGTAACTATATTACTCATCACGTCAAACATGCGCACGGAAGCTACGTCCGCACGGGCACGAAGTGCCCCGGATGTTAGAGGCACCCGGGACGTGGCTTCCAAATCCTGAAGAGGGATTTTGGTCGCCATGTTACGAAACACACCACCACGACAAAAAGGTCTCGCCCGCTCTCGGTCTAGAGAGTCGAAACGTTATCCGTCGCTCACGTTCGATTTCCGGGATTGGGGGCCGAGATCCACCGGGTGGCACGTTCTGCCGTTCCGTGGTGATCTCGGATGAGATCCGTCGAATCGTCGAGCGGCGGGGCCGGCGAGGCGCCTCGCATCTGCGAGTGCTACCGGTGTGATCGCGACGTGGCGCGCCCGTTCCTCTTTCGGGTTACCGTCGAGGTGCCCGACGTACTCTCGGAGACGTACGCCGACTCGGAACGTCTCTGCTGTGAGCACTGCGCCGCGGCGATGAACCTCTCCGAGTTCTCCCGACGGATGAAAACGCACGCAGAACGCCGCGACGAGGCGTCGGGCGGCTGAGGACACGGGCGTCGTTCCGGTGCCAATCCGGCCGCGCACGCCGTGTGCCCGCAACGAGGCACGTTCTGTGTTATAGAACGATCACTATTCCGACAGCGACGAAATAGGAGGCCAACAGCAACAGTCCGGGCCCGTCGTAGTCAGTCCCTGGAATCATGCCGATGATGTGCAGGACGAACGCGATGGCGAGGCCAACGAAGACGAAAATCGAGTAGATATTCGATAGGGCCAGGATCACTCCAGCGACGACCAACCCTGCGGCTATCACCACGTCGAAAACCTGCCCATCGAGATCGAACGATTCCGAGACCGTTCCTGAGCCGGACATGCGTACTTGTGTAACCCATTTGTGTGTACAAAAGTTGTGATGATGGCGATCGAGGGTGGAACGTCCGTGCTGTCTGGTTCGAGTCACCGGTACTGTAGCGGCCGCGCTACTATCCGTCCCCACTGTCGACGGTTGGTGGTCCCCCATCACCGTACCGATCGGCACGTCGACTCCTTCCGACTCAAAGTCAGTTCGTTCCGACAAAGGTGAGTTCGCTCCGACAAAGGTGAGTTCGAATACGGCCACGCTCGCCGGCCGCATCACCGCTTTCGAAGCCGCTTTGTGCCGGCCGTTCGACGTGAACGCGTGTCCCGTTTCGCGAGTCTTCGGGGATTCGACCGCGGCGTCTGGGTCGTCGCGATCGCCCGCTTCGTGAACGTCCTCGGCTCGGGGATGGTCTACCCTTTCGCGACGCTGTACTTCTACCGCGAGGTGGGTATCCCGTTCACGCTCGTGGGGACGGGTCTGTTCGCGAACTCGCTCGGTCTGGCGACCGGCACGCTGGTCGGCGGCTTCCTGGCCGATCGGTACGGTCGTCGTCCGGTGATGGTGGCGAGCATGGCGCTCGCGGCGCCGTCGCTGGCCGCGTACGCGCTGGTGACGACCGCCGTCGAGTTCACCGTCGTCGCCGCGATCGCGGGCCTGGTGCTCGGTCTGTTCGCTCCGGCGAGTCAGGCGATGGTCGCCGACCTCTCGACGGACGCCCAGCGCGAGCGAGCCTACGCGCTCCTGAAGGTGGCGAGCAACGCCGGGTTCGGCTCGGGGTTCGTCCTCGGCGGGGTGATCTACGGCGTGACGCGGACCGGTGTCTTCGTGGCCAACGGCGCGACGAGCGCCGTCGTCGCCGTCGTCCTCCTCGCTCTGCTTCCGCGGTCACCGGCGGCCGATCGGATCGAGACCGGCGTCGCGTCGCTGCGCGAAACGCTCGCCGCCTGGGGCCGCTCGGTCACCCACCCGACGATCCTCGGTCTCGCCGCCCTCAACGTCGGCTTCGCAGTCATGTACGCACAGATGAACTCGACGATTCCCGTCCACACGGAGGCCGCGTTCGGCCTGACGAGCGAGCAGCTCGGCACGCTGTTCGTCATAAACCCGCTCGTCATCGTCGTCTTCCAGCTGCCGATCGTCTCGCGTATTTCGGCCTGGCGGCGAACCCGCGGACTGCTGGTCTCCGTCGGATTCTGGGCGCTCAGTTTCGTCGCCGTCGCCCTGTCGAACGCCGCGCCGTGGGCGCTCGGCGTCGCCCTCGTGGGAGCGTTTCTCGTCCTGCGGACGCTCGGGGAGATCCTCCACGCCCCGCTCGTCACGTCCCTTGCGAGCGACGTCGGGCCGGCGGCCGAACGCGGCACGAAGTTGTCGGTCATCGAGGTCGCCAAGCGCCTCGGTTTCGGTATCGGACCCGTCGTCGGCGGCCTGTTCTTCGATTACGGGGTCGATCACCTCCTCTGGCCGGCGCTGGTCGTCCTGAGTTTGGGTATCGGCGCCGGTGTCGTCGCCCTGGAGCGACGGATCACGCCGGGCCAGAACGGCGTGGGCGTCGCCGCCGAGTGACCGGCGGGGACTTCCTTCGTAGCCGACGACCAGCGGAGATCGACGAGGTCCCTGTCGACGACCGGCGAGGAGGACTGTCTCCCGATCACTCCAGTCAGTCGACCACGGTGGCCAACGCAGCGATCGCGTCGTCGAACGCGTCCGGGTCGGCGTACGAGAAGGAGAGCCTGAGCGCGTTCGAGCCGGCGTCCGGGTCGGCGTAGAACATCGAGCCCGGCAGGTACGTCACGCCGGCGTCGATGGCGTCGTCGAGTCGGTCGTCGGTGTCGACTGACTCGTCCAGCTCGACCCAGACGAAGAAGCCGCCGTCGGGATCGGTCCACGTGGCGCTCGCCGGCATGTGGCGTTCGAGCGCGTCGAGCAGCCGGTCCCGGCGGGCCGCGTACGCCTCGCGCAACGGCGGGAGCGAGGCTTCGAGGTGGCCGGCGTCGCAGTAGTGGCCGATCACGCTACGGGTGAACGTGTTCGCTCCGCCGGCCGCGAGCGCGTCGATCGCGTCGCGGATCGGCTCGGCGGCGACCAGCCAGCCGAGACGGACGCCGGGCGCGATGGTCTTCGCGAACGACTCGACGCGGATCACCCGACCGGCGTCGTCGAGGGCCGCGAGCGGCGGGACGGTCTCGCCTTCGTACCTGAGGTCGGTGTAGGCGCCGTCCTCGACGACGGCGAAGTCGAACTCGTCTGCGAGCGCGAGCAGGCGTTCGCGCCCCTTCCGCGAGAGCGTGGTCCCCGTCGGGTTCTGGAAGTCGGTGATCGTGTAGAGGAGTTTCGGGATCGGATCGCCCGCCGCTCGCCGCGCGTGGAGTCGATCCGCGAGCGCGTCGACGTCGAGCCCCGCGTCGTCGACCGGCAGCTCCTCGATCTCGACTCCGAAGTTCCGGAAGACGGTGAGCGAGCCCATGAACGTGGGCCGTTCGACGGCGACCACGTCGCCCGGTTCGAGGAACGCTCGACAGACGCTATCGACCGCGTGGGTCGCGCCGTTCGTCAGGAGGACGGCCGTCTCGTCGGGGTCGATCCCGCGGGCCGTGGCCCGGTTCCTGACCGCCGATTCTAGCAGATCGGCGTATTCACCGCCCCCGTACTGGAGGGCCTGTCTCCCTTCAGACGCGAGGACCGTTTCGATCGATTCACGGAGTCGATCGAGACGGAACGAATCGGGATACGGGAAGCCGAACGCCAGGGAGACGGCGTCGGCCGTCGCGAGCCGGCGCCAGCTGCCGTACCCGGACCCATCGAGCGTCGTCCGGGCTTCGGGCGTGAGCAATTCGGAAACGGGGTGTTCGGCGGAGTCTCGCATTCGTTGTCGGAGGGACGGTCGACCGGTAAAAAAGCGTACGCATCCCGTCGAGTGCGACACGGTTCGGGTGGCGGTTTCGAGGGACGACGGAGCCACGGACCGTACGGGACGTGTAGTCCGGCGATTGTGCGGTGGCGTGCCGGGAGCCAAAGGTGTTTGGGAGTCGGTCGCATTCGACCCGCTATGCGCTACGTCGATTGCGGTTCGTTGTTCGACGCCGAGGAGGGAACGGTCGTTCGCGACGCCAGGCTCGTTATCGAGGACGGCAGGATCGCGGACGCCGGGCCGATCGAAGACGTCGCGGAACCGGTTGACGGCGAACGGATCGACCACTCCGGCGAGTTCGTCCTCCCCGGGCTGATCGACGCGCACCTCCACCTCTGGGGTGTTCGATCGATGGACCCGTTCGACCAGCTGATCGAGTCCGATCGTCAGGCGATAAAAGCAGCCCGGGGGACGATGGACTGTCGGACGCTACTCGAGGCCGGGTTCACGACCGTTCGGGACGTCGGCAGTGACGTCGCGATCGGCCTCCGCGACGCGATCCTGGAGGGTGAGATACCTGGGCCCCGGGTCTTCTCCAGTGGGCGGGCGTTCTCGCAGACCGCGGGCCACGGCGACCGTCACTTCCTCCCCAGGCGCTGGCTCGACACCGACGACGATCAGGCGGTGGTCGACGGCGTCACCGAGTGTCGGAAGGGGGCTCGGCGGCGAATTCGTCAGGGGGCAGATCTCATCAAACTCTCGACGACCGGCGGCGTCCTCTCCGAGAAGGACGAACCGCACCACAGTCAGTTCGTCGACGCGGAGATCGCCGCGTTCACGGAAGAAGCCCATCGGGTCGACATCCCGGTCGCCGCCCACGCCCAGGGCGCATCGGGGATCAAGAACGCGCTCAGAAACGGCGTCGACACGATCGAACACGGGATCTACCTCGACGAGGAGGCGATCGATCTCTTCGACGAGACGGGCGCGATCCTCGTCCCGACGCTCTCCATCGTCGATCGCATCTGCGAGTACGGCGCCGACCACGGCGTCCCCGAGTGGGGGCTGGAGAAGGCCCGGCGCGTGCGCGAAGATCACGTCGAGTCGATCCGGTGGGCCTACGACGAAGGGATTCCCCTCGCCGCAGGGACCGACTTCATCGGCCCGGACCTCGTTCCCCACGGCGAGAACGCGATGGAACTCGAACTCTTCGTCGACGCGGTCGGTATGGAACCGATCGAGGCGCTGGAAGCGGCGACGTCGGTCGCCGCGGAGACGATCCCGGCGGACGACGTCGGGTCGCTCACGGTCGGCGATCACGCCGATTTCGTCGCCGTCGACGGTGATCCAACCGCGGATATCTCGATCTTACGTGGCGATCCGGCGGCGGTCTACGTCGACGGCGAGCGTCCGGCGACGTGAGGCCGGCCGTCTCGCGGACGGCTCTCACGGTGTGTCGCGTCTGAGCAGTCGGCGACGGATCCGAGAACGGTGTCTCGACCGGGACGTGTCGATCGTGTTCGGTTCGTCGCGCCTACCCTTCTGCGCGACGCTCGCTGCGATCCAGGCTGCCGGCGCCGGGGAGTACGCCCACGATCTTCTTGGCGTACCCGAGTTTTAGCAGGCCGATCTGGATCAGGATGCCGACGACAGCGAGCGCGAGGAAGAGCGGTTCGGTGGCGTCGAACAGGATCGGATCGAGACTCGCCGCCGACTGGGCCTGTGCGAACGACTCGAAGGTGAGCGTCCGGCTGGCCAGCGCGGCACCGATGAACGAGGTCAGCGCGATCATGGTCGTGTTGGTCAGCGTCATCCCCGCCAGCGCGACGCCGGCACCGATCGCGATCGCCGCGCCCGCTTCGACGAACCAGGCGCCGTCGACGAGGATTGGCGCGAGGACGGTCAGTCCGAGGTAGGTCCCGATGCCGAATCCGATCGCGGCGATCGCGAGCGAGAGCAGCATGTGTGCGACCAGGACGCCGACGACGATTCCGATGGTGATACCGATGCCCGAGGCGACGAGTTCGCCGACCCCGGCTGCGGTGGCGACCGTCGGCGCTACCATGTAGCCGCCGCCGGCGCCGAGTAGCGCGCCCATGAGTGCGACTCCGTACCGTGCGAGTGTCGCCCCGGCGATCAGGAGGACGATCCCGATCGCGACCGGCGCGACGACCAGTGGGTCGAGCATGGCGGAACGTTCGTTCACAGTGGCAAGTACTTTGCGCCCGACTGTCCGTTCGTACGAACGATCACGTCCACCGAATCGTCTTCGAGGCCCGCAATCGGTCGACACACCGCGTGGCCCTGATTGCCGTCGTCTCCCGACGAATCGGTCCGTTTCCGCGTGCTGCGACCGACCCGTACCGTTTTCACCGAGGACGTACCGTCTCTCGGAATGCAGTGCGTACCGCGATGCGGTCCAGTTCGCAAACCGGGGGATTTACGTCGTCTAATTACATCTAATTACGCACATGCCCACCGACAGCCAGATCACGGTCGACGTCGACTACGAGGACGGTTCGGACGAATCGCCCGAGGACTATCCAGCGCTCGAAGACAAGATCGAGAAGGCGATCGAGGTCACCCGCGAGGGACTCGAACAGTACGAGAACCCCGCCGTCATGTGGACCGGTGGGAAGGACTCGACGCTCACGCTGTACTTCATCAAGGAGGTCGCCGAACAGTACGGCCTCGACCTGCCGCCGGCGGTCTTCATCGACCACTACCAGCACTTCGACGCCATCCACGACTTCGTCGACCACTGGGCCGACGAGTGGGACCTGGAGGTCATCTACGCGCGAAACGAGGACGTCGGTTCGTACGTCGAGAATCACGATCTCGAACCGGGCGACGACATCGATATCGCGGACCTCTCCGAACACAACCGACACCACGTCCGCGAAATCCTGGAGTACGAGGAGGACTCGTTCCCCTTCCTGCTCGACACCTACGTCGGCAACCACCTGCTGAAGACGGTCGCGCTCAACGACGCCTTGGAGGAGTACGACATCGACGGCGTCATCTCCGGGGTCCGCTGGGACGAACAGGAGGCCCGCGCCGACGAGACGTTCTTCTCGCCGCGCCACGACCCCGACATCTATCCGCCCCACGACCGCATCCAGCCGATCCTGCAGTTCGACGAACCCGCCGTCTGGGACGCCTTCTGGCACTTCGTCGTCCCCGACACCGTCTCCGACTTCCCCGACGACGGCTACGTCCCCCAGAGCGGTGACGACCTGCCGAACGACCTGACCCAGGACGACATCCCCGTCAGTCCGAAGTACTTCGCCGGTTTCCGCTCGCTCGGCAGCGAAGTAAGCACGGAGAAGGCCGACGAAGACCCGGCCTGGTTGCAGGATATGGAGAACACCACCGAGCGCGCGGGCCGCGCCCAGGACAAAGAGGACCTGATGGAGCGCCTGCGCGACCTCGGGTACATGTAACGAACTTAGTCATCGTCGGGTTCGCACAGAGCGCGAACCACTTCTCGAAAAACGTCGATGAAAACGGCCGCTCACTCGCTTCGCTCACGGGCTTTACCCGTTCGCTTTTCGCGGATCTCGGCCGTCGGGCTCGCGGTTTTCCCGCTCGCATTCCCGCGGTTCTCGCTCACGTCGTTCGCTCCGAACCGCGCACGTTCCGAACCGCGCTGCGCTCGCTCACGGATACCGTGCCCGGTGCCGACCGCGGCGGCGATTCCGTTTTGCCGAAATGAAACACCTCTGACATTCTGGCGCGGTACAACCCCTGTTACGCTGCCGTGGCAAAGTGACTTTTATCTGCACAACTGACTGTTTCCATGGTCGTTCCGCTGGAGATGGGGTGGCGCCACCTGCTGTTCGAGAACTGGCCGATCGAACCGTCTGTGATGGACGCCCACCTCCCCGATTCCCTGTCGCCCGACGTGTACGACGGCTCGGCCTGGCTGTCGATCGTCCCGTTCACCAACGTCGCCGTGCGCCCGAAGGGCCTGCCCGAATCGCTTGGAATCAGACTCCCTGAGCTCAACGTCAGGACGTACGTCACCCGCGACGGCGTTCCGAGCGTCTACTTCTTCAGTCTCGACGCGCAGGGGATCGCGAGCGTCCTTGGGGCCCGCTTCTTTCACCACCTGCCGTACTTCTACGCGCGCATCACGCTGGCACACTCCGACGGCCGAATCCGGTTCCGGAGTCGCCGGCGCCATCCCGGGGCTCGCCCCGCACGATACGAGGGAACGTACCGGCCGACGGGCGACCCGTTTCAGGCACCCACGGACTCGTTCGGCGAGTTTCTCGTCGAGCGGTACCGGTTCTACACCGAGGCTCAGGACGGATCGGTCCGGTACACGGACGTCGAACACGCTCCCTGGACGCTGTACCCTGCCGACGCCGACGTCGTGACGAACACGCTGTTTTCGGCCCACGGGTTCGCGACGTCGGACGGCGAGCCCGTGTACTACTACAGCCCGGGGCTCGACGTCGTCGCCTCGCGAAGTCGCTCGGTGTGAGGTCGTCGACGCGCTCCGGTATCGGACAGCAGTCCGACCGACGGGGTGTGAACCGAACGTGCCACCGATCGAAGATCGAGTCGAGAACGGACGTCGTTTCCCGTCGCCGCAGCGCGTTCAGGATTCGTCCTCGCCGTCGTCGGGAGAGGGACGAACGAGGTTGGCGAGCGAGACCAGAATGCCGAAGAGCCAGCCCGAGGTGACCGCGAAGCCGAACCACATGGCGGCGTACGCCGCCCCTTCGAGCGTGAAGTTATCGCGGAAGAAGTCGTTGAGCCCGCCGACGACGAAGACCGTGTCGAGCAGCCAGACGGCGAGTTCGTAACTGGGCTCCAGGACGTACGGTTCGAGAGACGGCGTGACGAGCGAGGCGGCGACCGGCGGGAGGAAGATGGCCGTCATGGCGAACGGGTAGGCGATCAGGACCGTGAGGAAGCGGCCGCCGTACTTCGACGTGGTCGCGGCGATGGCCGTCGAGACGACGGCGACGGAACTCGCCGCGGCGATGGCGACGAACGGTTCCCAGTCGAGCTGGAGGTAGGCGAGGGCGCTCAACAGCCCCCAGACGACGACGGAGACGAGCGTGATGCCCACGATGCCGAGTCGCGTGACGGTCGAATCCAGCTTCGACGCGTAGAATCGGGTACCGAGTCCGACGACGGCGAGGGGATACAGGAAGAGCAATCCGAGTGCGCCGACGACGTACCAGCTGTAGTACCCGAGCGCCTGCGGGAGCGTCTCGGGTTTCCACTTGCCCATCACCGAGTGGCCGCGCCCGCGCTGTCGCGGGAATATCACCTCCATCCACGTTCCGTGCAGCATCGCCAGATCGAGCATCACCGCACCGATGAAGCCGGTACGGTTTCGCTTTCGCGTGCGGGTTGCCATATCCTGTCCCTGCGACCGGCGGACCGTAAACTTTCCTGTGTATTCTGCCGGGGTGATCGGTTCTGATCCGCCGTGTCAGTGGCGAATCCAGACGCCGTCTGCCGGCACACGGGCCGTCCCCGTCAGATCCGGTTCCAGGGTCCGAAGCCGGGGTCGACCTCGCGGGCGCCGCGGTCGAGGTCGTCGATCCGGTCGAGTTCGTCGTCGGAGAGCGACAGGTCGAGCGACGCCCAGTTGTCGGTGATGTGGTCCGTTCCGGTCGCCTTCGGAATCGCCGTCACGCCCGTCTCGCGGAGCCAGGCGAGGCTCACCTGGGCGGCCGACACGTCGTGGTCGTCGGCGATGTCGGTGAGTGTGTCCTCGTCGAAGACGTGTCCGCGAGCGAGCGGCGAGTAGGCGACCACGTTGATGTCGAGTTCGTCGCAGGTGTCGAGGACGTCCTGTTGTTGGAGGAACGGGTGCAGTTCGAACTGGTGGGCGAAGATGGGCGCGTCGAGTACGTCGGCTGCCTCCTCTAGCTGGTGGGGCAGGAAGTTACTGACGCCAACGTGGCGGGTCACGCCGTCGTCGACCAGTTCGTCGAACGCGGCCAGCGTGGCCTCGGGGTCGTACTCGCGGGCCGGCCAGTGGACGTACAGGAGGTCGACGTCGTCGACTCCGAGCCTGTCCAGGCTCTCGCGAGCCGTTCGCTTCACGTCGTCTGGGGCGAGGTTGTCGATCCAGACCTTCGTCGCGAGGAAGACCTCCTCGCGGTCGACGTCGGCTGCGGCGATACCCGCTCCGACGTCCGATTCGTTGCCGTAGGCTTGCGCCGTGTCGATGTGGCGATAGCCCACGTTCAGGGCCGTTTCGACGCTGGTTGCACACTCGTCCGGGTCGGTGTTCTCCCAGGTTCCGAGGCCCAGGCGCGGCATTCCGTCAACTGTCGGACAGTCCATCGGCTCGATGTCTCTCGGGTCCGAACTCATGTGTGGATCGTTCGGTCTGCACCGGGTAATGCGTTCCCCTTCCGGCGCCCGATTCGGGCTCACTCTGGGGCGTCCGACTCGGGATCGGTCGTCGAGCGTCGACGAGTTGCGATGTCGAAACGCACAAACGCCGACCGACCGAACTGCCGGCCGATGGAGCCTTTCGAGCGGTATCGACCGATCGTCGACGATTTCGAGGCGTTTCTCGCGGCCTGCGAGCGACCGCTCGGAACGGCGGTACGCGTCAATGCGATCAAGGCGACCGCAGCGCAGGCGATGGCGGCGCTCGAGGCGGACGGCGTCGCCTACGAACAGGCCGACTGGCACTCGCGCGTGCTTCGACTCGAGACCGACTCGCCGGGGTCGACGTGGGCGTCGTACCACGGTTTCACGCACGGGCAGGAGGAAGTCTCGGTCGTGCCGCCGCTCGTCCTCGATCCCGAACCTGGCGAGCGCGTCTGGGACGCCTGCGCCGCACCGGGTGGGAAGGCGACCCAGCTCGCGGCGCTGATGAACGATCGGGGGACGGTCGTCGCCAACGACAACAACCTCGGTCGATTGTCGGCGTTGCGATTCAACGCCGAGCGCCTGGGCGCCACGTCGCTCGCGGTGACCAACGACGACGCCCGAAACTACTCGCTGGCGTCGTTCGAGTTCGACGCCTTCGATCGCGCGCTCGTCGACGCGCCGTGTTCCTGCGAAGGGACTATTCGGAAGAACCCTGACGCGCTCGACGAGTGGAACCTTGGTCACGTCCGGTCGATCGCCGGTGTGCAGAAGGGGATCCTCCGGCGGGCCGTCCAGGCGACGCGGCCGGGCGGGACGGTCGTCTACTCGACGTGTACGTTCGCCCCGGAGGAGAACGAGGCGGTCGTCGACCACGTCCTCGACGTCGAAGACTGCGCGGTCGTCCCGTTCGACCTTTCGCTCGAGCACGACCCCGGGCTCACCGAGTGGAACGACGAGTCGTACGACGGGTCGCTCTCGAAGGCCGCCCGGATCTACCCCCACCAGAACGACACAGGCGGTTTCTTCGTCGCGAAACTGGAGGTGGCCGCCTGATGCCGGACGACGACCCGCCGGCGGACGATGACCCGATCGCGGACGGCGAGCGGACGGCTGGTGACGGCGACCCGGCTCCTGACTGCGAGGCGACGTCGGACGACGCGCTCGCCGAGAACGTGGGCGAGCGGTTCGCCCGGCTCCCCCGAACGAGGGCCGATCGAACCGTCGCCGGTCGCGTCTCTCGTGCGGACGTCGTCGAGTACTTCGACGAGCGATTCGGAATTCCGCCGGAGACCTTCGATTCGTACACGTTCTGGGAGAAAGGCGCCGGCAAGATCTGGGTCTACGCGGGCGAGGCGCCGTCGCCGATCGAGGTGGAGTCGCTGGGGATGCTGTGTCTGCGCACCCGCCAGGAGCACTGGAAGCCGACGACGGATTTCGTCCAGCGGTTCGGCGGCCGTGCGACCGAGTGCGTGATCGACCTCGACGAAGACGGGGCCGCCAGGTTCGTCGCCGGCGACGATCAGGAACTCGACTGGGACGGCGATTGGGGGTACCTGATCGCCGCCCACACGCTCGCCGGCGAGCGAGAACCGCTCGGCGTCGGCCTCTACGTCTACGGCGAACTGCGATCGTTGATCCCGAAGGGACGCCGGCGCCACCTGTAGCCCGTTCCCGACGGGCTCTGGGGTACCGGAGCGATCCGTCACAGTCCGGCGCCGAGCAGGACGCGAACGACGACGCCGACGACGAGCGAGTACGTGACGTTGACGAGCGTCCCTGCCAGGTAGAAGAGGCTGTTGTTCTTCATATCGTCCGAACGGACGATACTCTTCGCGGCGAAGACGATCGCGAGCGCGGCGTACGCTCCGGCGAGGACGAACGTCAGCAGGAGAATGTTCTCGGTCTTGCCGACGATCGTGCCGATGTCGCGGTCGGTGTCGGTGACGGACTCGGCGTAGCCATCGTCGGCCCAGGCCAGCGACTCCGTCACGACCCGGCCGCTCGTGACGAGCAACACACCGTATCCGAGGAGAGCGATCAGGATGGATTCGTATTCGGAGGCGACCTCGACCAGCACGTCGGTCGTCATTCGGCCACCCCTCCGACGTCGGCGGGCGCGTCGGTCGGCCATCCCGTTTCGAGCGTCTCGCGAAGGCGGGTCTCGATCGTCTCGATCAGCGGCCACTCGGCGCTCCTGAGGGTGTTCGAGACGGCCTGCTGGCTGATGCCGAGGTCGTCGGCGACGGCTCGCTGGGTCGACGCGCGTTCGTACCGCGTCACGACCTCACGCTGGCGGTCGGTCCAGGACTCGCGGTGGGCCAGGAGGAGGTTGACCTCGTCGGCGACGGCCGTATCGAGCGGCCGGGTACCGGTGTCGAGTCCGAAGCGGAGTCCGTCGCGCTCGACGGATTCGAGCAGTTCTGTCGCCCGGTGGAACGCCTCGCCGTCCATGTGTGCGACCGAGTCGGTCTCCCCGACCGTGATGTCGCCGCTGGCGACGGCGAGTCTGATCGCGTGCGGATACAGCACGTTCTGGAGCGTGATAGCGACGTCGTAGAGCGGTTCGACCGAGGAGAGGACGGTACCGAGTTCGTCGATCCCTTTCAGAACCGATGGCCCGGCGACGATCGCGTCCCCGTACGTTTCCGCGACTCGCTCCCGGGCGCGCGTGAACGTCTCTCGAAACTCGTCTCGATCCGCTATCTCCCGTGAATCGACGACGTCCCCGAGGATCACGTATCGGTCGGCGCCCCGTGCGACGTGGTCGCTCATTCGTGCGATCGAACGGATCAACAACGGAAAAATGTTGTTACTCGTCGTACAATGGCTAAGTATTGTCTGGTGTGGCCGACAGTGAACAACCTTTAACGATTGTTTTTCGATCTACAATGTTTTTTGATTGTTTCAATCGCCGAATTCCCGGTCGAGCCAGTCGACGACGGCGACTCCGATGGCACCGATTCGATACCCGTCGGGAGCGACGTGAGCCCGGGCGTGACTGTGCGTGGGTCGGAACGGTGTGTGGGGTGGGACGATGTGCTGAGCGTGGTGATGTGAGCATTAATGCGTGTATGCGTGGTCGTCACACTATCCATGACCCGGGTTTCGATGCGCGGGGTCAGCAAGTACTTCGATGGCGGCGAGACGGTCGCGAACTACGACGTCCACATAGACATCGAGGACGGCGAGTTTCTCGTCTTCCTCGGACCGTCCGGGTGCGGAAGACGACGGCACTCCGGCTCATCGCCGGTCTCGAACGGCCCTCCGAGGGCGAAATCTACTTCGACGACGAACGGGTCGACGGTTGGTCGCCGAGCGCCAGGAACGTCGCGATGGTGTTTCAGAACTACGCGCTGTACCCGCACATGACGGTCCGTGAGAACGTCGCGTACCCGTTGAAGGTGCGCGGAGTCTCGCCGGACGAGCGCGACCGCCGGATCGACGAAGTCGTCTCGCTGTTGCACATCGAAGACCAGGTCGACAAACCGCCCTCGGATCTGAGTGGCGGCCAGCGCCAGCGCGTCTCGCTGGCGCGCGCCATCGTGCGAGAGCCGTCCGTCTTCCTGTTAGACGAGCCGCTGTCGAACCTGGACGCGAAGCTCCGCCAGGAGATGCGAATCGAACTCAAACGACTGCAGGACGAACTGGACGTCACGACGATCTACGTCACGCACAACCAGGAGGAGGCGATGAGCATGGCCGACCGGGTCGTCGTCATGAATCGGGGAACGATCCGCCAGATCGCAGCCCCGGGCGAACTCTACGAGCGCCCACGGACGGCCTGGGTCGCCCGCTTCATCGGTTCGCCGCCGATGAACCTTCTGGAGGGCGTCCGGACCGACGGCGGGATCGACGTCGGCGAGGCCGGTACGATCCACCTGGACGCGATCGCGAGCGCCGACGCCGCGTCGACGGCCGGGCCGGCGAGACGGCGGGAGCCGGCGGTCACCGAGACGACCGGTGCCGTCGTCGCCGGCGGCGAACCGGAGGCCGGTGGCAGTCCGCCGAGTGGGACACGTTCGGAGCACTCGCTCGACGAGGATCGTACGGCCCGCGCACCCGACGACAGGCCGGCGGGCGAGACGAACGCCGAGAACGCCGTCGCACCGGTGGACTCGGACCGGTCCCACCACTCGTCCGTCGGGAAACCGAACACGATTTCGCTCGGCGTCCGTCCGGAGGACTTCTCCCTGTCGACCGACCCGCCGTCGTCCGGCAACGCCATCGTCGGCGCGGTCGACACGATCGAACCGCTCGGCGAGTACACCCTCGTGAACGTCGTCGCGAACGACCAGCTGGTCACCGTGAAGGTCCCGGATACGCGACTCGGCCGCGACGACAGAGTGTACCTCACGTTCGACGACGCGGACGCGTACCTGTACGACGCGAACGGCGAACTGGTCACCTGATTCCGAAGGACGATGGATATACGCGCACTCCTGGACGCGACCGGACGCACGGATCGGTCGTCGACCACCGGCGAACGGGACGACGGGGGGTATACCGGCGAGCCGACCGAAGAGCCGGGACCGAACGAGTCGGGACGGGCTGTGTCGACCGACGGATCGGAATCGGCCGTGTCGACAGGCGGGTCGGAATCGGCTGTGGCAACCCCTGAAACGGACGGCGGTTCGGTGGTCCACCCAACCCTGGCCCCTCCAGTGCGTCCGGCGACGGCCGCCTCCGCGCCGTGAGTCGACGGTTTGGGATCGACCACGAGAAGGCGGTGGCACTCGCCGTCTTCCTCCTCCCGGGGATGACCCTGTTCGCCATCTTCTCGGTCGGACCGATCGCCTACTCCGCCGTCGGGAGCTTCTTCTCGTGGGAGGGGTTCACCATGGGCGAGTTCACTGCACTCTCGAACTGGGTCGAGACGCTCCGCGATCCGCTGATCGTCAACTGGGACACCCTCCGCCGCTTTCGGTTCCCGATGGGCGCCCTCCCGCAGAACCTCCTCTGGGTGGTGATCCACGTCCCGCTCAGTACCCTTCTCGGTCTCGGGCTGGCGCTGCTGTTCGCGGACCTGAAGGGCCGGCGCATCCTCCGATCGATGGTCTTTCTCGGCTTCACGACGCCGACGATCATCATCGGTCTCGTCATGCTGTTCGTCTACGATCCACAGGCCGGGATCTTCAACGAACTCCTGCGGGTGATCGGGCTCGAAGGGCAGGTCAGAAACTGGACACAGTCGCCGCAGCTCGCGATCTACGCCCTCATCGCCGGCGGGGTCTGGGTCCAGACCGGGTTCTCCATGTTGCTCTACTCGTCCGCACTCGCTGCGATCGACCCGTCGCTGATCGAGTCGGCGAAAGTCGACGGAGCGGGCCGGTTCAGGCGATTCGTCGACGTGGTCTGGCCACAGGTCAGGCCCGTCACCGCCGTCGTCGTGATCATGGGCATCATCTGGGTCCTCCGGATGTTCGACATCGTCTACGCGGCCGGCGGCTCCGCCGGCGGGCCGAATCACGTCTACTCCGTCCTCGGAATCGAGGTGTACCGCGCGGCGTTCGAACCGCCGATCCAGTACGGCCACGCCATGGTCGTGGCGTTGATCGAACTCCTCCTCGTGGCGCCGCTCGCGCTCTACATCGCCCGCATGAGGTAACCGATGACCGAAGACGACTCCTCCACCGACGACCCGTTCGACGCTGGAGACGGCGCACGGACCGGCGACCAAACGACGGAACCGATGGACGGCCCTGCCGACGCATCGACGGACGCCGGAAACGGCGAGCCGGCGAACGCGCCCAGCGACGAGTACGCCAATGGCTCCACCGGTGATCCCGATCCGTCCGGGCCCGACTCCGGCGCCGATCCGGGACCGACCGCTGACGGTCCATCACCGTCGATCTACTCGGACGGCGGCGGGGCGTCGACGTCGGCGGCCGACGGCGACCGGCACATCCCGGTCGCGGAGATCCCGGACGCGCGACCGGGCCGCGAGCGTGACTGGTCGTCCTGGCTCGTCGAACGGACGCCGTCGCTCCGGCGGAGTCTGGTGTACGCCGTCGCGATCGGCGTCGCGTTCCTCTGGGTCGTCCCGTTCCTCGGCCTCCTCATGGCCTCGGTTCGCCCGCTCTCGGAGATCGTCGGCGGGTGGTGGCAACTGGAGGGGATGTCGATCACGCTGGAAAACTACCAGCGGGCGTGGGCCTATCAGACCGCGCCGCTCGGACAGGCGCTGCTCAACACGGCGATCGTCACGATCCCTGCCGTGCTGGTCGTGATGCTTCTCGGCGCGATGGCGGCGTACCCGTTCGCCCGGTTCGAGTTCCCGCTGAAGACGGCGTTGTTCTTCCTGATTCTGCTCGTGATGGCCGCGCCGCCCGAACTCGTCGCGATGGGGAACTACAACACGCTGCGGAGCACCGGGATGTTCGACACGTACGTGGGACTCGTGCTGGTTCACGTCGGCTGGGGGCTCGGCTGGGTCGTCCTCTTCCTTCGCAATTACCTGCTCGGCATCCCGGAGGAACTCGAGGAGGCCGCCAGGATCGACGGCGCCTCGCGCTTTCAGATCTTCCGGACGATCATCCTCCCGCTCTCGGTCCCGGCGCTCGTCTCCGTCGCCGTCATCCAGTTCACCTGGGTCTGGAACGCCTTCTTCTTCCCGCTCGTGTTCATGCGATCGCCGGACCTGTACCTCGCGCCGCAGGTGTTGCCCCTGATGCGCGGCCGACTGCAGATCGACTGGGGGCTGGTCGCCGCCGGATCGATACTGACGATGATCGTCCCGGTCGTGCTGTTCCTGCTCCTCGAACGGTACTACACGCGCGGGATGGTCGCAGCGGTCGTCGACTGACGCGCTCGCGGTCGTCGTCCGAGATGCGGGAGACGATGGGCGTCCGAGGTGCGGGAGACGTTGGGTGTCCAAGGTGGGGAGGCGATGGGTGGGCCGACGACCCGGCCACCGACTGATGCGCGGCCGTTCGATGGACCAGCCGTCGATCCGATCGTCGGTTCGACCCACGCGACCGCTCAGAAGGGCAGAAAACCGGCGACCGTCAGGACCGCGCCGAGAACGCCGGCGACGACGTTCGCGACGAAGAAGGGCGCGGACGACCGCCAGGCGAACAGCAACACTGTCGCGATCGGGATCGCCGCGATGACCGCCGGCCAGGTGCCCTGTACGGCGATCACGAAGAGAAACCCCGTCGTGAACAGGTACATCGCGTCGATGACGAGCGCGTTCCTGTTCCGGCGCCGGACCTCCTGGATGAGGATCGCGAGCGACGACGACTCGGTCCCCGATCCGCCGTCCGACGGGGCCGGCGTCGTCCGGTCGGTGTCGGCCATCAGCTGCCGCCGCCGACGGACTCTTCCTGGACGCCGGCCAGCGTTTCGGCCATCGCGGCGACATCCTGCTGGGGATCGGCCCAGAGGCCGGTGAGCTGGGACCAGAACTCGGACTGGAAGGGGTCGCCGAGCGTGTCGTCCAGGTCCGGGACGAGTTCGATTTCCTCGGCCTGCTGGGCGAGCGTTTGCATGACCTCGAGTTGGTAGGCGTCCGTCGGGACGTCAGAACTCGACGCGATGAACCCGCCGCGTTCGGCCCAGATCTGCTGGGCGTCGGGGCTGACGAAGTGTTCGACGGCCGTCGTGGCCGCGTCGGCGTCGTCGACGTACGATGGGACGGTAAACCAGTTCTCGGCCGCGACCATCGACTCCGTCCCCGGAAGCCTGAACACGCCGAGGTCAGACGGATCCTGGATGGCGTCGAAGCCGGTCGTGAACGAGCCCTGGAAGTACAGCGGGATCTGGTTGTTCCAGAGGTACTCGAACTGGACGCCGAAGTCCCGGACCTCGCTGAAGTAGCCGTCCTGGATGAGCGTCTGGACCGTCTCGAGAGCTGTGACGACGCGCTCGTCGGTCATCGACGCGTCGCCGGAGACGAGGTCGCGCTGGAGTTGCGCGCCGTCTTCCTGGCGCTGGAAGAACGCCTCGGTGACGTCGGACAGCGGCCAGCCGGTCCCGTTACCCGACGCCAGCGGGGCGTCCACACCGTCGACCTCTCCGATCTCGTCCAGCAGGCTCACGAACCCGTCGTAGTCGGCCGGTTCCTCGAGGCCGTTGTCCTCGAAGAACGACTGCCGATACCAGAACCCTGGTTTGTGATCCATCTTGAACGGCGCCCCGTACTGGTCGCCGTCGACGGTCACCTGCTCCGAGTCGGGCGCGAAGTTTCCACCCTCCCAGACGGTCGTCACCGGTTCGAGGTGCCCGGCGGTGGCGTCGGACTGCACTCGCGCTGGCGAGGGCATCACGACGATGTCGGCCGTCGCGACGCCGGCCTCGTAGTCCATCAGCGTCCCGGTCAGGATCGCCTCCGTGTCTCGCGGATCGTACGCGATCTCGACGTCTATCTCGTCCTGGACGTAGTCGACGACTTCGAGGAAACTCTCTTCTTCGCCGCCTGTCCACACGCCGGTGACCGTGAGGTCAGCGCTACCGCCGTCGCCGCCGGGGCCGCCCTGGCAACCGGCCAGGGCAGCGATGCTACCACCCGAAGCGACGAGGACCGTCCGCCGATCGACGCGTCGTTGGGATCCGTGCATGGGGATACGGGCCATGCGGGCGGAGATATCAGTATCTCATCGGATCGTGAACGCTATGGACGGAACCAGTGAGCATCTCCGGCGGTGACCGATCGGAACCCTGACCGATACCGTATCGGATCGATGGCTCACCGGTCACACAGTTCACAGGCGACGCGACGGCGGAACGCGTCCGTGCGTCCGTCGTCGACGGTCCGTTACCCGTACGCGTTCGGTTCCGTGTTTACGTACGACCTGACGCCGTCGGCGAACATCGTCGGGACATCCCGACGGCCGCCGTTCGGCGATCTGAACTGGCGGTGGCACTCTGTGGCACGGGGACGTTCGTGTGAGTACGCAGAGAACCCCTTCACGGGGCGGGCCGGACGACAGGACGTACCACCGAGTGCGTGACCGCGACGGACGCCGCTGGACGCGGACCTCAATCCTTTTATTTCCCGTCTCCCTTTGACCCGACATGAGCGAAGACGAGGGCACGGAACCGACGGCTCGGGGTGGTGGGCCGGACGAGGAGCCCGCTGCGGACGAGCCGTCCGCCGGGTCAGATGCGGCGACACCGAGCGACGAACCCATCGCGGTCGGGGACGGGAGCGATCGGTCGGATCGGACCGAAACTGCGGACGATTCGAACGGAGAGCACGCTTCTACCGACGCGACGGCGCCGGCGGAGGACGAGCGTCCCGACAGCGCGTCGGGCTCGGCGGAGTCGACCGGTCCCGAGACCGAGGCGGAACTACGAGAACTGATCGATCGGATCGCCGACCACGACGACGGACTCGCCGACGAGGTGACGGGCGTCGTCGAAACGGCTCGCGACGTCAACGAGACCGTCGAACACCAGCGCAGCGAACTCTCCGATCTCCGGGAGCGAAACGACGAGCAGGCGGAGACGATCGACGACTTACACGACGAGTTGAGTGACCGCGACGACCGCATCGACGCACTCGAGTCGGAACTCACCTCGCGCGAGGACCGAATCGACGAACTGGAGTCCGAACTCGACTCGGCGACCGAACGGATCGAGGAGCTGGAAGGTGCGTTGAAACGGAAGCAAGCGGACTTCCAGAACTACAAGAAGCGGGCGAAGAAGCGCCAGGAACAGCTCAAGTCCCGGGCGACGGAGGACCTCGTCGGCCGGATCGTCGGCGTCCGTGACAACCTGAAACGCGCACTCGACGAAGAGAGCGACGATGCCGGATCCCTCCGCGACGGGGTCGACATGACCCTTCGCGAGTTCGATCGGGTCCTGGCCGACGAGAACGTCTCCGAGATCGAACCCGAACCCGGGAACGAGGTCGATCCCCAGCGACACGAAGTGATGGTGCAGATCGATAGCGAGCAACCCGAGGGAACGGTCGCGGACGTCTTCACTCCCGGCTACGAGATGGGTGACAAGGTCATCCAGACTGCCCAGGTGACGGTGAGCAACGGCGCCCACGCCGAGGGGTCGGACGGAGACGATGGCGCTGATGACGCGACCGATTCCGATGGTGAGACAGCTGCGAGCGGTGACGCCGACGAGGACTCCGAACGCGGTGACGGAGCGGAACCGTCGACGGCCGAGACGGACCGCTCGGCGGACGCTCCGGGCGGCGACGAGCGTACCCGGGCCGACGATGATGGTACCCGGGCCGACGACGGGAGTACGGGGGAAGACGTGGATGCCGACGCTGACGACGGTGCACCGGAGACCGCTTCCGGGGACGCCGCGTCGGATCACGACACGGCTGCTGCGTGGGAGTTCGACGGACCCACCGATGACGACGGAACGGGCGCCACGCCTGGCGAGTCGGTCGGCGACGGTGACCGATCCGACGAGTCCAGCAGCGACGACGCACCCGAGTCGGACGGATCCGAGGAAGCCATCGAACTCGGTGGCGAAGTGGACGACACGACCGAGACCAGCCCGGAACAGAGCGAATAACGCTGCGGCGACGACCCCGTCCGTCGAGGGTCGTGCCGGCGACCGGAACCGATCACGAAACACCCGATCCGATTCCGGTTCGCTCGTCCTGTCAGGGTTGTACTAGTGTGTCGATAGGTGGGCACCGTCGCACTCGAAGAACGAACCGGTGAGGGTGATCCGACCGCGACCGAAGTGTCCGTTTTCTGCCTCGTCGTGACCGATTAGCGGTGCCCGAGTTTTCCTTGCTGTGCCGTATCGAGTTCGTCTCTCTCTCTCTCTCTCTCTCTCTCTCTCTCTCTCTCTCTCTCTCTCGATTCGGGTCTCGACTCGTGGTGGAGACGTCGAACCCGTTCGGGAGTGGAGGTCCGTCTTCGACCGAACTGGACATCTTGCATCGACCGATCGACCCGTCTGGCATCGACCGATCGACCATCTGACGTCGATTCCAGACCCGGCGTCCGGTTCGCCGCTCGTCCGTTCGATGGGGGAGCGTTTCGCTCGCCGGCTTCGTGAGCCACCACGGCGGGCGTTGGAGAAATAATACCAAGTAAACCCGCCTCGATGCACCAACATTTAAACCAAAGTGCGCACAAGGTGGTCCTGATGACGAGCAACAAGATTCTCGGGATCGACCTGGGGACGACGAACAGCGCGTTCGCGGTGATGGAAGGCGGCGATCCGGAGATCATCGTCAACGCAGAGGGCGATCGGACGACGCCGTCGGTCGTCGCGTTCACGGACGACGACGAGCGACTCGTCGGGAAACCGGCGAAGAACCAGGCGATTCAGAATCCGGAGCACACGATCTCCTCGATCAAACGTCACATGGGCGAGGAGGACTACACCGTCGAGATCGAGGACGACGAGTACACACCCGAGGAGATCTCGGCGATGACGCTCCAGAAGATAAAGCGCGACGCCGAGGACTACCTCGGCGACGAGATCGAGAAGGCGGTCATCACCGTGCCCGCGTACTTCTCCGACCGCCAGCGCCAGGCGACCAAGGACGCCGGCGAGGTCGCCGGCTTCGAGGTCGAGCGCATCATCAACGAGCCGACGGCCGCGGCGATGGCCTACGGACTGGACGACGAGTCCGATCAGACTGTCCTCGTCTACGACCTCGGTGGCGGGACGTTCGACGTCTCCATCCTCGACCTGGGTGGCGGGGTCTACGAGGTCGTCGCGACGAACGGTGACAACGAACTCGGCGGCGACGACTGGGACCACGCCATCATCGACTGGCTCGCCGACGGGTTCGAAGACGACCACGGCATCGACCTGCGCGAGGACCGACAGGCCCTCCAGCGGCTGAAGGATGCCGCGGAGGAGGCCAAGATCGAACTCTCCTCGCGCAAGGAGACGGAGATCAACCTGCCGTTCATCACGGCGACCGACGACGGCCCGATCCACCTCGAGGCGTCGCTCACCCGTGCGAAGTTCGAGTCACTCACGTCGGACCTGATCGAGCGGACCGTCGAGCCGACGGAACAGGCGCTCGACGACGCCGGGTACGACAGAGACGACATCGACGAGGTGCTGCTGGTCGGCGGGTCGACCCGGATGCCGCAGGTCGCAGATCAGGTCGAGGATCTCACCGGCAAGGAGCCCCAGAAGAACGTCAACCCCGACGAGGCCGTCGCGCTGGGCGCCGCGATTCAGGGCGGCGTCCTCGGCGGCGAGGTCGACGACATCGTCTTACTCGACGTGACGCCACTCTCGCTCGGGATCGAGGTCAAGGGCGGACTCTTCGAGCGCCTCATCGAGAAGAACACGACGATCCCCACGGAGGAGTCGAAGATCTTCACGACCGCCGCCGACAACCAGACCTCGGTCCAGGTGCGCGTCTTCCAGGGCGAACGCGAGATCGCCGAGAAGAACGAGATGCTCGGCGAGTTCCACCTGACCGGCATCCCGCCGGCTCCGGCCGGGACGCCCCAGATCGAGGTCGCCTTCTCCATCGACGAGAACGGCATCGTCAACGTCAGCGCCGAGGACAAGGGCACCGGGGAATCCGAAGAGATCACCATCGAAGGCGGCGCCGGTCTCTCCGATGATGAGATCGACCGTATGCAGCGCGAGGCCGAAGAGCACGCCGAGGAGGACGAACAGCGCCGTGAGCGCATCGAAGCTCGAAACGCCGCCGAGGCGACGATCCAGCGCGCCGAGACGCTCCTAGAGGAGAACGACGACGTCGACGACGACCTCCGCGACTCGATCGAGGCCGCCGTCGACGACCTGGAGGAGACGATCGACGATTCGGACGCCGACGCCGAGGACATCGAAGCCGCGACCCAGGAACTGAGCTCCGAACTCCAGGAGATCGGCAAGCAGATCTACCAGGAGGCAGCCGCCGGCGCGGAAGGCGCTGGTGGCGCGGGTGCTGGCGCTGCAGGCGGCGCGGCCGGTGCCGGGATGGGCGGCGGCGCTGGTGCCGGTCCCAATCCCGGACCGGGCGGCGCTGCCGACGACGGAACCGAAGAGGAGTACGTCGACGCCGACTTCGAAGAGGTCGACGACGAAGCCGACGACGAGTAGGACCGTCAGTTTCGTCGGGGGTCGTCCCAGATCCCCGGTCGCTTCAGCGTCACCGTCGGGTTCGGACGACTGCGGTTCCGGTCACCGTCGAACGGTCCCTTGAAGTGTTTCAACCCAGTATCTGGAGGTAACGAATGAGCGAGGACTTCTACGACGTGCTCGGTGTGAGTGCCGACGCGTCCGCCGAGGAGATCAAGCGGGCCTACCGGGAGAAGGCCACCGAGTATCACCCGGACGTCTCGGACGAACCGGACGCCGAAGAGAAGTTCAAGAAGATCCAGAAGGCAAAGCAGGTACTCACCGACGAGGAGAAACGCGAGGCCTACGATCGGATGGGCCACGACCGCTACGAACAGGCCGAGAAACACGGCTTCGACGCCAGCGAGGCTGGCGGCGGCCCGTTCGGTGGCGGTATGGGTGGCGATCCGTTCGGGGGTGGCGGTGGGATGGGTGGCGGCCTCGGCGACATCTTCGAACAGGTGTTTGGCGGCGGAGGTGGCGGCCGCCGACGGCCACGCGCCGGCCGGGACCTGCGAACGGAACTCGAGATATCCCTCGAAGACGCCTACGACGGCGTCGAACGCCAGTTCTCGTTCGAACGACCGACCGAGTGTGACACCTGCGGTGGCACCGGCCATCCGCCGTCGGCCGACGCCCGTCAGTGTCCTGAGTGTCAGGGGCGCGGGCAGGTCACCCAGGTCCAGCAGACACCGCTGGGTCGGGTCCAGCAGACGACTACCTGCCGACGCTGTGAGGGCGAGGGGACGCTGTATACGGAGACCTGTAGCGACTGTCGCGGCGACGGCTACGTCCGCGACGAGGTGTCGCTCACGGTCGACGTGCCGGCCGGCATCGAGGACGGACAGACGCTCCGGATGGAACGTGAGGGCGCACCCAGCCCGGAAGGCGGCCCGGCAGGCGATCTGCTGATCGACGTTTCGATCGCCGACCACGAGGAGTTCGACAGAGACGGCGCCGACCTGCACTATCACCTTCCCGTGTCGTTCCCGCAAGCGGTCTTCGGCGACGACGTCACCATCCCGACGCTCGACGGCTCCGTCTCGTTCGACGTTCCCGCCGGCACCCAGAGCGGCGAGAGGATGCGCCTCGGCGGAAAGGGTATGCCCCGCCTCCGCGGTCGCGGCTACGGCGACCTCTTCGTTACCGTCCAGGTCGTCACGCCAGAGTCGCTCAACGAGGAGCAACGCGACGCACTGGAGGCGTTCGCCGAGGCCGGCGGCGACGAGATCGAGATCGCAGACGGCTTCTTCGATCGGATCAAGCGCGCGTTCTGATCCCTCGTCCCGTTCGCGCTCCGCACGCTCGTACGCACTCGACGCCGTCGGATCGAGGAACCACGTCGATTTGGATCACCGCGTTTTTCGCTCATCGGGCCGACGGCCACGTATGGAGACCGTCGCCGACTTTCTCACGCGTGATCGACGGAGCGGCCGGCCGGCGCTGGTCGACGCGACCGGCCGCACGTACGACACACACTGGGTGTGTACCTCGGCCTGGAAAGCGGGGAACTTCCTCAGACACACCGGCGTCCGTGGCGGCGTAACCGTCGGCGTCGTCGGTGACGGACCGCTCGCCCTGCTCTCGTTCTTCGGTACCGCGTTGCTCTCGGGCCGGACCTGGTTCGAGCCGCCGTCCTCGCTCGACGGGTACCCCGAGGTGCGGACGCTCGTCGCACCCGCCGATCGCGTCGACGCGTACGACGCCGACGCGCCGATTCAGCGGGTCTGCTACGGGGGAGACCCGCCGGCACCCGAAATCCATCACCTCGACGCGGGGCTCTGGAGCGAGAATCCGTCGTTCCCGCCGACGGACATCGGTTCCGAAACGCCGCTGCTCGTCGACGCGACTGTCAGTGGCGATAAAGATGCGGACCCCGGTGCACCCGCAGCGTCGATATCACACGGCGAGGCGATCGCCCAGGCGCGGTCGATCGCGGCCGAGTTCGACGTCGGCCCCGGGACGCGCGTCGTGGTCGGCCCGACGGCGTTCGCCCGGGCCGGTCCGTTTGCAGACCCGCGGGTGGTCGTCGCGGGCGTCCTCGCACCGCTCGTGGCGGACGGCGTCACCGTCCTCTCGCCCATGGAGGCGACACCCGGCGAACCGACGGCGGACGATCTCGTCCTCGGTCCCAATGAGTCCGAACCGATCTCCGGGCGTCGACTCCCGCTCTCGGCCGTCGAGCTGGACGGGTCCTAACTCACGTATACGGCGACGAGGATCGCCGTGTCCGGTACAAAGCGCCCGTTCGGGCCTGTGAGCCGCTACCGCTCGGTCACTCAGGCCGCTTGCACGCTCGGGGGCCGCGACTATGGACTTCCTCGATGCAGGTCGGGGCGGGTGTCACGACATGAACTCACTCGAAGACCTGTTCGAACACACGCTCCGCCAGCAGTACTACGCCGAGACGCAACTCGTCGACGAACTCGACCACATGGCCCGACGGGCCGACAACGACACACTGAGCGATGGGTTCGCCGACCATCGCGACGAAACGCGCGAGCACGTCTCCCGGCTCGAAACGGTCTTCGACGAGATCGGGTCGACGCCGGCGCCGACAGAGGACGCCGTGCTCGACGGGATTCGCGAGGAGCGCGAAGAGATCGACGACTCGATCGACGATCCCGGACTGCGCGACATGGGCTACATGATCGGCGGCATGATGACCGAACGGATCGAGATGACGGGCTACGAGGGTCTCGTGTTGATGGCCGATCGACTCGACTACGGGAGCGCCGTCACTGACCCGTTGAAGGCCAACAAAGACGACGAGGAGTCGGCGTTCCGGGAACTGGAGTCGATGTCCGAGGCCTCGGAGATGAGGTCGTTCTGGGACCGGATCACGCCGTCCTGATTCTGCCTCGGGTGGCGATCGGTCGCACAGGCGGAATGACTGGCTGCGGTCGACGATGTCCCCCATCGAACTGGGTCCGAGCGCGACGCTCGTCGCCCCGTTCGGGTCGAACGTGCCTGCCTACGGCTTTTGTCGGTATTCGTGATAGGGACGGCTATGGACGCCGCCCAACTCTGGCTCGACATTCGGACGCAACTGGCCTCCCTGGACGACGGGGCGGAACTGGAGACGCCCGTGTCGGGCCGCCGATTCGCCGTCGACTCGATCGACGACGATCGCATCGCGATCCGGATCGCCGACAGCGGGGAGGAGCGCTCCCTCCTTCGCGAGCAGTTCGACCTGTTCACGGAGCGACTCGACGACCACCCGGTACGCGTCGAACACCTGCAACCCGGCGTCGAACCGTACGTCGCCGCGCTGACGCTCTCGTCCGCCGTGACGGTCGTCGGCGACGAGGTCGTGGTCGACCCTGAGCGCGCGACACCCGGGGAGAGTCCGTACCTCGTCTCGCCGGCCGAGGCGCGACGGCCGCCGGAACGGCTCCACGACGACGCCATCCTCCTCGCGGAGCACGTAGAACGGCTCGACGTCGGGGAGCCCGGCGAGTTGGAGACGACGGCGTTGAGCGACTGCTACGTACTCAGTTCGGACGTACAGCGTGGAGCGGGTCGGCTCCGCAAGCGGTTTCGCGACGAACTCCTCGATCGACTCGGCCCGGATCAGCAACTCCACGGTCGTTTCGGGACCGTCAGGCGGACGACGCGAGAACGCCGATCGCTCCGTGACGAGGCGACCGTCTTCGACGCGCTGGACGAACACGACATTCCGCGGGAGTGGGTGACGGGGATCGACGGGGAGAAACTGGACGTCGTCCTGTCGGTCACCGACCTCGAGGAGTCGGCCGTCTACGACGTCGAGGAAAGTGTCTACGTCCAGAAGACCGGCGTCGACGAGGACGAGAAGTACGAACTCCTCGCTGGGGTTCGCGACCAACTCGCCGACCTGGAGGGCGAAGCGGGAGACGAACTCAGAGACGAACTCGCGGACATCGAATCGCGGATCGAAGCCGCGATCGGTGCTAGCTGAGTTGTCCGCTGAGGGTCTGTCCCGCTGCCCGAACGAGGGTCTATCCCGCTCCCGAAACGTCTCTCTCTCTCTCTCTCTCTCTCTCTCTCTCTCTCTCTCTCTCGCGACCGTGAGACCGGACATGTGCAGGCACAGGCGCTATCGACGGTCCGCCCTACCGACCGTCGAATAATCGTACAGCGACTGGCCAGTCACCACCTCGACCCGCCCAATTCCCGATGGCTTCGGCGCTCCTTTCACCTGTTGTGGCTCGTCGACATGACGACGGCGGTGCTGCTGATCGTCGCCCCGTACGCGAAGGAACTGAACCCGATCACGGTACTTTTCTACGAACTGTTCGGATACCCGGGCGTTGCACTCGCCGCAGCCACCTACGCGGGGATCGTCGTCGCGGTCGGTCACTCCCTCTCGCATCCGATCGATCTGGCGTTCCTCCTCTCGACGGTCGGGCTGTACGTCTTCTTCGTGTTCACCAACGTGATCGTCCTGGCGTTCGATCGCACGATTCGCGGGATCGTGGCGGACGCATCGGCCGTACTCGTCGGCGTCTGAGTGTACGGTTCGTTCCCGTCGACGGCTCCCCAGAGAAATCGGCAGAAGGGCGCTATCGCGCTTCGTCGAGCGCCTCGAGCGCTCCAGGGTTCTCGATGCTACTCATATCGCCCAGGTTCTCGCCGGTGTAGGTGGCCTCGATCGCGCGGCGGATGATCTTGCCCGACTGGGTCTTGGGGAAGGCGTCGACGAAGAGGATCTCGCGCGGGCGGAACGGCTTCCCGTGTTCCTCGCCGACCTGTGCGCGCAGTTCCTCGCGGAGGTCGTCGGTCTCGTCGTACCCCGGTTCGAGGATGACGTAGGCGACGACGGCGGTGCCGGTCGTGTCGTCCGGCGCGCCGACGGCGGCGGCCTGGTTCACTGCCGGGTGGTCGATGAGCGCCCCCTCCACTTCCGCGGGCCCGACCTTGCGACCGGCGACGTTGAGGGCGTCGTCGGCGCGGCCGTGGAGGAACCAGAAGCCGTCCTCGTCCTGCTGGGCCCAGTCGCCGTGGTCCCAGAGGTCGTCCCAGCTCGACCAGTACTCCTCCAGGTATCGTTCGTCGCCGGACCAGAGGGACTTGGTCATGGAGGGACAGGAGTCGCGCGCGACGAGGAAGCCGCGCTCGTGATCGTCGGCGACCGACTCGCCCGTCGAGTCGACGATGTCGATGTCCATGCCGAGGCCCGGTCCACCGAGGGTACAGGGCTTCAACGGGGTGATCGGCATCGGCATGAGGAAACAGCCGCAGATCTCGGTCCCGCCGGAGATGTTGACGATCGGCGCCTCGCCGCCGCCGACGTTTTCTGCGAACCAGCGCCAGGACTCGGGATCCCAGGGTTCGCCGGTCGACCCGAGGATTCGCAGCGAGGAGAGGTCGTGGCCGTCGAGCCACTCGTCACCGTGTTTGCGCAGGGCACGAATCGCCGTCGGCGAGATCCCGAACTGGGTGAGGTCGTGGCGGTCGATCATCTCCCAGAACCGGTCTGGTTCGGGGTGATCCGGCGCACCTTCGTACATGAACGCGGTACCGCCGAACGTGTGGACGCCGATGAGCGTCCACGGCCCCATCATCCAGCCGATGTCGGAGACCCAGAAGAATCGATCGGACGGCTTCAGATCGAACCCGAAGTACAGCTCCTTGGCGCACTGGACCTGCACGCCGGCGTGGGTGTGGACGATGCCCTTCGGCGTCCCAGTCGTCCCCGAGGAGTAAAGTAGCATAGACTCCTGGTCTGCGTCGAGCGATTTCGTCCGGTACCCGTCGTCCTGGGTGGTGACGGCGTCGGTCCACGTTTCGTCTCGCTCGTCGTCCCAGGGCATGTCCGCGCCTGGTTCGTGGCCCAGGCGCTGGACCGTCACCGTGCGCTCGACGTATCCCGCCTCGTCGATCGCCTCGTCGGCGGCGTCTTTCAGCGTGATCTCGCCGCCTCGCCGGTAGAACCCGTCGCCGGTGAACAGCACCGAACACTCTGCGTCTGCGATCCGGGTCGCGGTCGCGTCGACGCCGAAGCCGGAGAAGATCGGAACGACGATAGCGCCGACCTTGAAGGCGCCGTAGAGGATCGAGACGACCTCGGGGACCATCGGCATGTACAGGCCCACTGTGTCGCCGGTCTCGACGCCGACCGACTCCAGGTAGTTCGCGACCTGGTTCGACTGACGGGCCAGCTCGTGGTAGGTAACCTCCCTGACCTCGCCGTCTTCGCCCTCCCAGATGGTCGCGACGGTGTTACGCGTCGGTTCGTCCACGTCCGCCCACCGGTCGACCGTGTTGTGCGCGACGTTGAGCTCGCCGCCGGGGTACCACTCGGTGAACTGTGGCCCGTCGCTGTCGTCTCTGACGGCGTCGTACTCCTCGTAAAACTCGATCCCGAGGTACTCGACGACCTCGTCCCAGAACCAGTCCACCCCGCTGTCGTCGGCGCCGTCGAGGTCGGTCGTCGTCCGTTCGATCAGCTCGTCGTAGTCCTCGATACCGTACGTCTGCATGAACTCCCAGACGTTCGTCGATTCGACGAACTCCCGTGACGGTTCGTACGCGACTTCCGATACGTCCTCGAGTGATTCCATGGCGAAGCGTTCAGGCGGAAACCACAAAATTGCTTCTCATCGCGTGAGTCTCCCCCGCGAGTCGTCGTCGAATCTGTCTGTGGGGCCGGCGGTCTGCCGTGAGGTCGGCTGTCGGCTGACGGTGCACGCGGGTCCGGTCGTCGACGACGTACGCGATGACGCGGGGGCAACCCCTATTGTCTTGGATGAGCTACCAGTCGGTATGTACGTACGGGACGCGAAGAACCGGGAGGAGGTGTGGTTACTCGACCGGATCGACGAACTCGGGCTCGACGCGACTGCGTTCCGTTCGCGCGACTACGTGGTCGCCATCGACGAGGTTTCGAACGAGAAAGCCGGTTTCGGCCGGATTCGAATCCACCGCCCGGACGACGGCGACTCCATCTGTGAGCTGACCAGCATCGGCGTCCTCGCCGAGTGGCGCGGCCAAGGCGTCGGCGCGCACGTCGTCGAACGGCTGGTCGAGTACGCCGGTGACGAGGGTTTCGAGACCGTCTACGCCCTGACGAGCGTCGGTCCCTACCTCGCGCAGTTCGGATTCGATTCGATCGATCGCGACGCGCTTCCCGATACCCTCAAGCGACGCCTCGAGGCCAAACGCGACGGCGTCGATCCGGACGCGACCCCGCTCCGCGTCGCCGTCGACCGGTTCCACGTGCCGGATCGCTTGCGTGAGGCGTTCAAAACCGCCAGCAAGGAAGACGCAACAGGAGACGACGAAACGGCTCCCGAGGAGTTCGGTATCGACCCCGAGACGGCCACGTACAAGTACGACACCGGGCGGTGAGTCCTGGTCGTCGGGGCGTCCCGCCGGCTGCGACGGAGACGGTCACGATCGGTCGTAACGCCGGCGCCTGATCGAGTCCGCGCCGTCGCAATCCCGAGCACGTGGCGTCCGATTCCGGCGCGACGCTCGTTCGATTCTCAACCTTCAAGCCCCGTCGCCTCCTTTCGTCAGACCATGTTCGATCCCGACGACCTCGAGTCGATCCGCGAGGCTGCGGACGACTGGCGCGAGGAGACGGCCGGACCGGTCGTCGACCGGTTCGGCGAACGACAGGAGACGTTCACGACGGACACGAACGGGCAGACGGTCGACCGGCTCTACACGCCGGCGGACGTGGCCGATACCGACTACGAGGCCGATCTCGGGTTTCCGGGCGAAGCGCCGTACACGCGTGGCGTCTACTCGACCGGCTATCGAGGCCGACTGTGGACGATGCGCCAGTACGCCGGCTTCTCGACGCCGGAAGACACGAACGAGCGCTATCACTACCTGCTCGACCAGGGTCAGACCGGCCTCTCGATGGCGTTCGATCTGCCGACGCAGATGGGGTACGACTCCGACGCCGACATGGCCGCCGGCGAGGTCGGGAAGGCGGGCGTCGCCATCGACTCGTTAGACGACATGCTCACCGTCTTCGACGGCATTCCGCTGGACGAGGTCTCGACGTCGATGACGATCAACGCGCCCGCGAGCGTACTGCTCGCGATGTACATCGCCGTCGGGGACCGACAGGGCGTCGACCGCGAGGAGCTTCGCGGGACGATCCAGAACGACCTCCTGAAGGAGTACATCGCGCGAAACACCTACATCTACCCGCCGGAACCCTCGATGCGGATCATCACGGATATCTTCGACTTTTGCGCCGAGGAGACGCCGAACTTCAACACCATCTCCATCTCCGGCTACCACATTCGTGAAGCCGGGTCGACTGCGGCGCAGGAACTCGCCTTCACCCTCGGAAACGGAATCGAGTACGTCGAGGCGGCCGTCGACGCCGGCCTCGACGTCGACGAGTTCGCCCCGCAACTTTCGTTCTTCTTCAACGGCCACAACAACATCTTCGAGGAGGTCGCGAAGTTCCGCGCCGCCCGTCGGATGTGGCACGACATCATGGAGGAGCGCTTCGACGCGCAGAACCCCAAGTCCAAGCAACTCAAGTTCCACACCCAGACGGCGGGCTCGATGCTCACGGCCCAGCAGATCGAGAACAACGTCGTCCGGGTGGCCTACCAGGCGCTCGCGGCGGTCCTCGGTGGGACCCAGAGCCTCCACACCAACGGCAAGGACGAAGCGCTGGCCCTGCCGACCGAGGAGTCGGTCCGCACCGCCCTCCGCACCCAGCAGATCCTCGCTCACGAGTCCGGCGCCGCGGACACGATCGACCCACTCGCAGGGAGTTACTACGTCGAGAGCCTCACCGACGAGGTCGAAGCCGACGCGTACGACCTGCTCGACGAGGTCGACGACCGCGGCGGGATGTTGGAGGCCGTCGAGTCCCGGTGGGTCCAGCGCCAGATCCAGGACACGGCGTTCGACCGCCAGCGCGAGATAGAGGACAAAGAGCGGATCATCGTCGGCGTCAACGAGTTCGAGATCGAGGACGAAGAGCCGGAGATGGACGTTCAGGAGGTCACGGAAGAAGACCAGCAGCGCCAGATCGACAGCCTGGAGGACACGCGTGCACTGCGTGACGAAGAGAAAGCGGAGGCGGCCCTCGAAGCCGTTCGCGAGGCGGCTCGCGGCACCGACAACCTGATGCCCGGTATCATCGACGCGGTGAAGGCCCACGCCACGGTCGGCGAGATCTGCAACGTCCTCCGCGAGGAGTTCGGCGAGTACCAGGGCGGCGGCGCGGTCTGACCGACCTGCTGGCGACGGGAATTCGACTCGCGGTGACGATCGGGCCCGACAGGATACCCCTGGACGAGCCCAGGCTCTGGATGGATGCTCGACGTTCGCCAGCGACCGCCAGTCAGTGTTCGGTCCGTCCTGTGGACCGATCGCGAACGTCGGCTTCGAACTCGGCGGGCACGTCGACCCGATCGCCGTCGGTTTCGATCGTCATGGTTTCCTGATCGATTGGATCGGTTTCAGAAACGAACGGCGGGACGATGGTGTAACCCTCCGCACGGACGGTGCCAAAGTCCTCAGAGACGTACAACGCCTTCTGCTGTCCCTCTGCCACGATCTGAATCGAACTGTACAGGGTGACCAACGTACCCAGAAAGACGAATCCGGAGACGGAGCGGATCGTGACGTCCACGTGGTCGCCCTTCGCTCTCGCACCCGTGTCCCGTACGACAACTGATGGGTCGAATTCATGCTGGGCCGAGCCCCAGGACGATGGCAGTCGTTGGCGTCCGCGCCCGTTCAATAGTGCTGCTCGGACCGACGACACTGTTGACCGGGTCGATGCAGAACGCAACACTCTCACCAATTCGGGCCCGATCCACCCGACGATGCGTTTCGATCACGCCGGAATCGCGACCGAGGATGCGGCCGAACTGACGGCCCTGTTCGGCGACCTCTGCGGGTTCGAGGTGGCCCACGAAGAGACGTTCGACGGGATGCGCGTCGTCTTTCTCGACGTCGGGGGTGGCTATCTGGAACTGCTCGAACCGACCGGGAGCGGGACTATCGCCACGTATCTCGAGGAGCACGGCCCCGGGATCCACCACCTCGCGTTCGAGACCGAGGACGCGGCCGGTACGCTCGAAGTCGCCCGTGAACTCGACATCGGCCTGGTCGACGAAGAGCCACGGCCCGGCGCCTGGGGCCACGACGTCGCTTTCCTCCACCCGGCCGACACCGGCGGCATTCTGATCGAGTTCGTCGAGCACTGATCGTCGCGACCGTTCGTTCGACCGCGCTTCCCGGTCACCCGAAATTTTCGATCATGGCGTCGTCCGGATCGCCGCCGGCGTCCTCGATCGCGTCGGCGACCGTCGTGACGAAGTCGCGGAAACCGAAGGCGTACACCTGGCCATCGTCGACGTGTTCGGCGATCGAGTCACGGAGGCGTGCGCCGTCGCCGGCGTCGACGATCGTCACCGGAACGCCCGCCTCTTCCAGGACATCGAGCCGATCCTCGTGGGCCGGCTGCTCGTCCCGGTAGATCACGACCGCGTCGTGACCGTGTGCCAGTGCCGCCTCGGCGATGGCGACGCCCGGCCCAATGCCCGGACCGCCGGCGACGGTGACGACGTCGCCCGCTCCGTCGTAGGCGATCTCGCCGAACGGGCCCTCGATCTCGATGTCGTCGCCGGGCGTTCGCTCCGCCAGCCACGGTGAGAGGTCTCCCGCCGGATCGATGCCCACAGTGATCTCGAACGTCTCGTCGACGGTGGGCGAGGAGAGGGTGTAGTGACGTGCGAGTTCCTCGTCGTCCGGCGTCGCGCGAACGAGCACGAACTGTCCCGGCCGCGCGTCGAATCCGTCGGGCGTTTCGAGGGCGAGTGCGATCGTGTTCGGGCCGACCTCCTCGATCCCGCTGATCGGGACTGTCGCGTTCATATCCGCGTTTCGAGGGACGGGGCCATATGGGTTCTCCTCTCGGACGGTCCGGCATCCGTCGGGTACACCATCGGACGATTCCACCGACATACCGTCCTCGGGTACGCCCCGGCCCGTTTCCGTCGAGTACGGTACCCGTCCGAAACCCCCATTCCCGACCATCTCGTCGTCGCCGTCGAACGTGCCGTCTCCACTCCGCCCCTATTTCCATTTCGCTCCCCAGGGATATTGGACTAAATCGGTGGTGTAACCGTTCTCTCGTGCGGTCAGTCAGTGGGGGTTTCAGAAGCCTTTTCCTCTCCCCCGGGCAAGGGCCGCTAGAATATGCCAGCGGATCTCAACTGGGCCATCGGCGGAGAAGCCGGGGACGGTATCGACTCCACCGGCAAGATCTTCGCCCAGGCGCTCGCCAGAGCTGGACGGCACGTGTTCACCTCGAAGGACTTCGCCTCGCGCATCCGCGGGGGGTACACAGCCTACAAGATCCGAACGTCCGTCGACGACGTACAGAGCGTCGTCGACCGCCTCGACATTCTCGTCGCGCTCACCCAGCGCACTATCGACGAGAACCTCGACGAAATGCACGACGGCAGCGCCGTCATCTACGACGGTGAGCGCTCCTGGGAGGCGGAGATTCCCGACGAGGTCACCGCCGTGGACGTCCCGTTGAAGACGCTGGCCGAAGAGGCCGGTGGAGCGATCATGCGTAACGTCGTCGCGCTCGGTGCCGCCTGCGAGATCACCGGGTTCGACGTCGCGTACTTAGACGAGGCCCTGGAGAAGCGCTTCGGCGGCAAAGGCTCGAAGATCGTCGAGAACAACAAGGAGGCCGCCCGGCTCGGTCGAGACCACGTCCGCGAGGAGTACGACCTAGACCACCTCGGCTACGACCTCGAAACGACCGACGAGGACTACGTCCTGCTGAACGGCAACGAGGCCATCGGGATGGGCGCTATCGCCGCCGGCTGCCGATTCTACGCCGGCTACCCGATCACTCCCGCGACGTCTATCATGGAGTACCTGACGGGCCGGATCGACGACTACGGCGGTCACGTCGTCCAGGCCGAGGACGAACTCTCGGCGATCAACATGGCCCTCGGCGCGGCACGCGGCGGCGCCCGTTCGATGACGGCGACCTCCGGTGCCGGGATCGACCTGATGACCGAGACGTTCGGCCTGGTCGCTACGAGTGAGACGCCGCTCGTCATCGCCGACGTCCAGCGCTCGGGCCCGTCGACGGGGATGCCGACCAAACAGGAACAGGGCGACCTGAACATGGTGCTCTACGGCGGCCACGGCGAGGTGCCGCGATTCGTCGTCGCCCCGACGACCGTCACCGAGTGTTTCTGGAAGACCGTCGAGGCGTTCAACCTGGCGGAGACGTATCAGACGCCGGTGTTCCTCGTCTCCGACCTCGCGATGTCGGTCACCGAACAGACGTTCCCGCCCGAGGCCTTCGACATGGACGCCGTCGAGATCGACCGCGGGAAGATCGTCTCCGACGAGGAAGTCGAGGAGTGGCTCGACGACGAGGGTCGATTCCGCGCTCACGCTGCAACCGACGACGGAGTCAGCCCGCGTGCCCTCCCGGGGACCCTCGACGGGGCCCACATGAGCACCGGCCTCGAACACGACGAACTCGGCCGCCGGACGGAGGACACCGACGTCCGCGTCCAGCAGGTCGACAAACGAAACCGGAAGGTCGAGACCGCAAAGGCCGAAGAGGACTGGGACTACCGCGAGTTCGGCGACCCGGATGCCGACGACCTCGTCATCTCGTGGGGCTCGAACGAAGGTGCTCTCATCGAGGCGCTCGACCTCCTCGAAGAGCGTGACGTCTCGGTCCGCGTCCTGTCCGTACCGTACCTGTTCCCGCGGCCCGACCTCACAGAGGACATCGAGGCGGCCGACGACGTCGTGGTCGTCGAGTGCAACGCCACGGGGCAGTTCGCCGACGTTATCGAACACGACACGCTGACGCGAGTCAAACGGATCAACAAGTACACAGGTATCCGCTTCAAGGCGGACGAACTCGCGGACGACATCGAAGCGGAACTCTCCACGGAGGTGCCAGCACAATGAGCTCAGACGTCCGATTCACCGACTTCAAGTCCGACAAGCAACCGACCTGGTGTCCCGGCTGCGGCGACTTCGGGACCATGAACGGCATGATGAAAGCCCTGGCGAACACGGGGAACGACCCGGACAACACGTTCGTCGTCGCCGGTATCGGCTGTTCCGGCAAGATCGGGACCTACATGCACAGCTACGCGCTCCACGGCGTACACGGGCGCGCTCTGCCGGTCGGCACCGGCGTCAAGATGGCCCGTCCCGATCTCGAGGTGATGGTCGCTGGCGGCGACGGCGACGGCTATTCGATCGGATCCGGTCACTTCATCCACGCCGTTCGACGGAACGTCGACATGTCCTACGTCGTCATGGACAACCGCATCTATGGACTGACCAAGGGCCAGGCGTCGCCGACCTCTCGATCGGACTTCGAGACGTCGACGACCCCCGAAGGCCCCCAGCAGCCGCCGGTCAACCCGCTAGCGCTGGCGCTGGCGTCGGGTGCGACGTTCATCGCCCAGTCGTTCGCGTCCGACGCGATGCGTCACACCGAGATCGTCGAGGCTGCGATCGAACACGACGGCTTCGGCTTCGTCAACGTCTTTAGCCCGTGCGTCACGTTCAACGACGTCGACACGTACGACTACTTCCGTGATACGCTGGTCGATCTCCAGGAGGAGGGTCACGATCCGACCGACTACGAGGCCGCGGAGGAGGTCATCCTCGACGCCGACAAGGAGTACCAGGGTATCCTCTACCAGGACGACGAGTCTGTCTCCTACGGCGAGCAACAGGGCCTCGGCGATAACATGTCGGAGATTCCGGATGGCGCGCCCGAGGACGCCATGGACCTCGTTCGGGAGTTCTACTGACCGCTTTCCGTTCGCGGACTTCGACGCTACAGCGACGTTCGAGGAGGTCTCGACTCGGTTTCACACCGTCCCGACCGACTCGTCTCCCGTCGAGTGGGAACCGTCACACCAGTTCATGGGTGGTGGTAGCATAGATCTACGTAGAGGGACGATGACTACCGCTCACCGACACCCGCCAACGAGGACCGTACCGTCCGTCGATGCGGCGACGAAACGTGCGATCGACGCACTCGAATCGGCCGGCTACGAGTCGATCGACGCCGCGGTGCCCCACCAGACCCGATCGACGTGGATCGTCCCGGCGACGACGGCCGACGGTCGAGTACGAGTACACGTCGACCCCCGTTCCGGTGCGACGCGAGTCGTCGAGACGTCTGAGTGATGGCCCGAGGACCGACGCACCGACGATCCCCGGGTTGTAGCGCCACGACGCCACGCAGAGCGAGTCGTCCGGGACGGAAGCGATAGCCGTCGGTGACTGAGGTGACGCAGTCGTCCGTAATGGGACAGCCGCTCGTCCGTAACGGAACAGCCACTCGTCCGTAATGGGACAGCCACAGTCGTTCGCGTCGGGCGTCGTCGAGCGAATCGGGCCGTCACTCGTCGACACCAGCAAGCGTTATGAGGGTTCGGTCCACCCTGTCGAGTATGACGGAGTTCTCGACACGAGTCGAAAACGTCTCGATCAGTGGCATCCGCGAGGTGTTCGAAGCGGCCGGGGATGACGACATCAACCTCGGCCTCGGGCAGCCGGACTTCCCGACGCCCGAGCACGCCTCGCAGGCCGCGGTCGAGGCGATCGAGTCACACGAGGCGGATCCCTACACGGGAAACAAGGGGATACCCGCACTCCGTGAGGCGATCGCCGGCGCCTACGACCGCGAGTACGGACTCTCTGTCGATCCGGGTGACGTCATCGCGACGGCCGGCGGGAGCGAGGCGCTTCACCTCACACTCGAAGCCCACGTCGACGCGGGGGAGGCGGTCATCTTTCCCGATCCCGGTTTCGTCGCGTACGATGCGCTCACCACTATCGCCGGGGGCGACCCCAACCCCGTCCCTGTGCGCGAGGATCTGACACTCGACCCCGCGACCGTCGAGGACGCCATCACGGAAGACACCGCGGCGTTCATCGTCAACAGCCCAGGTAACCCGACGGGGGCGGTCGCCTCCGAGGACGACGTGCGCGAGTTCGCCCGCATCGCCGACGAACACGACGTGCTCTGCATCTCGGACGAGGTGTACGAACACATCGTCTTCGACGGCGAGCACCACTCGCCGATGGCGTACGCGGAGACGGACAACGTCGTCACCGTCAGCGCCTGCTCGAAGACGTACTCGATGACCGGCTGGCGACTGGGCTGGGTCACGGGGTCGAACCGTCGCATCGAGCGCATGCTTCGCGTCCACCAGTACGTCCAGGCCTGTGCCTCCGCACCCGCCCAGTACGCCGCCGAAGCGGCTCTCTCCGGGCCCCAGGACCCCGTCGAGGAGATGGTCGCCACCTTCGAGGAGCGCCGCGACCTGGTGGTCGACGGCCTGGAGGACGCCGGCCTCTCCGTCCCGACCCCGTCGGGCGCGTTCTACGCCATGCCGGAGGTGCCCGAGGGCTGGTGCGACGAGGTACTGGACCGGGGCGTCGTGGTCGTTCCCGGCGAGGCGTTCGGCGAAAACGGTCGGGGGTACGCTCGTCTCTCGTACGCGACCGGGACGGAAGAACTGAAGGAGGCCCTGGAGATCATCGACGCGGCGACGCGGGCGGTCCGGTAACGCGACTCGAGCCGGGGATTCGCATCGATGCGTGCCCAGCAGCCGACGCGTTGAGGCGAGTCTCGCGGCCGTGGCGTCGAGGCTCGCTCGTTCTCACCGACTCGGTCGACCCCCGACGGTTTTGTTCGCGTCCGTGGTGGAGATGCCTATGGCCGTCTCCCGCCACGGTTCGGGCGTCCGAGCCGACATCCGGGCGTACGCGTCGCAGGTTCACCCGGTGTTCATGCTGCCGCCGGTCGCGGCGTCGCTGTTCGGCGCCGTCCTCACGACCGATTTCGAGCTCGTCCCGGCTGCGGTGCACGCCGTGGCGATCTTCGCGGCGGTCTACACGGCGCACGTCAAGGACGGCTACGTCGACTACCACGTCCGAGGCGAGGACGACGATCACCCGCTCACCGTCGCCGGCTGCCGGTTCGGCCTCGTCGGGGCGACGACGCTCTTCGCGGGTGCCACGCTCGTCCTCGCCGTCGACGTCACCCTCCTCGCCGCCGTCCTGACCCTGCCGACCTGGGTGATCGCGTACCTCCACGCGCCGCAGTTAGACGTCCACCCGATCGGGGCGACGATGGGCTACCCCGCGGGAATCGGGGTGGCGATCCTGGGCGGGTACGCGTCCCAGACCGGTGCGGTTTCGACGCTCGCGATGGCGTTCGCGTTCGTCTTCGTACTCGTACTGACGGGGATCAAGATCGTCGACGACACGACCGACGTGGCCTACGATCGAACCATCCGAAAGCGCACGGTTGCGGTGGTTCTGGGACCCGATCGGGCCGTCGCCCTGGCGTACGCGGTGATCAGCGTCGGCCTCGCGATCTGCCTCGCGTTCGCACTCGTTGGACTGTTCCCGCCGGGGAGCGTCGCTGCCGTCCTCTCCCTCGCGCTGGTCGCGATCGCCGCCCATCGGGCACCGCCGAAACTCGCCACGATGTTACTGATTCGTGGCTCGTACGTCTTTCTCGCCGTCCTCGTCGCGGCAGTCTGGTTCGAACCGCTCGCGAGCGTCCTGTGAGGACGCGAGTGGCTCGGGTCACTGACCGACGGCAACTGCCTGACCGACGCCTCGAAGTCCGGCCTCGCTGCCGAACTCACCTCGGGTTGTGCTGTCTCGCCCGCCGAGTATGCTACCCGGTCGCCTACTGTCGGTCATTTCCGCTCGGTGTCCACTACCGACGTGTCCATTCCAGCGACCGGTCGCCATCCTCGAACTCCCTCGTCATATGCTACCGTTCCTCCCGTCCACTTATACGACGCGATGATCTATATACCGTATGAGTGAAGAATCCGGGCGGCGGAACCTCCGCATGCCCTCGAACGACGAAGTGTTCGCCGTGGTCACCGACCACCTGGGCGGCAACCACGTGCAACTGCAGTGCGCCGACGGCGTCGAACGGCTCGGACGCATCCCCGGTCGCATGAAGTACCGCACCTGGATCGAAGAGGACGACGTCGTCGTCGCCGAACCCTGGGACTGGCAGGACGAGAAGGCGACCATCGAGTGGCGATACACCAGCCAGGACGCCACGCAGCTGCGCCGCGAAGGCCACATCGACTGATCGAGCCGATTCTCTTCGTCTCTCTCTGCCCGAAGTGGACGCGCCGCCCGTCCCCTCGGTGTGTTCCGACCCGATAGAAACCGAGCCTCGGTCCCGTCTCTGTCCGTGCGCCCGCGACGGTGACGGCCGCGGAAACGTTTTTACGTCACATGTGCGACGCTCACGTATGACGCACGACGTCGCGTTTCTCACGGACCTCGACCTCCGGGACGAGCAGGTGTCGGTCGCCGAGGGGCGACGCGAATCCCACGCGGCCGACTGGGGTGCCTCCCAGCTCGACGAGGGTGTGCTCCCGGACGCCGTCGTCTACCCCGAATCGACCGCCGACGTCTCGGTCGTCCTCGCCGCAGCGACCGACCGCGGCGTCCCGGTCACGCCATACGCGGCGGGGACCGGTCTGGAGGGGAACGCGGTGCCGGCCCACGGCGGTGTCAGTCTCGACCTGACGCGGATGGACGCGGTCGTCGACTACCGGCCGGACGACTTCCAGATCGACGTTCAGCCGGGAGTTATCGGCTCGGCGATCGACGCGCACGTCGGAAGCGACGGCCTGTTCTTCCCGCCCCTACCCTCGTCGGGAGACATCTCGACGATCGGCGGCATGCTCGCCACCGACGCGAGCGGCATGCAGACCGTGAAGTACGGCGAAGTGGCCGACTGGACCCTCGGTCTCGAGGCCGTGCTGGCAGACGGGACGGTGATCCGGACCGGCTCGCGAGCGGTGAAGACCTCAAGTGGGTACAACCTGACCGACCTGTTGATCGGTAGCGAGGGGACGCTCGCGGTCGTCACGGAGGCCACCCTGGAACTGGCCGGACGACCGGCACAGAAACGCGGGGCGCGTGCCATCTTCAAGACGCTCGACGCGGCGACCGCGGCCGTCTCCGACGCCGTCCGCTCTGGTGTCGACGTCGCCCGCATCGAAGTCGTCGACGGGCTGAGTGCCCGGATGGCGAACGCGTACCAGGGGAGTGACCTTCCGGACGCGCCCATGGTCTTCCTCGAGTTTCACGCGAACCACGGCGTCGACGAGGAGATCGCCCTCTGCCGGTCCATCTTCGACGAATACGCCCTCGATCGCTTCGAGACGGACGGGGACGAAACCGAGATGGCGGACCTCTGGGCGGCGCGACGTGACCTCGCCTACGCCGTCGCGAGCTACGACGCCGATCTGGATCCGCTCCACCCGGGCGACGTGACGGTCCCGATCAGCGCCTATCCCGAGATCGTCCGCGAGACGAAGCGGTTGGCCGACGAGGCCGACCTGCTCGTCCCCTGCTTCGGCCACGCCGGCGACGGTAATCTCCACTACAGCGTTCTCGTCGACCGGTCCGACCCCGACCAGGTCGAGCGCGGCGAGGAACTGTACGCCGCGATCGTCGAGCGCGCGATCGAACTGGGCGGGACAGCCACGGGCGAACACGGCATCGGTCAGGGAAAACGCGAGTATCTCGAACCGGAACACGGCGACGGTGCCGTCGACGTTATGCGATCGATCAAACGCGCGCTGGACCCAACTGGTACGCTGAACCCTGGCAAGATCTTTCCGGAGTCGGAGTAAGGGGAGCGGGTTCGGGATCCGGCGAGTGACGAGTGATCGGTGTGGTCGAGTTGGGACAGGGGCTACTCTGATCAGTCGTGGACGAGCACGTCGAGGACGTCCGGACCGTCGCGAGCGAGCGCGTCTCTCAGGGCTGGCTCGATCTCCTCGGGCGTCTCGACGAGCGTTCCCCGTGCGCCGTGACTCTCGGCGTTGGCGACGAGGTCGACGGGCGGATCGAAGTCCATCCCGGGAAATTCGTAGTCGGCTTCTTCGCCACCCATGAGGTCCAACGTGTTGTTCTTCAGGATGCGGTAGTTGCGGTTGTCCGAGACGACGACGGTCAGATCGAGGTCGTATCGGGCGGCGCTGTACATCGCGTGTGGGTAGTAGAGGTACGAGCCGTCGCCGACGAAGCCGACCACGTCCCGAGGGTCGTCGCGATCGGTTTCGGCGATGGCGGCGCCGACCGCGGCCGAGAGGCCGTAGCCGAGTCCACCTCCCTTGTTCGAGATGTACTGTTCGGGTTCGAACGACCAGCGCGTGAGCATCGCGTACTTCGAGGTGACGCCCTCGTCGACGACGAACGCGTCACCGGCGACCCGTTCCATGGCGTCGACGAGTTGGGCCTTCGAGGCGCGGGGGTCGTCTGGCTGCTCGTCGCTCGTCATCGTCGCCATCTGTGCCTCGACCATCTCGGAGACGGCGTCGACGTACTCGAGACGCTCCTCGCGGACCGCCTCGGGGAGTCGCTCAGCGACGCGATCGGCGACGGCCGCGAGCGCCTGCCCCGGATCACCGACCACCGCGACGTCGGCCGGCTGGTTCTTGCCGACCTCCCAGACGGCGTCGCTCACGTGCAGACAGGTCGCGTGGTCGGGGACGAGCGGCTCTTCGTGGCGGGTGAGCGTGGTGTTGGTCGAACAGCCCGCGAACAGGATCGTCTCGGCCGACAGCAGCGTGGAAGCGAGGTCCTCGTCCGGCGGGACGTGCGAGATCCACTGCGGGTGGTCGGTCGGGAAGTTCACCTCGGAGGAGAGGATCTCGCCGTGGACGCGGGCACCCGACGCCTCGGCCAGATCGACCGCGGCCTGGACGGCGTCGACGCCCGCGCGGGCGACGTGATCGCCGACGACGACGATCGGATTGTCGGCCTCGACGAGCGCGTCCGCTGCCCGCTCGATCGCGTCCGGATCGCCGGGCCCCGCGGTCGGGATCCGCCCGAGGCGCTCTGGCTCGTCGTCTGTCTCGGCCATCGTCACGTCGAGCGGGAGACCGAGGAAGACGGGGCCCGTCGGCGGTTCGAGCGCGACGCGGAACGCCCGTCGGAGCATCGTCGGCAGCGCGTCCACGTCTAACACCTCGTCTGACCACTTGCAGAACTGGTCGGCCATCGAGGCGAGTTCGCCGGAGAGGATCGGCTCCTCGTGGCGGAAGTCCGTGCTGTGGTTGCCTGCCGTGACGACCAGCGGCGCGCCGACCATCTTCGCCGCGTACAGGTTCCCGAGTCCGTGGGCGAGCCCCGGAGCGATGTGGAGGTTCACCACGCCGACGGGCAGGACGTCTGGGTCGTGGTGTGCGTGGTAGCGGCGCGTCTGGGCGTATCCCCCGGCCATCCCGACCGCGAC